>CAZMGG010000109.1:0-12025 GCA_964565715.1 uncultured candidatus Brocadiaceae bacterium | reverse complement strand
TCCGGGCCCAGCTCGAAGGCGCTGCGGTGGACGCCGTGCTCGCCGCAGTGCGCGAGCAGCCCGCCCAGGTCCGGATCGACGGCCAGGGTGGCGGAGTCGCCGACGATGCACAGGTGCCGGCGGGCGCGGGTCACCGCCACGTTGAGGCGGCGGATCTCGCGCAGGAAGCCGATCTCCAGGTCGTCGTTGCTGCGCACCAGCGACAGCACGACAGCCTCCTTCTCGCGGCCCTGCAGGCCGTCGACCGTGCCAATCTCGAGCTCCGGGTGCGGCGCCAGCAGCTCGCGCAGCAGTCGCACCTGCGCCCGGTAGGGCGTGATCACCGCCACGTCGGCGGCCGGCACGCCACCGGCCAGCAGGTCCCGCACGTGCCGCGCCACCAGCAAGGCCTCGCCGGGGTTGCTCTTGCTGCCGTCCTCGTCGCCCGGCGTCTCCTCGTGGCCGCAGCCCGCCGTGTCGAGCCACACCAGCGGTTCGCGCATGCCGGCGGCATCGGCGACCCCCGCCAGGTCGGCCAGCAGGTGCTCCGCCACCGCCGCTGCCGCCCGCAGCTCCCCGTCGTAGAGCCGCGCCGACGACCAGCCCATGATCGCGCGGTGCATGCGGTACTGGGTGGTCAGCATGCGCGTCACCGCGGCGCCGATCGGGCCCAGCGCCAGCCGTTCCATCAGCGTCGTCGAGAGGCCGGCGCGGGCGGCCGCCTCGGACAGCACCGTCGGTGCGAGCTGCCAGTGGTCGCCGGCCAGCACCGCGCGTTCGCCGCGCAGGAGCGGCAGCCAGGCCGCGGCCTCCAGCGCCTGCGCCGCCTCGTCGAGCACCACCAGATCGAAGGTGCGCTCGCCGAGCACCGCATCGGCGGCCCCGGTCGTCGTGCAGAGCACGACCCGGGCGCCGTCCAGCACGCCCTGCACCGTGGCCCGGGACAGGTCGCGCTCGGCCGCCCGCAGCGCGCGCAGTTCCCCGCGCAGTTCCGCCCGTTCGGCCCGCGCCGTCGCCCGGCCGAGCCGGCGCTGCAGGTCCTGCATCTCGCGGCGCAGTTCGCGCACGGCCTTGTGCTCGGTGGCCTGCTCGACCAGGGCCGCCAGCGCATGGTCGCGCACCGCCGGCAGCAGCCGCGCCGGATGGCCGATCCGCACGATCGGCAGCCCGCGCCTGGCCAGCCGTTCGGTCAGGTTGTCGACCGCGACGTTGGATGGCGCGCTGGCCAGCACCCGCAGGCCACGCTGCACCGCCTGCTGGATCAGTTCCACCACGGCGGTGGTCTTGCCGGTGCCCGGCGGGCCGTGGATCACCGCGATGTCCTCGGCGCGCAGCGCGTGCAGCACCGCGGCCCGCTGCGAAGGATCGAGGTCCGGGTTGCACCAGGTGATCTCGGCGTCCGCCGGCCGCGTACCGAAGCCCGGCGGGCGGGCGTGGAAGCAGACGTCGCGCAGCCGCTGCGCCGGCCCCGGCTTCGGCTCGCCGAGCTGGCGCAGGCCCGCCTGCAGGCGGCGGAACGTGATGTCGGGCGCCAGCCGGTCCAGCCGCAGGAGCGGCGGCAGCTCGGCGTCGGGATCGTCGAGGCAGACGATGAGCTGGTCCCGCCGCACCCGGGTCAGCACGCCGGTGGCGGCGGTGCCGGCGCCGGCGCCCTCGCCGTGGCCGGCGAGCCCGACCACGTCGCCGACCTGGAAGCGGTGCTCGGGCAGCTCGGCGGTGCGGGTGGGCTGCAGCACCGCCTCGAGGCTGCCGCCGAACGCCGGCTGCAGGTCCGCCACCTGCAGGCGGCGCAGCAGCACGCCGCGTTCCTCCAGTTCGGCCTCGCTGCAGTGCTGCAGCAGGTCGCGCACCTGCGCCACCTCGGCGTCGCGTTCCTGCTGCAGCAGCTCGCGGTGGCGGGCGACGAAGGCCTGCAGGTCCATGCGTCAGCGGGCCAGGGCCTTCTGCAGCGCCGCGCGCTCGGCCGCGCCCCACGACTTCGGCAGGGCCGGCGCCGCCTCGCCCGAGGCCAGCGCGAAGGCCTCCAGCACGCCCGTCACCACGTGCAGGTGGCGGCGCGTCTCGGCCGGCTCGGCGTCCTGCGGCAGCGCCGGCGGCAACGCCGCGCCCAGCACGTCCAGCACGGCCGCCTTCTCCTGCGGCAGCCGGGCGCCGAGCTGGCCGAGCGCCTGCAGTACCGCGCGGGTGAGCCCATTGCGCGGATCCGCCGCCCGCGCCACCGGCTCCATCGCCGTCACCGCGGCGCCGTCGCCCGAAGCACCGAGGCACTTCGCCAGGTGGATCCGCAGCACGTTGGGATTGCGGCTCGGCACCGCCTCGCCGGCGCCCGCGAACATGCGCGCCAGCAGCGGCGCCAGTCCGGGATTGGGGTGCTTCTCGATCAGGCTCAGCACCTGGAAGCGGAACGGATCGTTGGCGACGCCCAGCAGCGGCGCGGCGCGGGCGCTCACCAGCTCGGGCGCCGTGCCGGCGAGCAGCCGCAGGGCGCGCACCCGCACCACGAAGTCCTCGCCCTCGTCGAGCAGCATGGCCAGCACCTGCTCCCGCACCGGGTCCGGCAGCGGCGGCGGGGCCGCGGCGAGTTCCTCCAGGGCGAGCGCCCGGGCATGGGCCTCGGCCGCGGCCAGCGCCGCCAGCGGCCCCTGGGCCGTGGCCGGCAGCGCGCTGCTGCGCGCCGGCGGCACCGCCGGCGTGCGTTGCTGCATCGCCGCCATGGCCCGGTCCAGCGCCTTCTGGAAGCCCTGCAGGTCGCGCGGCATCTCGGTGAGCACCGCGTCGTCGCGCGGATCGAACGCCAGCATCTGTGGCCACGAGGTCACGCCGAAGCGATCATGGCTGCGCAGGGCCTCCAGGTCCTTCGCGTCGCTCTTGAAGTTGCGCGTGACGAACAGCCAGGTGACCTTGCCGTACCACGGCGCCAGTTCCTTGGACGGCAGCAACTGCTGGTCCAGCGGCGTGCAGGCGGGTCAATGGGTCTTGGTGAAGTAGACGAACACCGGCTGGCCCGCGGCCAGCGCCGCGGTCCGTGCCTCGGCGTAGGTGAGGCGCCACGGCGGCCCCGGCGGCGGCGTGTCGCCGGGGGCGTTGAGGAGGAGGGGGAGCAACGCGAGGGCGGGGATCGCCGGCATGAGCGCATCGGAGCGGCGCGGGCGGCGCCGGGCAAGGCGGCAGTGAGCGTCACTTGTCGCCTGTTCCGCGGCCAGTAGCATTGTCGCCTTCCGGAGGATGCCCATGCCTGATGCCAGCCGACCCGATATCGATCCGGAGCGGATGCAGCGGGACCTCGCGGTCGTCGAGAAGGCGGCCCGTGCAGCGGTGCGAGCCGAGACAGGCCCGGTGGCGGAGGCAGCGGTCGAACACACCACCGCCGCGTACCTGCAGCACGTCCTGACCGGCGGAGTGATCGAGCACCCCGCGGGTTGGGGGGACGTGGTGGCGCGACGCTTCGCGGAGGAGCAGCGCCGGCGCCCGATCACACGATCGCTGGAATGCGCCGGGGTCACGAAACAGGCGGCGGGACCGGCCGCGGCCGCGCAGCACGGCGGGATCGAACTGGACGCCTGGCTCAGAAGGCACGGCTGGATCCTGACGGAATCCCAGCGGCGCACGGTGCGAGCGGTGCGGCGGACGGGGAGCTTCCATGCCGCCGCCCGCGCGCTGGGGCGCGATCGCAGCAGCGTGCGGCGGTCGTTCGCCTCGGCGATGCGGCGGCTGCAGCGGCTGGCGGCGCCGCCGGGTGAGGGGTGACCGCGGGTTGGGGGCCGATCGTGCCGGTTGCCGGCCCGGGCCAGGGCCAGACTGTCCTCCGCCCACGGTCCCGACTGCGCCATCGACGTGGTGGCCGGCGGCGCGCCGGCCAACGTCATCAGGGGCTGTCCCCCATCGGTCATCCGGGTCATCATCGAGGAATGGTGTGTGCGCTTCGCCGATTCCTGTTCCTGGCGGCGGTGCTCTCGGCTCCGGCAGCGGCGCAATGCACGAACGAGTGGCTTCCTGGCAATGGCGTACCCGGGGTCGACAGCGGGGTGTTCGCCTCGACCATGTGGGATCCCGATGGCTCGGGCCCGGCTGCGCCGCGGCTGGTCGTGGCAGGAGGGTTCGCGCTGGCTGGCACCGTGCCAGCGAACCGCATCGCGGCATGGGATCCGGCGACGGGCACCTGGTCCGCAGCCTTCGGGGCAGGCATGGACGACGTGATCCGGGCCCTCCAGGTGATGCCCAACGGCGATCTCGTGGCTGCCGGCGACTTCATGACCGCAGGTGGCGTGAGTGCTGCGCGCATCGCGAAGTGGGATGGCACGTCGTGGTCGCCGCTCGGCGCCGGATTGCAGGCCTGGGCCTACGGGGTGGGGGCCTACGCCTTGACCACGTTGCCCAATGGCGACCTCGTGGCCGGAGGCAACTTCGCGTGGGCGGGATCCGTGTCGGCCCCCAGCATCGCTCGCTGGGACGGGACCTCGTGGTCGGCGCTCGGCTCGGGCACCTCCGGCGCCGTCTATTCGCTCACGACCCTGTCCGGTGGCGACCTGGTTGCTGGCGGGTGGTTTCTCATGGCGGGGGGCGTGAGCGCCAACAACATCGCCCGCTGGAATGGCACGGCATGGTCGCCGCTCGGCGCGGGCATCACCAGCGGTGGTGCCGTCGAGGCGCTCACGACCGCCGCCAACGGTGACGTCATCGCCGGCAGCGGCTTCACCGCCGCGTGGGGGAGCACGGGTCGGGTCGCGCGGTGGAACGGCGCGTCGTGGTCGTCACTCGGCGTTGGCTTCGATTCCATCGTCCGCACGCTGAGCTGGCTCCCCACCGGCGACCTCGTCGCCGGCGGCGAGTTCACCACCACCGGCGGGCGGGGGGCGTCCCTGCCACCAACGTCGCACGATGGAATGGCGCGACGTGGTCGGCGCTGCCGGGCATCACCGGCGCCTATGTGGAGACATTCGTGATGCTGGCCACGGGCGAGATCGTCGCCGGTGGTGACTTCGCCACGAGTTCCGGTGCGAGCTGCATCGCGCGCTGGAACGGCAGCGCATGGCTGCCCCTCGGCGCCGGCACGAACGGCAGGGTCGCGGCACTCGCACGACTTCCCAACGGCGACCTGGTGGCGGGAGGTGACTTCACGACGGCGGGTGGGGTGAGCGCCCACCGCCTCGCCCGCTGGAACGGCACGTCCTGGTCGGCGTTCGGCGGGGGCACGGATCGGCTGGTCGCGGACTTCGCGACGTCGCCTTCCGGCGACCTGATCGTCGGCGGGACCTTCCGGGTGGCAGGCGGTCGCGTCGCCCTCGGTCTCGCGCGACTGACCACGCCGTGCCCAGCGGTCGCAGCGCCCCTTGGTTCCGGCTGCAGCAGCGCGGCGGGCCCGATGGTGCTGACGCCGAGCAGCCTGCCGTGGGCCGGTGGCACGTTCCACGCGACCTGCACGGGGATCGCGGCGAACCCGCCCTGTTTCGGCCTGCTCGGCTTCGCGTCGCCGGGCACCGCGTTGGCGTCGTTCCATCCTGCCGGCGGAGTGGGCTGCCACCTGCTCGCAAGCCCGGATGCGGTGCTGCTGCTCCCACCCGGCGTCGGCAGTGTCAGCAGTCAGTTCGTGCTGCCTGGAACGGTGGCGATCGCCGGGCTGGTGGTGAACCACCAGGTCCTGCAGATCGAACTCGGCGCGGCCGGTGACATCACGCAGATCAGCGGCTCGAACGGACTCGCGCTGACGATCGGGGCGTTCTGAGAGGCGTCGCCCGCAGTCCGCAGCGGCGCCGCTGACGCCGGCGCGGTGGGAGCTGCGGGCCGTCGCGGCTACAGTGCGCGCCGCCCGATGCGCACGCTCCTCGTCCCCCTGGTCCTGGCCGGCGGCATTGCCGCCCAGGAGTTCCCGTTCCTGCCCGGCGTCCGCCACGACGCCGCGGTGCCGACCCTGCAGCAGATCGTCGGTCACGACTGGGGCACCGAGATCAGCTCGCACGCCGAGATCGAACGCTACGCCCGGGCGCTGGCCGAGCGCTCCGACCGGGTCGCGGTGTTCGAATACGGCCGCACCTGGGAGAACCGCACCCTGCTGTATCTCGCGGTGTCGAGCCCGCAGAACCTGCAGCGGCTCGCCGAGGTGAAGGCCGGGATGCAGCGGCTCGCCGATCCGCGCCGGCTCGACCAGACGGCCGCCCGCGATCTGGTCGCCGGCCTGCCGGCGGTCGCCATGCTCGCCTACACCGTGCACGGCGACGAGATCTCCGGCAGCGACGCCGGGCTGCTGCTGGGCTACCACCTGGCGGCGGCGGTGGACGATCCGCTGGTCGGCACGATCCTCGATCAGGCCATCGTCCTGATCGACCCGCTGGCCAATCCCGACGGCCGCGACCGCTTCGTGCACCACTACCGGCAGACCCGCGGCCGCTGGCCCGACGCCGAGCCGGATGCCGCCGAGCACAATCAACCCTGGCCCGGCGGGCGCACCAATCATTACCTGTTCGACATGAACCGGGACTGGTTCGCCATGAGCCAGCCCGAGACCCGGGCGCGGGTGGCCCTGCTGCAGGAATGGTGGCCGGTGGTCTACGCCGACCTGCACGAAATGGGCGGCAACAGCACCTACTACTTTGCGCCGCCGGCGCTGCCGATCAATCCGGAGATCACCGCCGGCCAGCGGCAGTGGCTCGAACGGTATGGCCGCAACAATGCCGCCTGGTTCGACCGCTTCGGTTTCGCGTACTTCGTGCGCGAGGACTACGACTCGTTCTATCCCGGCTACGGCGACGGCTGGCCGACCTATCACGGCAGCATCGGCATGACCTACGAACAGGGATCGCCGCGCGGCCTGCTGTTCCGGCGCAAGGACGAGACCGTGCTGGAGTATCGCCAGGCGGTGCGGCACCACTTCATCGCCTCGCTCGCCACCTGCGAGACGGCGGCGCGCGGGCGCCAGGAGGCGCTGCAGGGCTTCCTCGACTACCGGCGTTCGGCGGTGCAGGAGGGCGCCACCGGGCCGGTGCGCGAATTCGTGCTGCCGGACCGGGGCGATCGCGGTCGTCTGGCGGAGCTGGTCCAGAGCCTGCGGGCCCAGGGCCTGGAGGTGCATCGGGCAGCCGGTGAACTGCAGAACACGGCGGCGGTGCCGTACCTCGGCGGCGAAGCCTCGGCGCAGACGTTCCCCGCCGGCAGCTACGTGGTGCGCCTGGCGCAGCCGGGCAAGCGCCTCGCCACGGTGCTGCTGAGCCGGCACCAGGAGATGGACGCGGCGTTCCTCGCGCGGCAGAAGGCGCGGGAGAGCCGCCGCAAGGACACCGAGTTCTACGACCTGACGGCGTGGTCGCTGCCGCTGCTGTATGGCGTCGAGTGCTGGCCCTGCGGGGCAGCGAGCCAGGGCGAACTGCGGCTGCTCGCGGGCGACGAGCCGCTGGTGGCCGTGGCGCTGCCCGACGCCGACCCGAAAGTGGCCTGGCTGCTGCCGTGGGACGGCAACGGCAGCGCCGCGATGCTGGTCGACCTGCTGCGGCAGGGCGTGCTGTGCCGGCAGGCCGACGAGGCCTTCACCATCGACGGCCGGCGCTTCCCGCCGGGTTCGGTGGTGGTGCGCGTCCACCCGAACGGTCCCGACCTGCACCGGCAGGTGCGCGAGGCGGCGGTGCGGCATCGCGTGCAGGTGCAGGGCGTCGACAGCGCCTGGGTCGACGATGGCATCTCGCTCGGCTCGAACAAAGTGCTGCCGATCGAGCCGCCCAAGGTCGCGCTCGCCTGGGATCGGCCCTGCAACGCCAACTCCGCGGGCTGGGCGCGCTTCCTGCTGGAGCAGCGCTACGGACTGCCGGTGACGCTGCTGCGCACCCACCAGCTCGGTTCGGCCGATCTGGATCGCTACACGGTGCTGGTGCTGCCCGACGGCGGCGGCTTCGGCGCGGTGATCGGCAAGGGCGGCGCCGAACGGATCGCGCAGTGGGTGCGGCGCGGCGGCGTGCTGGTGACGATGGGCGGCTCGACGCGCTGGCTCGGCGAGGAGGGCGTCAAGCTGCTGGCGGTGGCGCCGGAGGACCGGCAGAAACCCGAGGGCAAGGAAGAGCCCGGTGAGAAGCCCGGCGAGAAGCCTGGTGAGCAGGCCGGTGAGAAGCCGGCCGAGAAGCCCGCGGCGAAGCCGGCGGAGCCATTCGACTACGAGAGGGCGATCCAGCCCGAGAAGGAGCCGCCGCCCAGCACGCCGGGCGCCATCCTGACCGTCACGTTGGACTCCGAGCACTGGTTGGCGTTCGGCTACGAGGATCGCGCGTTCGTCGTCAACGAGTCCAACGCGATCTATCCGCCGCTCAAGCTCGACCAGGGCACCAATGTCGCGGTCTACGAGCAGGAGGACAGGCTGGTGACGGCGGGCTTCACCTGGGAGGCGGCACGGAAACAGCTCGCCAGGAAGGCCTTCCTGGTGCACCAGCCCCACGGCAAGGGCCACGTGGTGGCCTTCGCCGAGGATCCCAACGTGCGAGCCTTCGCGCAGGGACTCAACCTGCTGCTCTTGAACGCCATCCTGCTGTCACCCGGCCGTTGAATTGCAGCAAGGCCGGCATGCCAACTGATCTGCTCCGAAGCCAGCTACTGGAACGGATCGCCGGAACCCGCTCACGCACCGACCGGATCTTCGACTGCCTGCTGCCACCGGCCTTCCTGGCCCGGCCGATCGCCGAGCGCCACCGCCTGGTCTTCTACCTCGGCCACCTCGAGGCCTTCGACTGGAACCTCCTGGTGCGCGACGGCACCGGCGCGCCGTCGCGCCGGCCGGACTGGGAGCGCCTGTTCGCGTTCGGCATCGACCCGCTGGACGGCGGCCTGCCCGACGATCAGCCCGACGACTGGCCGGACGTGGCGGCGATCCGCGCCTGGGGCCGGGAACTGCGCGCCGACGTCGATCGCGTGCTGGCCACTGCGCCCTTCACCGGCTGGCTGCAGGATGGCCACGCGGCCTGGATCGCGCTGGAGCACCGCACCATGCACCAGGAGACGCTGGCCTACCTGCTGCACCAGCTGCCGCTCGAATGCCTGGCTCCGGGTCCCGTGCCGACCGTCGCCGGAGGCCGCGCCCCGGACCGCGACCTGGTGGCGATCCCAGCCGGTCACGCGACCCTCGGCCGCCGGCGCGGACCGGCGGCACATCCGGCCTGGGACAACGAGTTCGACGAGCATCGCGTCTTCGTTCCGGCCTTCGCCATCGAACGGCACGCGGTGACCAACGCCGACTGGCTCGGGTTCATGACCGCCGGCGGCTACCGCGAGGCCGCGCTGTGGGACGAGGCCGACCAGGCCTTCCGCCTTGGCCGCCAGCATCCGGCCTTCTGGCGGCCGCACGCCGAGGGCTTCCGCCTGCGCGCCATGTTCGGCGAAGTGCCGCTGCCGCCGCACTGGCCGGTCTGGGTGAGCCACGCCGAGGCCAGCGCCTACGCCCGCTGGCGCGGCCTGCGGCTGCCCACCGAGGCGCAGTGGCATCGGGCGGCGCTGGGCACGCCCGCCGGCGGCGAGCGGCCGTTCCCCTGGGGCGGTGCGCCGCCGCGGCCTGGCCTGCACGGCAACTTCGGCCGTGTCCTCGCCGATCCGGCGCCGGTGGACGCGCACCCCCAGGGCCAGAGCGCGTTCGGCGTGCACGGCCTCGTCGGCAATGGCTGGCAGTGGACCCGCACGCCGTTCGCACCCTTCCCGGGCTTCCGGCCCCTGCCGTTCTACCCCGGCTACTCCGCCGACTTCTTCGACGGCCGCCACTTCGTGCTGAAGGGCGGCAGCCCGGTGACCGACGTGGCGCTCCTGCGGCGCAGCTTCCGCAACTGGTTCCAGCCGCACTATCCCTGGGTCTACGCCGCCCTGCGCTGCGTGCACGAAGGCTGAGTTCCGACAGCGCAGCGGCTACGATCCCCGCCCGACGATGGGCCACGGACACCCGCACGACCTGGCAGCCGACAGCGCCCGCAACCGGCTGCGCGCCGGCATGCTGTCGTTCGTCGTCGCCGTCGTGCTGCTGGCGGTGAAGTTCTACGCCTGGCAGCTCACCGGCAGCTCGGCGGTGCTGTCGGACGCGATGGAGTCCATCGTCAACGTCGTCGCCGCGGTCTTCATGCTCGGCAGCCTGCTGTTCGCGCAGATGCCCGCCGACCGCAACCACCCCTACGGCCACGGCAAGATCGAGTTCTTCACCGCCGCGTTCGAGGGCGGCCTGATCGTGTTCGCCGGCGTGCTGGTGCTGTGGGAGGCCTGGCTCGGCTTCCAGCGCCACGAACTGCCGCACGAGCTGAGCACCGGCCTCCTCCTGGTGGCCGGCGCCGGCGTCGCCAACCTGCTGCTCGGCCTGTTCCTGGTGCGCAGCGGCCGGACCCACGACTCGCTCGCCCTGGTGGCCGACGGCAAGCACCTGATCGCCGACTTCTGGACCAGCGCCGGCGTCGTCGGCGGCCTGCTGGTCGCCATGGCCACCGGCATCTGGTGGCTCGATCCGCTGATCGCCGCCCTGGTGGCGCTGCACCTGCTGGTGGCGGGCTTCGCGCTCGTCCGCCACGCCGCCGGCGGCCTGCTCGACGAGGAGGATCCGGAACTGCTGGCCCGCCTGGTCGAGCAACTGCAGGACGAGATCGGCCGCGGCGTCATCTCGGTGCACAACCTGCGCGCGATCCGCGCCGGCCGCTTCCACCACGTGAGCGCCCACCTCGTCGTGCCGGAGTTCTGGACCGTCGAGCGGGCTCACGACCTGGCCGAGGCGGTGGCCGAACGGGTGATCGAACGGGTCGGCGTTGCCGGCGAGCTCGAGTTCCACACCGACCCGTGCCGCCGTGCGCACTGCGGCGAATGCGACCTGCGCGACTGTCCGATCCGCCAGGCGGAGTTCCAGGCGCGGCCGAAGCTGACCGTCGACCAGGCGGTGGATCCGGACCGGGCGGTGCAGGAAGCCGAGACGGCGTCGACCGGCGGCTGAGTTCCGTCCCGGCCTACGGCCGCAGCCGGTAGAGCCGCAGTCCCTGCACCGTGGCCACCGCCAGCAGGTCCCGCTTCGGCGCGATCGCGGCGCCGAGGATCGGGCCGACGCCGCGGTTCCGCACCTGCAGCGCCGGTTCCTCGGCTGGCACGCGGCTCGCCTGCTGCAGCCGGTTGCCGTCCCACAACGCGATGCCGTCCTTGTCCACCGACACGGCGACCACCGGGTCGACGGTGGCCCACAGCAGCAGCAGCGCCGCCGGGCCATCCTGCACCGCGCCCTCGGCCACCGTGGTCCGGTGCAGGCGGTCGTCGGCCCACACCAGGGCGCGACCGTCGAAGCCGAAGTCCAGCGTGGTGATCCAACCCTGCGGCTCGAGCGCGATGCGGCGCTGCAGCTTGCCGTCGAGGCCGCACACGTCGATGGCCACGCACTTGCGCGAGCCCGACGTCAGCGCCGCCCAGGTCACCGCCAGCCGCTGGCCATCGGGGCTCCACGCCGCCGCGCTGGCGCGGAGCTGGTTGCCTTCCGGCGGCTCCAGCCGGATTGCCGCGCCCGGCTGGTCGCCGCCGTAGGCCCACAGATCGGCCTGCATCTGCCGGTTCGGATCGATGCCGACCGCCAGCAGGTGCTCGCTCACCGGCGAAGGGAACGCCGTGGCGCCGCGCGGCAGTTCGAGCCCGAGATCCCGCGGCTCGGCCTCGGGCAGCAGCAGCCGTGCGCCGGCATTGCCCGCCGCGAGGAAGCCCTGCTGTGCCGGGCCCTGTACCGTGGTCGCGGCGGGCACTTCCAGCGGCGCGAACGCGCCCTCGGTGACGGGCACGACGTGGGTGGCGCGCGCGACGAACACGGCGAGCGCCTTGCCGTCGCCGCGGAAGTGCAGCCGCGGAATCTGCGGGCCGGCCGCCGTGGCGGCCAGCGACGGCGCGCCGTCCTCGCCCCAGGTCCACTGCCGCAGCAGTTCGAGCCGTGCGGCCGCCGCGCGCTGCAGGTCCTTGGCGGCGACCGGGTCCTGGGGCGGCTGCGGTGGTGGGGAAGCCTCCTGGGCCTGGAGGGTGGTGGCCAGCAGCGGGACCAGGAGGAGGTGGGGGAGCCTCGGCTTCATGGCCGGATCTTCGCCGG
>CAZMGG010000108.1:0-19977 GCA_964565715.1 uncultured candidatus Brocadiaceae bacterium | reverse complement strand
GTCGGTGGCGATGCGCACCTGGTTCTGGAACGCGCCGCGCAGCAGGATGCCCGGCATCGTCAGCAGCGGCACCGGCGAGCCGGTGAAGGTCAACGGCAGGGCGTTGCTGGCGCCGGTGCGACTCACCACCGTCACCGGCAGCGGTCCGAGGATCTGGTTCGGCTGCGGCGTGAAGCGGAGCTGGGTCTCGCCGAGCACGGTGAACGGCACCTGCACGCCGTTCAGCAGCACGCTGGTGACCTCGTCGAGCAGCAGCCCCGTGGCGACGATGGCGCCGGGCTGCGCCGACGGAACGCTCGGCGGCGACAGCGCGGTGAGCGTCGGCGGCACCGCCGAGCCGTAGGCAAGGCGCAGCCCGCGCCGGTCGCCCTGGCTCAGATGGGTGCGCTGGCCGATCTGGCCCTGCCACTGCTGGTTCGGCGCCAGCACGATCAGCGTCGGCTGCGCGTTCGCGGAGCCCTCGCTGGCGGCGAAGTGCAGCAGCGAGTCGAAGTCGTAGGCCGAGCCCTGGGTGTTGCCGGTCGGCACGATCTGGAAGTCGTGGGCGCGCAGCGGATCGACGTTCTGCTGCTGCACCTGCACGAACTGGTCGCGGTCCGGCCGCTGGTGCTCGTGCCAGAAGCCCAGCGCGTGCAGCAGCGAGTGCACCATGACGAAGCGCTGGCCCCAGCTCGCCACATGCAGGAGCTGCGGCCCGCCGGACCGCCCGACCGCCGAGCTGTCGATGGTCGACGCCCGGACCAGCAGGTGGTCCGCCTCGGTGGTACGCGGGACGAAGCGGACGTTCGCCACCGCCTCGATCTCGAGCATCGCCGCCCGCAGGGCGCCCTGCTGCGGCGGCGTCACCGCGGCGTCGAACGCGTAGGGGACCGTGCCGGCGGGCCAGGGCTGACCGGCGAAGACGCTCTCCGGGCCGGCGCCGTGGATGCAACCGCTGCCCTGGGCGGGCAGCGGCGCCGGCGACCAGGCGGCGGCGGACAGCAACGCCAGGAACAGGACGACCGGGGGCAGGCGGCGCATGGGGCCGATTGTGCCCCCGGCCCCGGCGAGCGCCTATCCGCGCGGCCGGAACAGGCGGTCGGCGTTCCGGCTCTGCTTGAACTTGTCGGCGACCTTGCGCGCCCGCCGCATGGCGTCCTGCACCGACACCACCACCGCGCCCGGCGGCACCGGCAGCCAGACGGCCTGCTCCTCGTGCTCCAGCAGCAGGGCCTCGAACTCCGTCGGGTTCTCGCAGGCATCCAGCCGGTCCAGCAGGTCCTGGTCCACCAGGGCAGCTCCCTGGGGCAGGTACTGGACCGGCTTGCCCAGCAGGAAGTCGACGCTCACCCGGAACATGTCCGAGAGGGCCACCAGGTCCTCCGGCGTCGGGAAGCGGTTGCCGTTCTCCCACCGGGACACGGCGGACTCATGGCAGCCGATGCGCTGGGCGACATCGTCCTGGGTCACCTGGAACCGGGCGCGCAGCTCGCGGAGGCGGGCGGCGAAGACCTGGGCTAGGGGGCGGGGCGCGCCGGGATCCTGGGCAAGATCGGTCAAAGCCTGTGCGCGGGTGTCAAGACGACCGGACGAAACCGGCGGGCATTCTCCGGTCCACCCCCACCGCGAGGAAGCCCCAGCCGGGCAATCGGGAGAGGGAGACTTGACAGATCGTCAAGAATCGCTCCAATCCGGCCCGTTGGTTGATCGAGCCAAGGGCTTCGCCAGCCTGCCGGATCGGCAACCCACCGGCGCACCCGATCGCGGAGCGCCGGACCTCGCACCTGGGAGTCACAACCATGCCGCTCGCCGAACCGCTTCCCGATCCCGCCCCCTACGCCCTGCCGCCGGGTGTCCCAGCCCTCGAGAACCCGCCGCGCCGCCTGTGGGCCGCAGCCATCCTGGTGCTGGCCTTCCTGGCCGCCGCGGCCGCCGGCTGGTGGCTCGGGCAGCCGCCGCCGCCCCCACCGCCCGCCGCCGCCGACTTCCGCCTCGACCTGGCCCGGGAACGTGCGGCGGGCCCGCTGGCGGACCTCCTGCGCGACGGCGCGCCCTACCTGCGCCTCGTGCACGAACGGCCCAGCGAGCCGACCCTGTGGCCGGGGGTCGCCCGGCTGGCGCGCGCCGCCATCACCGACCCGGAGGCCGTCGATCCCGCCACCTGCGTGCTCCTGGAGGACGCGATCCGCAGCCACGCGCCGCCGGCGGTGCTGCCGCTCGGCGCGCAGCTGGCGGCGCGGCGATCGGGGCCGCGGCCCGGTGGCGATTGAGCCGTCGGCGGACGCTACGCTGCGGCGATGCGCCCGAACCGCTGCGTTCCCCTCCTCGCCTCCGCCCTCTGCCTGCTCGGCGCGCCCACCCCGGGCCAGGAACGGCCGGGCTACCGCGACACGCCGCAGCTCCCCGACCAGGCCTTCCGCGTGCACGACGCCGATCGCCCCTATCCGCCGGTGGTGACCCCGGGCCCCGCCGGCGCGCCGGTGCCGGCACCGGCGGCCGCGACGGTCCTGTTCGACGGCACCGACCTGAAGGGCTGGCGCGGCCGCCGCGGCGAGGCGCGCTGGGCGGTCGCCGACGGCGCCATGACCGTCAACGGCACCGGCGACATCGAGACCGCCGCCCACTTCGGCGACTGCCAGCTCCACGTCGAGTTCGCCACGCCCCTGCCGGCGAAGGGCGAGGGCCAGGGCCGCGGCAACAGCGGCGTGTTCCTGATGGGCCGCTACGAGGTGCAGGTGCTCGACTCGTTCGGCAGCGCCACCTACGCCGACGGCCAGTGCGGCGCGCTCTACGGCCAGTTCCCGCCGCTCTGCAACGCCAGCCGCGCGCCGGGCGAGTGGCAGACCTACGACATCGTGTTCGAGGCGCCGCGCTTCGGCGACGACGGCCAGCTGGTGACGCCGGCCTGCGTGACGGTGATCCACAACGGCGTGCTGCTGCACCACCGCCAGGCCCTGCTCGGCCCCACCGCCCACCGTTCGCTGCCGAAGTACACGCCGCACGCGACAACCGGTCCGATCCGGCTGCAGGACCACGGCGACGCCGTGCGCTACCGCAATCTCTGGGTGCGGCCGCTGCGCCCGGAACCGGCGGCGGCCACCGGCGGCGACGGCCGCCGCGACGGCTGAGCCCGGCGAGGAACGCACGCGGGCGGTCGTCCCCGCTCCACCGGGAGAACGACCGCCCGCTCGCCGAGGCCGCGCCGGGCGCGGCCGGCTCCCGTCACTTCGTGCCGCTGAAGACGCCGAGCACCGTGTGATCGTGGTAGGCGCCCACCGCATCGGCCTCGGTGAGGCGCGTGCTGGCGGGCCCGGCCGGATTCCACAGCATCAGGTCGCGGTTGGTGAGCGGCGTGAACACGTGGGTGTAGAGCACCTTGCCGTCGGCGGTGATGCCCTGGTAGGCGTCGTCGCCGCTGGCGTTGCTGATGGTCACCACGCTGCCGGCCGACTCGTCCCACAGGAACAGGTCGGTCTGGCTGCTGACCGTCTGGTTGTAGACGAAGTCGCCGCCGGTCGTCGCGGCGACGAAAGCCACGGCGTTGCCGGTGGCGATCGTGCTGCTCGACGTCGTGGCCGGGTTGTAGAGCCGCAGCAGCGGCGTCGCCGCCGCGTGCCGGTAGACGACCTTGTCGTTGCTCAGCACCGCCTCGAACACGAAGTGGTCGGCGCCGATGCCGGCGATGCTGTTGGTGGCCGGCCCCGTCTGGTCGTAGTGGTAGAGGTCCCACGAGTTGTCGCCGCCGTTCAGCCGCCGGTAGATCAGGTCACCGTCGCTCAGCGCGCCGACGTATTCCTCGTCCTCGCCGCTGTTGGCCACCACCGTCGCCGCGCCAGCGGCCCACGAGTAGAACGCCAGGTCGTCGTCGTCGGTGCCGACCACGATCTTGTAGACCACGAGATCGGTGGCGGTGACCGCCAGGAAGCGCTCGTCCTCGTTGGCCTGGGTCGAGATGGCGCGGCTCTGGCCGGTGGCCGGATTCCACATGTAGAGGTCGATGCTGGCCGCCGCGGTCACCTCGAACACGACCTTGCTGTCGCTGGTGCGGCCGGCGTAGGCCTTGGTCTGGCCCTGCACCGTCGTCGACAGGTCGGCGCCGATCTCGACCAGGCCCGTGCCCACCTTGAAGTAGAACAGGTCGGTCTCGCCGCCGGCGCCGATCCGGCTCAGCACCACCGCGCCGTTGGGCAGCGTCGCCAGCAGCCGTTCCTCGGTGGCGCCGTTGGCCACCGTGGTCGTGTCGTCGGTGCTCGGGTCGTAGTAGTAGATGTCGCGCTGGCCGCTGTTCTGCCGCTCGTAGAACACCAGGTCGCCGGTGTTCACCATCGGGTTGCCCTCGATGTCGCCGACGCTGGCCGAGATCTCCTTGGTCAGACCGCTCACCGGGCTGTGCAGCCACAGGTCGGTGTCGCTGTTGCTGCCGGTGGTGAACACCAGCCGCCCATCCGACGTCTTGGCCCGGTAGTCGACGCTGCCGCCGGCGGTGCTGGCGATCTGCGTCTTGCCGCGGGTGAAGGTGTCGAACAGCCAGAGCTGGTTGTTGCTGCCCACCGCCAGCTGATAGACCAGCTGGCCCTGGCTCAGCGTCGTGGCCAGGCTCGCCGTCGGACCGTTGGCGGCCAGCGACACGAACTGGTTGGTGTCGGTGTCGAGCAGTTCGAGGCCGTTGCTGTCGACGCGCACCGCCGCCAGATTGGCGCTGGTCACCTCGACCTCGAACGTGCCGGTGGTGGTCTTGCCCAGCGGGTCCGCCACCGTGAAGTTCACCGTGTAGGTGCCCATCGTCGCGAACGTCTGGGTGTAGGTGGATCCCGTCACCGTGCCGCCGCCGGACGTGACCGTATACGTCAGGCTGGCGCCTTCGCGGTCGGTGACGTAGGTGGCCAGGTCCAGCGAGAGCTGGCTGCCGCCGGTCACGGACTGCAGGGGGATCGAGGACAGGCGGGGCGCGGCATTGTTGCTGCTGCCGCCGCCACTGCAGGAGGCCAGCGCGACCAGGGCCGCGGCCAGCAGACAGGTGGAGCGATGGAACATGTGCTTCTCCGAGTCGGTGTCGGTTTCGTCGTCACCTTCGGTAGCGCCGTGGTCCCGGGTGGAGGGAACGCCGGAACCGCCCCTGCCAAGGCCGCCTGCCGCCGCTCACTCCGGCAGCCACAGCCGGCCGCGGGCCAGCGAGCGCCGCACCCGCTCCAGCTCGGCGAACACCGGCACATGGACGTGGAACGGCACCCGCTGCGCCGTCCCGTCCTCCCGCAGAAACGGCGGCCCCGGCGGCGCCGCCGCCAGATCGGGCCAGACCTTCACCGGCACCGACCAGAACACCTGCTCCGGCGCACCCAGCTCCTCCCAGTACTCCCGCAGCGTCAGGTTGGCGTCCGCCAGCAGCCGCCGCCAGTTCTGCAGCCGCAGCCGCGAGCCGTAGCGCGACTTCCCCTTCTCCCGCAGGTGCCGCGGCTGCGCCTTGCCGCTGCCGCGCACCACGTAGCGCTTCCGCGCCCGGTGCCGCAGCAGCTCGTCCTCGTCCCAGTAACCCACCGCCAAGGCACCTGCCTGCAGCAGGAACACGCACTGCCGGCCGATCCGCAGGGGCAGCCGCGCCGCCAGCGCCGCCGCCGACTCACCGGGCCGTGCTGCCGGCAGCACGAACGGCAGCCGCAGCCGCCCTTCGCCCGCGGCCGCCGTGAACACGCGCCCGCCGGCCTCGGCGCGGGCCTCGGGGAACGCCGCGCCGAACGCCTCGAGCTGCTCGCCCGTCTCCTGCCACGGAAAGCCCGTTCCGCCGGCCCGACGCGCGCGTTCCATCGCCGCATCCTACGCCGCCACAGCCGGCCGATCTGCGCACCTTTCACCGCGCTCCGCGTTCCGCCCCGCCCCAGCCCCACCTATCATCCGCGCCCATGACCGACCGTCCGGGCAGCGAAGGCAATCCCCTGCGGGTCTGCGTGGTGGGCTCCGGCCCCTCGGCGTTCTACGCCGCCGAGGCCCTGCTCAAGCAGCACGAGGGCCGCATCGCGCTGGACATGCTCGATCGCCTGCCGACGCCCTACGGCCTCGTGCGCGGCGGCGTCGCGCCCGACCACCAGAAGATCAAGAGCGTCGCCAAGGTCTACGAGAAGACCGCCGAGCTGCCGGGCTACCGCTTCCTCGGCAACGTCAAGGTCGGCCGCGACGTGCAGGTCCAGGACCTCGAGGCCAGCTACCACGCGATCGTCTGGGCCGTCGGCTGCGAGAGCGACAACACGCTCGGCATCCCCGGCGAGGACCTCCGCGGCGTCCATTCCGCCACCGAGTTCGTCGGCTGGTACAACGGCCACCCGGACTTCCGCGACCGCGAGTTCGACCTGCAGAACGCCACCCGCGTCGCCGTCGTCGGCAACGGCAACGTCGCCATGGACGTGAGCCGCATCCTGCTCAAGGACCCCCACGCGCTCGCCGACACCGACCTCGCCGACCACGCCCTGGCGGTGCTGAAGACCAGCACCGTGCGCGAGGTGGTCCTGCTCGGCCGCCGCGGCCCGGCGCAGGCGGCGTTCTCGCCCAAGGAGATCGAGGAGATCGCCGAACTGCCCGAGGTCGACGTCGTCGTCACCCCGGACGAGGCCGAACTGGATCCGCTCAGCGCCACCTGGCTCGAGACCCAGCCCCGCTCCGCCCAACGCGCCGCCGCGTTCGTGCTGGCGCAGGCGCAGAAGGGCGAGGGCCACGCCCCGCGCAAGCTGCGCTGCCGCTTCCTGGTCTCGCCGGTGTCCCTGTCCGGCGCCGACGGCCGCGTGACGGGCGTGCGCCTGCAGCGCGCCCGCCTCGAGCCCGACCAGAACGGCACGCCGCGGCCCCGTTCGATCGACCAGTTCGAGGACCTGCCGGTGGATCTGGTGTTCAAGGCGATCGGCTACCGCGGCGTGGCGGTGCCGGGGCTCGCCTTCGACCCGAAGAAGGGCATCGTGCCCAACGTCGATGGCCGCGTGCTCACCGGCGTCGGCGGCGAGGTGCGGCAGGGCCACTACGTGGTGGGCTGGGCCAAGCGCGGCCCGACCGGGCTGGTCGGCACCAACAGCCCGGACAGCAAGGCCACCGTCGAGAAGATCGTCGAGGACCTGGCGGCCGGCCGGCATCTGGTGCCGAAGGCCGGCGAGCTGCCGGCGCTGCTGCGGCAGCGCAAGGTCGACTGGGTCAGCCTGGAGGACTGGCGGCGGCTGGACGCGTGGGAGCTGAGCGAGGGCGAGAAGCGCGGCAAGATCCGCCACAAGCTGGCCTCGGTGGACGAGCTGATGGCGGTGGTGCGGGAACTGCGCGGGTAGGCGGCCCGCGGGTGCTGAACCGCGGTCACCGGCAGGCGTTCGCCGGCCATGCGCCGCGAGCTTCCCGGCATCGTCTCGATCGCCCTGCTGGCCGCCGGCTGCGCGACGCCTCCGCGGAGCTTCTTCCACGATCCGTGGCGCGATTCGCGCATCGCCTGGTGCGAGAACCTGCTGCGGGAGACCGGCGAGGTCCCGCCGGGCAGGCGCGAGCGGCGGATCCACTTCCTCTGGCTGCGCTCGTTCCACGACCACTACGTGTTCACCGCGGGCTTCGACGGCGAGGTGGGGTATCTGCGCTGGACCCGCCGCGACGCCGACGGTCAGGTCTGGGATCGCCCACAGCTGAGATTCCTGACCGATCAGGAGACGAGCGATCTGCTCAACCCGGACTGTGGCCGCGCCCGGGACTGGGAGGATGTCCGGGGCATCGCCGATGGGTCGATGTGGGTGTTCACCGGCGGCGACTGGTGCGCGATGCGCAACATGCCCGAGCCTGGGTGCGTGTGGCACCGGCATGGACTGCGCTTCCTCGCCCTGGCCGAGGTGAGCGTGCCGGCCGACGAGATGTACTGACGGCGGCGGCTAGCGCTAGCGCCACGTCGGCAGGGGATCGGCCTGCCCAAGAACTTCGGCGACCGGCTGGTGCCGGCCGCTCTGCTGACCAGCCCGTCGGGGTGGCTGCCCCCCCTTCGATGCAATCTCAGGACTTGACTCGTAACAACCGTTCCTCCAGCATGCTGCCTGATCGGCTGGTGCTCCTGAACCGGCACTGTCCTCTGGAGCTGAAGGCAGGACAGATGATGTCGAGATTCGAGCAACGCATCCTCGTCGCCCTGGGTGCAGGGTTTCTGCTGGCGTCGGTATGGAGCATGGCCACCCGGTCCGCCCCGCCAATGGACACGATTGTTGTTGCCAAGCCCGCGTGGATGCCCCCACCACCGATTGCGACGGCTGATGAGCCATTACGCCTTGCTGCTAGGGCTAGGGACACGAATTCGGGTTTGCGAGACATGATACCCGTGCCTGTTCTCAGCTCAGCAATCCAAGAGTCCAAACGGGAGGTCAGCTTCCAGGCAAGAATGCTGGTCGACGCAGGAGTGGCCACGGATGTCAGCGAGGCCATGATTCTGGCCGCGGAGGCGCACTGGAAGCTGTATTCGGTGACCAAGGAGGCCGATCCAAGCAATCGGCTCATTTCGCGGATGGACTTCCTCTTCGCGGTATGGCCAGATCTAGGCACACTGATTCAGACCAAGGCCATTGACATGCAGATCGCCCCCGCACCACGTGGCGTGCAACTGAGCGATGGCTGCATTCTCTATAGCCTCGACACGTCACACAGACGGCTGACGGTCATGTTTCAAACGCAGCGATGGCGCGTCAATTTGGTGTTCGATGGTAGCGCAGGCCCCAAATCCCTGTATGACTTGATATTCGCGAAACCTACAGGAGGACAATAACAATGGGCTACGCTGTTCTTGGAGTTCTTTCCCTTGCGTCAGTTGCCAGCCTGGCTAGTCTTGGCGCAACGACCGACGCCTTGCCGATGGCCACTTGGGATGGTACATGCCCCGGCTGCGTCGCGGCGGAGTGGAATGATGACGCAACTGGGATGGTGAAAGGGGTTCAGGTAGTGTTCCAAGCCCCGGGAGTCACGATTGGTGGCGAGCTTGGTATCAAGAATGGGAAGTGTGAGTGGCAACTGGCGAGCGATGGGGCGACAAAGTGCTTGCCAGCCCCCAACGACAGCAATTGCAACTTCACGGGAGCGTACACGGTGTCTTCGAGTGCCGCGGGCCAGTTCCGAGATGACAACGGCTGGTTCTGTAATTGGAGCCGCGCGCAGCCTGGCGGCCTGCATTACATGTCCGAATCCATCGCCTGGATTGCCGCATGCGATAACGGGCTAACCATCAGAAACGTACGCTTCTTCGCTAACGCCGTTAACTGTCAGACCGGAGGCAACAGGATCGCAGAGCTCCAGTTCGGCGGCACGTGTGGCAAGTGCCAAGAAGGTGCTCCCCCCTTTCCTCAATAGACGCCCATCACGAGCCTGTCTTCGGTCAGCAGCCGGCGCAGATTCATACGCCAAGGGCTGGGACCTGGGCCACTCTCTTTGCGCAAGAACCTGTCGCCGGTCTGCCGATCTCGGTCAACGGCCACGGCCCTCAGCGCATCGACGGTGAGCCTGAACAACGACCAGCAGACTGGCGACTGGCACGCCCGGGAGGACTCGAACCTCCAACCCTCAGATCCGAAGTCTGATGCTCTATCCAATTGAGCTACGGGCGCGTGCCCCGGCAGCGTAGCGCCCGCACCCCCTCACCGCACGGGCAGCGCGTTCAACGTGTACCACGCCACCGCGTGCCACGGCTCCACCCCGCCTGCCCCGCGCACGCCGGCACACTCGATCATGTGCACGCGCGTCGGCACCAGCCCTTCCACCACGAGATCCACCGACCGCCCGTCCTCGCCGAGCACAGCCCCCACGACCCGCAGGTCGCGGCCGTCGCGCTCCGGGCAGCCGTAGTCCGAGTGGTGGTCATACGTCCAGTTGCGCACCGCGAACGCATCCCCCACCACCGAAGCCGGATCCACCGCGCCGGAGAACCGCAGCCGGAACCCATCGGGCCGCGCGGTCACCTCCACCAGGGTGAACGCCTCCACACCGCGCCAGACCAGCCGTTGCAGGCCCCACTGCTCGGGACCGATCGACGGCCAGCCGCGATTGGTGAGGCCGCACCACAACGACCCATCGGTGCCCCACGCCACCCGCGTCAGCCCGCACTTCAGGCCGCGGCGGAACGGATAGCAGGCGCCCTGCCACTGGCCGCCGACCTGTTCCAGCGACAGGCGGAACACCTCCGACGAGTACTGGTCGCCGCACAGGATCTGGCCGCGGAACGGACCGAAGCGCCCCTCGGTGTCCCACACGAAGCCGGCCGGCGAACGGCCGAGCCGGTCGTAGGGGATCCACACCGCCGGCAGGCGGAAGCCCGGGATCCGCTGCGCCGCCTCGTCCATGCGCAGGCGGTTCGGCACCTCGCCCGGATCGGCGACCTTGCTGTCGGGCAGCTTGCAGGACGGGGCGCCCCACGGATGGCCGTGGAAGTCGCCCTCGCGCAGCACCGACAGCTTGCCGGTGGCGCACCATTCGCCCTGGTTGTCGGTGTAGAAGACATCGCCCCAGGGCGCGGTGGCGACGCCGGCGGGCGAGCGCAGGCCGGCGCAGACGGGGCTCCACCGGCCGTCGGCGCCGATGCGGATCGCCCAGCCGCGCCAGTCGGCGCGACCGAACGGCTCGTCGCCGAAGGGCTTGTTGAGGGTGAGCCAGAAGGAGCCGTCGGGAGCCAGTGCCGGGCCGAAGCAGTACTCGTGGTAGTTGCCCGACAGCGGCCAGCCCTGGGCGACGGTCTCCAGGCGATCCATGCGGCCGTCGCCGTCGCGGTCCTGCAGGCGCGAGAGTTCGCCGCGCTGCGCGGTGTAGTACCAGCCGTCGTGGAACGTGAGGCCGAGCGGTTCCTGCAGGCCCTCGGCCCAGAGCGACGGGCGCGGGGCAGCGCCACAGGCGTCCTGGATGCGCCAGATCTCGCCGCGACGCGTCGCCACCAGCAGGTCCTGGCCCACCGCGGCGATGCCGCCGACCTCGAGCACGATGTCGCGGGGCAGCGGCAGGTCGAGGATCTGCACGAAGGCATCGTCGCGGGCCGCCACCGCGGCGGTGGCCGGCGGCACCGGCTGCGACTGCGCCAGCAGGGACGCGGTGCAGAGGAACAGGCAGGGGAGCCTTCTCACCATCGGTAGAGGACCTCCACGGTCTCGCCGTCGCCGATCGTCAGGTCGGCCGGCGTGGCGTTGCCGACCAGGGCGCGCACGGGCCCGGCCGCGGCCGGCAGGGTCATCTTGACGGCGCCGCCGCGGACCGTGACCGTGCGCACGAGTTCGCTGCCGCCCGCCGTGAGGCGCGGACGCGGCGCGTCCTCGACCAGAGCCGAGCCGACCTGCAGGCGGAAGACCGGCTGGCCATCGGCGGCGAAGTCCCAGCCGAGCAGACGCGGCGGCGCCGGATCGGGCGGCACGGCGGTGAAGGGGCAGCCTTCCGGCAGCAGCACGTGGTCCTGGCCGAGCGGCCGCAGGAGCTTGCCGGCGCGACCGCTCCAGGTGCCCGCCGCGTCCAGGAAGGCGCCGCGCCAGAGCCAGGCGAGCCGCAGGTTGGCGAGGTCGTAGGCGTAGTGGGTGCGCTGCGGCGTGCCGACGGCGAGGCAGCGCGCCGAGAGACCGTCGAGGAAGGCGCCGTGCAGGACCGGGCGCTCCAGGGGTTCGAGCAGGAGGCTCTGGTCGCTGGCGCGGAGGCCCTTCGGCACCGGTGCGGCGGCGCCGAGGCCGAGCCAGGCGCGCAGCGCGTCGATCTTGCGGCGGTCGGCGGCGTCGTGCGCCGGCCAGAAGGTCGGCATGCGGGTGCCGGGGCGCAGCTCGGCGGGCCGGAGCAGCCAGTCGCGGAACCAGCCGGGCCGCGTGCGCTCGTGCATGCGCATCAGGTCCATGCCCTGGGCGCCCAGCGCGCGGGCTTCGCCGAACGGATGGCAGGTGATGCAGGAGACACCCTCGCTGCCGGCCACCCGGACGCCTTCCTCGATCATCGCTGGGGCGAACGCCGGCTCGGCGTCGTCGGTGGCGGGTGCGTCGGCCGCCGCGAAGGCCTGGGCGTAGGCGCTTGCCAGTGCCCCGGGCAGCCGCGGCATGCGTGCGCTGAGGTAGGGCCGCGCCCGCTTGTCACCGGCGAGCACGCCCTCGATCCAGGCCGGGCGCAGGCGGGCGCCGGCGGCGGTCAGGTCCGGCGGCAGGCGGCCCTCGTCGCCGAGGTCCTCCGTCTCCGGCAGCAGGTGCCGCACCGATTCGCGGACGCCGCCCGCGCCGTGGTGCACATGACAGCGCTGGCAGCCGCCGCGCAGCAGCTGGAAGGCCAGTTCGGCGCGGGGACCACGGGGCAAAGCCCCGACGCGCCGCAGCGAGGCGCCGACGCCCGAGTCGGCCTCGGGACAGGGCGTGGCATCGGGCAGCGTCGCGAACGGCCGCGCCAGTGCCTGCGGCGCCGGCAGGCCGTCCGCGGCATGGCAGGCGCCGCAGCGACGCGCGGCGAACGCGGCGCGGCCCCGTTCGATCGCGGCCTGGTCGGGCGCCGGCAGGTCGGCGGGCGGGACCAGGGCCGCGGTGCGGGCGCGGAACGCCGTGGCCGGCACCGCCTGCTGCTTCTGCTGCGGCCCGCGCCAGAGCAGTTCCAGGCTCTCGCCGCCCTGGGCCTCGGTGTAGACCAGGGTCAACGGCTGCCAGCCGGCCGGCAGCGTCACCGTGCCCGACCGGCGCTGGTGCGGCTTGATGCCGCCGTTCTCCACCACCAGGGCCTCGCCGAGCCAGAGCCAGGAGCCGTCGTCGCTGCCGAGCGTGAAGGTCCACTCGCCGGCCCGCGGGATCTCGATCTCGCCGCGGAAGCGCAGGGCGAAGTGGTCGTCGCGGCTGCGCACCGACACGTCGGGCACCGCCGTGGTGCCCTGCGCCTGCGGCGTGCGGCCGGCGAGGTCCGGGCGTTCGCCGTCGGGGATCGGCAGCTCGAAGCACTCGAACGCGAGCCCCTGGACCTCCACCTCGCTTCCCTTGGCCCGCTGCGCCCGCAGCAGGAACGCGGCGAGCCCACTGGCCTCGCCCTCGGTGAGGGCGAAATCGTGGGCGAAGAGGTCGGGCCGGGTCGCGGTGGGCTCATGCAGGAACGCCAGCGTGCTGGCGTGGTCGGTCCTGCGGTCCAGGTCGGGGATGCCGTCGGCGGCGTGGCAGGCGACGCAGCCGAGCCGCTGCCAGTCGGCCTCGCCACGCACGATCTGGGCCTCGTCGACGGGCGCGCGGCGCAGCGGCGCCGGCGCGCCGGTGGCATCCCGCAGGAACGCGGCGAGGTCCTGGGCCATGACCGCGTCGACCCGGCCGTGGGTCACGAGGAACCCGGGCAGCCAGCCGGCGGCGCGGCGGGAGCCGAGCCCGCGCAGGGACGGCGCGGGCAGCGGCTGCAGTTGCAGGGCCCGCGGCGCCTCGGCCGGATGGCAGGCGAGGCAGCGACCGGCGGCCACCGCGTGTTCGGCCCGCGCCACCAGTTGCGCCGTGGCCGGATCGTCGGCAGGGGTCTCGATCGGGTGATCTGCCCCGTTCCCGCAGGCGGCGAGCAGGCTCAAGGTCACGGCGAGGGCGCGCACGGCCCCCGATGGTATGGTCGGACCTTGCCGTTTTCGCGCCTCCCGTTCCCGGAGACCCACCATGCGCCCCAGCCCGATCGTCGCGTTCCTCCTCGGCTCCCTGCTGACCCTGTCGCTGGCCGCGACGCTGCGGAGCACGCCGCAGGACCCGCAGAAGCCGCAGGAGCCCAACCCCGCCGAGATGATGGCGATGATGGCCAAGGCCCAGCGCTACACGCAGCCGGGCGATCACCACAAGCAGCTCGAGCGCTTCGTCGGCCGGTGGGACACGTCGACCCGGATGATGATGGGCGGCCAGGCGACGCCGGCGTCGAAGGGGACCGCCGAGTTCCGCTGGCTGATGCCCGGCCGCTGGCTCTGCAGCGAGAGCACCGGCTCGTTGATGGGCCAGAAGGTCCAGGGCTTCTGGCTGGTGGGCTACGACAACTTCAAGATGAGCTACGTGATGACCATGGTGAACAGCATGGACACGGCCATGCTGCGGGCCGAAGGCGACTTCCTGCGCGACGGCAGCACCCTGGTGACCTACGGGACGCTCGACGAGTACCTGACCGGCGAGCACGACAAGATGGTCCGCTACGTCTTGCGGTTCGCCGATGCGGATCACTTCACGCTGGAGGTGCACGACCTGCACATCGGGCTGGAGAACTCGATGGTGGTCGAAGTGCGGTTCGCGCGGCAGGGCGGGTAGCCGCGTCCTCGTTTGCGCCTGAGGGGAACCCCGGCGATGTCCGGATCCCCTGGGCACTGCGCCCTCATTGGCTACACTCCCCTGGCCGTCCCACCCATCGGGACGCTTCGTTTCTTCCGCTTTCCGGAGCAACCATGCGCATTGCTTTCGCCTCACTCGCAGTCGCGGTCTGCGCGGCTGTCGGCATCGCCCAATCCACCCTGACGACGTTCACGACGTTCGGCACCAACCAGGGCAACAGCGGCGGCGCCATCTTCTTCAATCTGACCGTCACCAACCTGCTGACGATCAACCAGATCAACTTCAACGCCGGGCTCAACACGGCCGCCAACACGCCCGGCACGCTGCAGGTCTGGCTCGGGCCGCAGACCCGGGTCGGCAACGAGCAGAACCAGAGCCTCTGGACCCTGGTCAGCACGGGCACGGTCACCGGCACGAGCGCCAACAACACCATGCCGCTGACGCCCGCGCCGCTCAGCCCGCCGATCGGCCTCGCTCCCGGCCAGTACGGCGTGGCCCTGGTCGCCCAGGGCTTCAACCACGGCTACACCACCGGCGCGCTGACCGCGTCCAACGCCGATCTGGCGTTCGTCGGCGGCGCTGCCCAGAACGTGCCCTGGACCGGCTCGGTGTTCCAGCCGCGCTCGTTCAACGGCTCGTTCGACTACACCCTCGGCGGCACGCCGATCGCGGTGGCCTCGACCGAGACCTACGGCACCGGTTGCTACGCCTGGTACACCAGCCTCTACGAGCACTTCCCGAACACCGCGCTGGGCTATGACCTGGGCGGCTCGACCACGGCGCCCAACGCCATCAAGTTCAGCCTGGCGTCGACGCCGAACGGCCCCGGCTACAACGTCACGCAGGTCGCCAGCCCGACCTGGTTCACGCCGACCTCGGTGAACATCCCGTTCGCCAACGGCCAGGTGGTCCCGCAGGCCATGTCGTTCCCGATCCTGTTCCCGGATCCGACGGCGGCCGGCGGCATCGGCGCCTCCAACCAGCTCTACATCAGCGACGACGGCTTCGTGTCGCCGAAGCCCTTCTCCACGCCGCCGACCGTGCCCGCCGCGGTGGCCGCGTTCCTGAACGGCCCGCTGGGCTGGGCGCCCAACTACTACAACATGGATCCGGGTCTCGCCGGCACCATCCACTACGACGAGGACCTGACCAGCGCGCTGCCCGCGGCCTACGTCACCTGGAACGGCGTGGCCAGCATCATCGGCGCCACGGTCACCAGCACCTTCCAGCTCGCCCTGTTCGCCAACGGCGACGTCGAGTTCCGCTGGGGCCAGATGGCCGCCGGCGCGGGTGGTGGCGGTGGCTATGACACCATCGTCGGCTGGACCACCGGCAACGGCGCCGCCAACCCCGGCCAGTTCGACCTTTCGGCCAACCTGCCCACCACCACCGAGGGCGGCGACAACCTGCCGCTGACCCTGACCCTGGGCTCGCGGCCGCTGATCGGCTCGACGATCAACTTCAACACCGCCAACATCCCGGCCGGCACCGTGTTCGGCATCCTGCTGCTGAGCTTCGTGCAGCTCAATCCGGGCATGGACCTGACGGGGCTCGGCATGCCGGGCTGCCTGCAGTTCGCCCAGGCGCCGGGCACCGTGAACGGCTTCTTCGTCGCCGGTTCGACGGCGAGCCAGAGCCTGGCCATCCCGAACAACCCGGCGCTGAACGGGACCCTGGTGTTCGGCCAGACCGCGACGTTCACCCCCGGCTTCAACCCGGCGGGCATCCTGGCGTCGAACGGCCTGCGCCTGCGCACCGGCACGCTGTAGTCCCCTCGGGACGACCTCACGGAGGTCCACCGCGGCCGCGCCGGGCACCCCTGGCGCGGCCGCGGTCGTTTCGCGGGGAACGCCCCCTGGCGTTCGGCGCGGCGGATGGCGACCGGCGCGGGCGTGGCTAGACTGGCGCCCCGCCGGACCGGGCCCGTGGGTCACTTCCGGCCGCCCATCTCGCCGGGCCCTCGCGCCGATCATCCCCATGCACGCACCTGGCCGCCTCCGCACCTTCGTCCTCACGCTGCTCCTGGCGGGCGCGGCCGTCGCCCAGGGCATCGCCATCCCGGTGACCACGCTCGCCGACTCCGGCCCGGGCAGCTTCCGCGCCGCCATCGAGGAGGCCAATCGGGTGGCCGCCCTGGCCAGCCCCACGAACCGCATCGTCATCACCTTCGATGCGGCGCTGGGCGGCGGCACGCTGCCGGCCCAGGGCGGCTTCCCGGTCCTGTTCGCCAGCCACGTGACGATCCAGGTCGGCGGCGCCGTGCCCGTGCCGGTGCTGCTCGACATGCCCGAGAGCTTCATCGCCTCGAGCCGCGAGCTGCTGCTGCGCGACCTGCGCTTCCGGCGGCCGGGCAACAACGCCGGTTCGGGTGACAATGCCATCCTGGTGGCCTGCACCAACCTGCGCATCGAGCGCTGCGCGTTCGAGAACCCGCCGATCGCCGGCCTGTTCCTGGTGAGCTGTCGCGACGCGGTGATCCAGGACTGCACGTTCCTGAACAACCACCCGACGCGGGCCGGCCAGGGCATGCTGTGCCAGGATGCCTCGGACCGGCTGCGGCTCGAGCGCTGCACGTTCGACGGCTTGCGCAACCGTGGCATGTCGCTGGTGGCCGTGGAGGGCTCGCGCGTGCGCGATTGCACCTTCCGCAACTGCGGCGGCGCCATCCTGCTGACCGAACGCTGCGTCGACACCGAGATCGGCCCGGGTTGTCTCGTGGAGAACGCCACGCAGGTGGCCATCGCCGCCGACCTGACCGGCCCCGCCGACCCCCGCAACCCGGCGAGCGTCGGCCTGCGCATCCGCCAGAACACGTTCCGCGACGGCATCAACATCGCCATCCTGCTGCGCAACCGCTGCCGGGCCACGGTGATCGAGGGCAACGTGCTGGAACGGAACGGCGGCAACGGCCAGGCCCAGATCATGACCCTGGACGCCGAGGGCGTGATCCTGCGCGACAACCGCATCACCGGCGGCGGCGGCGGCGGCATCGGCATCGTCCGCGGCCGCGACTTCGACCTGCCGTCCGGCAATGTCATCGAGAACAACATGGGCGACGGCATCGCCGCCACGGATGCGGCGCAGGTGTGGGTGGGGCCGCGTGCGCCCGGCGCCGGCGCCGGCGCCGGCAACGTCCTGCGCGGCAACCGGAACGCCTCGCTCCGCTTCACCGGCATCGCCGGTGGCGGCCTCACCGGCAATCCCGGCGCGCCGGGCGGTCGCGCCACGATCCAGGGCAACACCGGCCCGGTGGTCATCACCAACGGCTGCAGCCAGTGCGTGATCGGGCCGGGCGTCGACGTCACCGGCGGCGCGCCGTCGGCAGTCGAGCTGATCGGCGCCGCCGGCCTGCGGGTCCGCGACGTCGTCGCCAGCGGCTACGCCGATCGCGGCCTCTACGTGTCGGCCTGCGTCGACGTCGAGGTGCGCGACTGCGCCTTCCAGGGGCCGCGGCCGGCGGCCTACGGCGTGACGATGTTCGACACCACGCCGGTGCGCCTGTTCGACATCGACTGCCGCAGCCACGCCTTCGCCGGCTTCGCCTTCCTCGGCTGCGCCGACGTGCTGGCCGGGCCCGGCTGCCGGGCCGTCGACTGCGGGCTGTTCGGCTTCACCCTGCAACCCGGCGCCGCCAGCGCGCCCCGGGCCACGCTGCAGAGCTGCATCGCCCTCAACCACGCCGGCGCCGGCGCCGGCATCGCCTTCCAGGACATGAACGGCAGCGTGGTGAACTGCACCGCCGCCGGCAACCTCCGCGGCCTGCAGGTCAACGGCACCGCCAGCGTCACCGCGGTGAACTGCGTGCTGTGGGCCAACCGGGAACGGGACCGCATCTCCGGCCCGACGTCGCTGGCGACCCTCGAGCACAGCGTGTTCGGCAGCAGCCAGGGGCCCTGGCTCGGCGGCACCGGCAACCAGACGGTCGATCCGCTGCTGGCCAACCTGCCGGGCGGCGACGCCCGCCTGCTGCCGGGCTCGCCGGCGATCGACGCCGGCTCGGTCTTCGTCGACCGCCTGCCGGTGGCCGACGCCGACCTCCTGCAACGCGTGCGCGGCCCCCGGGTCGACTGCGGCGCCTTCGAGCGGGCCCAGCCCACCGCGCTCACCGTCGCGGGTCCGGTCTTCCACGACCGTGGCAACCCGGTGTTCGTGCTCTCCCTCGATGCCGGCGCCGCCAACGGGAACGGCGAGCGCCTGCTGCTGGTCAGCTTCTCCGGCACCAACCCGGGGCTGCCGTTGTTCGGCGGCGCGGTGATGCCGCTGCGGCCGGACTCGATCACCACCGGCTTCTTCCTGTCGCCCTACGCCGTCGGACGCCTCGACGGACTCGGCCGGGAGACCTTCGTGCTTCCGGTGCCACCGGAGATCATGCCGTTCCTGCCGTCGGAGCTGACCTTCGCCTACACGCTGTGGCCCGCCGCCACCTGGAGCAGCAACCCGGCCCTGCTGCGCTTGTTCTGACGGCCGCGGCGCGGGGCGGCGCCGGATCCGGCCATGACATCGGCGCTGGCGACCACTTCCCGGTCGGCTTCAGGGCCATGGAACGCCTGGACGATTGACACCTGGGCGGGCGATGCCACCCTATTCGCCCCCGACCGCGCCCCCCCACCCCGGACCATGACCCAGCCCCCGCGTCACCTCACGCGCCACGACGGCGCCGTCACCCGGCAGGACCGGGAACGGCTGCTCGGCCAGCGCGGGGGCGTGGTCTGGTTCACCGGCCTGTCCGGCTCGGGCAAGTCCACCGTCGCCCGCGCCGTGGAGGAACGCCTCACCGCCGCCGGACGCCTGGTCTACGTGCTCGACGGCGACAACATCCGGCACGGGCTGTGCGCCGACCTGGGCTTCGGCGCCGCCGACCGCACCGAGAACATCCGCCGCATCGGCCACGTCGCCGCCCTGCTGGCGGACGCCGGCGTCATCGTGCTCAGCGCGTTCATCAGCCCCTACCGCGAAGACCGCGCCCAGGTGCGCCGGACCGTCGGCGACGGCTTCCTGGAGGTCTTCGTCGACGCGCCCATCGCCACCTGCGAGGCGCGCGACCCCAAGGGCCTCTATCGCAAGGCCCGCGCCGGCGAGATCCCCGAGTTCACCGGCATCTCGGCGCCCTACGAGGCGCCGGACGCCGCCGACCTGCGGCTCGCCACCGCCACCCAGACCCTGGCCCAGTCGGTGGACGCCGTCGTCGACCTGCTCCGCCAGCGAGCCATCCTCACGCCGCCTGCCGCGCCATGAACCGCTACTCCCTCACCCACCTGCAACAGCTCGAGAACGAGAGCATCCACATCATGCGGGAGGTGGTCGCCGAGTTCGCCAACCCGGTGATGCTCTACAGCATCGGCAAGGACTCCGGCGTGATGCTGCGCCTGGCGGAGAAGGCCTTCGCGCCGGCTCCCATCCCGTTCAAGGTGCTGCACGTCAACACCACCTGGAAGTTCCGCGAGATGATCACGTTCCGCGACCAGATGGTGCGCGAACTGGGCCTCGACTTCATCGAGTGGATCAACCAGGACGGGGTGCGCGACGGCATCAACCCCTTCGATCACGGCACCCAGCGCTACACCCACATCATGAAGACCGAGGCGCTGAAGCAGGCGCTCAACGCCGGCCAGTACGACGCGGCGTTCGGCGGCGCCCGGCGCGACGAGGAGAAGAGCCGGGCCAAGGAGCGCGTGTTCAGCTTCCGTGACCGCTTCCACCAGTGGGATCCGAAGAACCAGCGGCCCGAGCTGTGGAACCTCTACAACGC
>CAZMGG010000107.1:12631-19992 GCA_964565715.1 uncultured candidatus Brocadiaceae bacterium | reverse complement strand
GGCTGGGATTGCAGGCCAGCTCGAGCGCGATCTCGACGCCGGCCGCGGTCTGGTAGGTGGCGGTGGCGCCGAGGTGGTACTTCACGTCACCGGAGCCCTGCGCCATGTTCGGGTCGATCCAGCCCTCGAACTCGCTGAAGATGCGGGTCAGCGGCTTCTGCATGACGTGGGCCAGCACGTTCAGGCGGCCGCGGTGGGCCATGCCGATCACCACGCGCCGCACCGGCCCCTCGGCGGCCCGCTGCAGCAGCGCATCGAGGGTCGGGATCAGGGTGTCGCCGCCCTCCAGGGAGAAGCGCTTGTGGCCGACGAAGCGGGTGTGGAGGAAGCGCTCGAAGGCCTCGGCCTCCACCAGCTTGTCCAGCGCCCGCAGCATCACCTCGCGGGACAGCGTCTCCTCGTTGCGGTTGCCCTCCATCCGCTCCCGCAGCCAGCGGCGCTGGTCGGGGTCGGCGATGTGCATGAACTCGACGCCGACGTGCCGCGTGTAGGTCGCGTGCAGGACCTCCTGGATCTCGCGCAGGGTGGCGAACGGGCGTTTGGTGACGCCGGCGCTGAAGAACTCGCGATCCTTGTCCCAGATCGTGAGCCCGTAGGTGGTCATGTCCAGCTCGGGGTGGTCCTTCGGCTGGTACTGCAGCGGATCCAGGTCGGCGAGCAGGTAGCCGCGCACGCGGTAGCTGCGGATGTAGGTCATCACGCCGGCGGCGCGTTCCAGGTTCTCGGCCTCGCGCAGCGAGCTGCCCAGCGGCGGCCGCTTGTCGGTGGTCAGGTGCACCGGCCGGTAGGGCACCTTCAGGCTGCGGAAGACGTCCTCGTAGAAGCCCTCCTCGCCGCACAGCAGGCGGTGCATCCAGTCGAGGAACAGGCCCGACTCGGCGCCCTGGATCACCCGGTGGTCGTAGGTGCTGGTGAGCGTCATCACCTTGCTGACGCCCAGTTCGGTCAGCGTCTCGGGCGCCGCACCCTGGAAGGCGGCGGGCACGGTGATGGCGCCGGTGGCGATGATGAAGCCCTGGCCCTGCATCAGGCGCGGCAGCGAACTGACGGTGCCGATGGTGCCCGGGTTGGTGAGCGTGCCGGTGGTCCCGGCGAACGACTCGGGAGTCAGCTTGCCGGCGCGGGCCAGTTCCAGGATGTCCTGGTAGGCGTCGAGGAAGGCGCGGAAGTCCAGGTTGCCGCAGTCCTTGACGTTGGGCACCACCAGGCTGCGGCGGCCATCCTTGCCGGGCAGGTCGATGGCCAGCCCGAGGTTGAGGCTGTCGTGCGTGCGGCGGAACGGCCGGCCGTCCTGCTCCTCGTAGCTCTGCGCCATGGCCGGCACGCGCTTGCAGGCCTGCACGATCGCCCAGGCGATCAGGTGGGTGAAGCTGACCTTCGACAGGTACTGGCCCTGGCGGTGCCGGTTGATGACATGCCGGTTCTCCTCCAGCACCTTCACCGGCACCTCGCGGGTGGAGGTGGCGGTGGGCACCGACAGGCTGTCCGCCATGTTCTTGACGATGCGGCCGGCGACGCCGGTGAGCGGCTGCAGGCCCGGCGCCGGACCGGCGGTCGCCTTGGCCTGGGCCTTGGGCTTCGGCTGCGCCCGCTGCTCGGGCGGCAGCGTCGTCTCGAAGAACTGGCGCCACTCCTCGGGCACCTGGTCCGGCGCCTTCAGGTAGTCGTCGTAGACCTTCTCGGCGTAGGCGGAATTGACGCCGAGCAGCGTGTCGAAGTCGGGGCGGGTCATGGGCGGCCGGCGGGGAGCCGGCTCCTGCGGGTGCGTGGTGCGGCGGCCGGCTACTTCTTGGTCAGCAGCATGGTCATGCGCCGGCCGTCCATCCGCGCCGGCACCTCGATCTTGGCGATGTCCTCGAGCAGCGAGTAGACGTGCTTCATCACCTGCTCGCCGACCTCCTTGTGCGCCATCTCGCGACCGCGGAACAGGCAGTTGAGCATCACCTTGTCGCCGCCCTCGAGGAACTCGCGGGCGCGGCGGACCTTCACCTGCACGTCGTGCTCGGCGATCTTCGGGCGCACGCGCACCTCCTTGATCTGGGTCTGGTGCTGCTTGCGCTTGCTCTCCTGCTCCTTCTTCTTCAGCTCGTACTTGTACTTGCCGTAGTCGAGGATGCGGCACACCGGCGGCCGCTGGTCCGGGGCGATCTCGACCAGGTCGAGACCCTTGTGGTGCGCCAACGCCAGGGCGTCGGCGGTGTCGATGACGCCGAGCATCTTGCCCTCGTCGTCGATCACCCGGATCTGCCGGATCCGGATCTGGTGGTTGATGCGAAGTCCCCGGTCGCGGCTCTGGTTCTGCCGCGGATCAGGCCTTGCCATGAATCCTCTGCGTCATCTGCTGGGTCGTCCTCACGTTGGGTTCGGAATCGGAAATGGGAAGCGGAACGTCGGCGCGCCATGGCGCCCGCCGATCCGAGCGGCCAAGGCTACGAGCCCCGCCGCTGCCCCGCAATCCAATCTGTCGGGGCCGGGCCCGGGGCGGAAGCCGCGGTGGCAGCGGCGCTTGCCGCCCGGTCGGCTCATCGGCGTTCGCGGGAGGCCCGCTCCAGCAGATCGGCGAAGGCGTCCACCGACAGGGTGCCGACGTCGCCCTCGGTGCGATGGCGGACCGTCAGGCTGCCGTTCTGGACCTCCTGGTCGCCCACCACCGCCACGTAGGGCACCTTCTCCTGGAACAGGTGGTGGCGGATCTTCTGGCCGATCTTGTCGGGCGCGTCGTCGGGATCGACCCGGTGGCCGCGGGCGCGCAGGTCCCGGGCCATCTGCCGCACCGCCTCGCCGTGCCGCTCGCCCACCGCCAGCAGGACGGCCTGCACGGGCGCCAGCCAGACCGGGAAGGCGCCGGCGTGCTGCTCGACCAGCACGCCGAAGAAGCGCTCCAGCGAGCCGAGCAGGGCCCGGTGCACCATCACCGGCCGGCTGCGGTTGCCGGTCGGATCGATGTAGGTCATGTCGAAGCGCTCGGGCAGGTTGAAGTCGCACTGGATGGTCGAGCACTGCCAGTAGCGGCCGAGCGTGTCCTTGATCTTGACGTCGATCTTCGGCCCGTAGAACGCGCCGCCGCCGTGGTCGACCTCGAACGGCAGCCCGAGGTTGCGGATGGCCCGCTCCAGCGCCGCGGTGGCCCGCGCCCAGCCCTGGTCGGTGCCCACCGACTTCGGCGGCCGGGTCGACAGGTTGATGGCGTACTCCGTGAAGCCGAAGCTCTTCAGCATGTGGATCACGAAGTGCAGGCAGCGCTCGATCTCCGCCTCGGTCTGGTCCTCGGTCAGGAACAGGTGGGCGTCGTCCTGGGTGAAGCCGCGCACCCGCAGCAGGCCGTGCAGGCTGCCCTGGTTCTCGTAGCGGTAGACGGTGCCCAGCTCCGCCCAGCGGAACGGCAGCTCGCGGTAGCTGCGCCGCTTGTTCTTGAACATCTGCACGTGGAACGGGCAGTTCATCGGCTTCAGCCGGTACTCCGCCCCGTCGATGTCGATGCCCGAGTACATCGACTCCTTGTAGAAGTCGAGGTGGCCGCTGGTCTGCCACAGGTCGGCCTTGGCGATGTGCGGCGAGTAGACGATGTCGTAGCCGCCGGCCAGGTGCTCGTTGCGCCAGAACTCCTCGATCTTGTGGCGGACGAAGCCGCCCTTCGGGTGCCACAGCACCAGGCCGGCGCCGAGGTCGCCCATCGTCGAGTAGAGGTCGAGGTCGACGCCGAGCCGCCGGTGGTCGCGCTTGCCGGCCTCCTCCAGGTTGTGCCGGTGCACCGCCATCGCCTTCTCGTCGGCGAACGCGTGGCCATAGACCCGGGTCAGCATCTTGTTGCCGGCGTCGTCGCCGAGGTAGGCGCCGGCCAGCGACAGCACGGCGATGCCCTTGCCGATGCGGCCGGTGCTGGGCACGTGCGGGCCCTTGCACAGATCGACGAAGGCGCCGGACCGGTAGAAGGTCAGCGGCTCGCCCTCGGGGATCTTGTCGATCGTCATCAGCTTGTAGTCCTCACCGTGTTCCGCCATCAGCGCCTTGGCCTGCGGCCGCGGCAGCTCCTGGAACTCGAACGGCACGTCGCTCGCGACGATCTCCCCCATCAGCTGCTCGATCTTCGGCAGATCGTCCTGGCCGATCGGCTCCTCGCCGAAGTCGATGTCGTAGTAGAAGCCGTAGCGCGGATCGTCCACCGGCGGCCCCTTCCACAGCTTCGCCCGCGGCCGGATCCGCTTGATGGCGTCGGCCATCACGTGGGCCGCGCTGTGCCGCAGCACCTCGAGCCCCTCCTTGTCCTTCAGGGTCAGGATGCGGATCCGGTGATTGCCCGCGATCGGCAGCTGCAGGCTCTGCACCTCGCCGTCCAGTTCGATCGCCACCGCCGCCTTGGCCAGTCCCTTGCCGATCGACAGCGCCACCGCCATGCCCGTCGTGCCGGCGGGATACTCGCGCACGGAACCATCGGGCAGGGTGAGCTTCAGCAGGGGACCGGAGGTGGACATGAGGGGCGGGGATTAGACGGGCCCCGTCCGGCCGAGGCAAGCGATCAGGGCCGCAGGCTCAGCTTCACCGCGTTGCTGGCCATGCGCACGCCGCCGGCATCGAACACCACGTAGGCGTGGTGCAGCGCCACCCCGGCCATGCCGGGTGGCAGCGACGGCAGTTCGACCGCCGCCTTGGCCTCGCCGTTGCCGTCCAGCACGCCGAAGCTGCCGGGGTAGTGCTTGCCGTTGGCGGCGGCGAGGCTCCACAGCAGCCACGGATCCTGGTTGAGCGGCACCGGCACCGGGCCGATCGCAAAACCCGGCGTCGTGCCGAACGAGCCGGCCAGCAGGTAGCCGCGGAACGCGTGCTGCGGCCCGGCCCGCAGCCGGAAGTCCTGCCGGCCGCCGGTCCGCACCGACACCGACACCCCATCCCGCAGCAACGTCCGCTGCACCCCCTTCTCGATGGTGAAGCGGTCGGCGACCGTCCCCGCCGCCGTGACGAAGCTGCCCTGCAGCCGGTCACCGTCGACGTCGAGCACCAGCGAGCCGAGCTGGTTCAGACCCACGTACATCACCGGATGGTTCAGCGGCCCGCCGCTGATCTTGCCGGCGCTGCCCGCCACCACGTAGACAGCGCCCTCGCGGGCGCCGGGTCCCGCGGTCGGCTTGCCATAGGCGCCATCGCCGAGGCTCCAGCCGTCGCCCCGGTCCAGCACCATCGCCGGCTGCAGCGTCCAGCTCTCGCCATGGTGGCCATCCACCAGGAACGACCGCTCGTAGCTGTGGCTGTGGCCGGTCAGCACCAGGTCGACGCCGTGCTGCTCCAGGATCGGCAGCGCCGCCTGCCGCATGTCGCGCATCCGCCCGTTGCTGTCCCAGACGTTGTCCGAGTCGTGCGAGCCCTTGCTGTAGGGCGGGTGGTGGAAGAACGCGATCAGCCAGCGATTGCGGTTCGCCTGCAGGTCGGCCCGCAGCCAGGTCAGCATGGCGCCGCTCAGCGACCGGTCGCTGTCTTGGCTGTCGAGGCAGACGAAGTGCACGTGCCCGCGGTCGAACGAGTAGTAGGCCTCGGTGCCCGACGGCACGCCGCCCGCCTCGCCGTTCCGCGGCAGCGAGAAGACGTCGTAGTACACGCCGCTCTGGCTGCCGCTCCGCGCGCTGCTGGCGTCGTGGTTGCCGAGCGTCGGCCACAGGAACGTCTGCCGCAGGACGCCCGGGTACATCTCGAACACCGCCGCCTGGTACTCGGGGTCGAGCCCGAGGTCGTAGGCGTTGTCGCCCAGCATCAGCAGCACGTCGGTGGGCCGCGCCCCGGTGAACGTCGCGTAGGCATCGCGCACCGCCCGCGCGTTCTGGTTGGCGCTGCCGCTGTCGCCCAGCACCCAGATCCGCGCCGGCGCCGGCTGCCCCGGCGGCGGCAGCGTGCGCAGCCAGTGTCCGGCGTCGCCGCCCGCCAGCACGCCGCCGCCGTCGCCGATCGCGTAGAAGAGCCGCGTGTCCGCCGGCAGGCCGGTGAGCCGCACCTCGTGCTCGGTGCGCAGGGTCGGGTCGGCGTGCGCCTGCACCAGCGCGCTGGGCTGCGGCCCGAGCCAGACGTGCGAACCGGTCGGGATGTCGGTGCGCCAGCGGATCGTCGCCGCGTCCGGCGTGCCGTTCTGCAGATAGGGCCCGCGCAGCACCGTCGCCGGCCCGCTGCCGCCGCGCAGCTCCACGTCGAACGAGACATCCCCGTCGAAGCGCGCCACCTGGTGCACCTCGACCGCCAGCACGTTCCACCCGTTGCGCAGCGCGCCTGTGGCGATCGGCACCGAGAACCACGCCCGTTCCTCGCTGCCCTCGACCGCGCGGCTGGCCAGCGTCAGGTGCCCCACCGGACCGGCCGGCAGGTTCTGCCGATGCACCTCGGTGCCGTTCAGGTGCACGACGATGCCGTCGTCGTGCAACAGCCGGAGCCGCAGGCCGGCGAACTGGCCCGGGTTGCCCACCTGGAACCCGTGCCGGAACCAGGTGGTGACGTGCTTCTGCAGCGGATCCGGACCGAACGACACCACCGTCGCCTCGTCGCCGTCGCCGTAGCCGAGCTGGGCCGGCCCGCTCTGCCAGCCGCTGTCGTCGAAGCCCGGCTGCTGCCACGCCGTCCCCTGATCGCTGCCGTCGTCGCGGTAGCGCCACACCGCGGCGGCCGGGATCAGCACCTGCTCGGTGGGCAGGGCCGGCATCGCCGTTGCCGCCGGCGCCAGGCGCCCGAGCGGCAGGCGACCGAGCACGACCGCGAACGCCGCCCGCTGCGCCAGCAACGTCAGGGCCGGGCCCAGCGCCACGAGCCCCTGATCGAGCACGCCGAGCGCCGCGTCGTTCCTGCCGGCGCCGAACGCCGCCGCCGCCGCCTCGAGGAAGTGTTCGGGCTGGGCCGGCGCCATCGCCGGCAGCGCCGCCTGGAACTGCGCTGCGGCCTCGTCGCCGCGCTGGAGCTGGGCCAGCAGCCGCCCGCGCAGCCATTGCGCCTGCCCGGCGTCGGGCGCAACCTGCAGGCACCGCTCCGTCGCCGCCAGCGCCTCAGTGAGGCGCCCCAGTTCGCGCAGACAACACGCCTCGCCGAGCCGCGCATCGGCGCAGCCGGGCCGCAGGGCCACCACCCGCGCGAAGTCGCGCAGCGCCGGCTCGGCGTGCCGCGCCTGCAACCACAGGCGGCCGCGCAGCAGCAGCAGGTCGGGATCGTCGGGCCGCGCGTCGAGCCGCCGGCTCACCGCGGCGATGCGGCCGTCGGGATCGTGCGGCAGGGCCGGCCGGGGCTCCCCTTCCCGGAGGCCGGCCACGGCGAGCAGCAGCAGGGGCAGGCAGTGCCGGCGCATGGGGTACCGGGAGTGTGCCGCAGCCGCCACCGCCCAGGAACCCCCGGCCACG
>CAZMGG010000107.1:0-12531 GCA_964565715.1 uncultured candidatus Brocadiaceae bacterium | reverse complement strand
GGCCTGACCCCGCCTCAGAAGGCGCCCGCCGCCCGGTACTCGAAGAACGTGTCGGCGAACGCCGCCAGCTGCGCCTCGTAGCCGCCGCCGAACGACTGCAGCAGGATGTGCCGCACCACCGCCTGCACCGCCCGTTCGCGGCCCTGGTCCGACACCGCCAGCAGCACCGACGCGCCGCCGCCGGCCGCGGCGATCTCGTCGAACCAGATCTTGGCCTGCTGCTGGGTGGCGATGCAGGAGAACACGAACGGCCGCAGCTTCTCGCCCTTGCCGGTGGTCGGTTTCCTGGGGTCCTGGAACGGCCGCTCGTGCGCCGCCTTCACCACCTCCAGCAGCGCGGTCTGCGTCTCGGGATGCGGCGGCGCGTCCCCCACCACCAGCACCAGCCGGTTCTTGTCCTTGTCCCACCGCATCTCCCGCGACAACGCCGCCTCGATGCCCTTCTCGACCCGCTCCGGCACGTCGCCGCCGCCGCTGGCGGTCAGCTTGCCCAGCTTGTCGCGCACCTTGTCGCGATCCTTGTTCAGCGGCACCAGCACCTTGGCGCCGTCGCTCATGTCGCCGAAGTCCTTGTAGTGCACCAGCCCCAGCTCGAACTTCGGCGCGATCCCCGCCAGCAGCGCCACGACGTCCTCGATGGCGTCGCGGCAGGTGTCGATGGCGACCTGCATGCTGCCGGTCGAGTCGATGACGATCGCCACCTGCAGGCCGGCGTCGCGCAGATCGAAGGCGCGCTCCACCAGCGTGCCGGCGACGGTGCCGGGGCCCTTCGGCTGGCCGTCGGGCGGCGTCCACGGCTTCGGCGCGTAGGTGGCCTCGTTCTGCCGCCACCACGCCTGCCAGCCCGCCCGGTCCTTCGGCCCGTCCTGGACGATCCGCTGCAGCACGTCCAACGTCCGCTCCTGCACCAGCGCGTTCTTGTGGCGGAGCGTGTTCTCGATCAGCTCCGCCAGCAGCGGCGCCGTGGCCACCGCCGGCAGCGCGTCGCGATCCATCCGCCGCAGGGTCTCGATCCCGAACGGCAGCAGCCGGGCTTCTTTGCCCTGCAGAGCCTGCAGCACGATCTCGGCGCCGGCCGGGTGCCACGACGGGCCGAGCGACAGGAGCGCGATCGCCTGCATGGCCCACTGGTCGGCGTCGCGGTAGGTCCGCACCAGCACCTCGGTGGCCTGCTGCCCCAACGGCGCCTGCTTCGGCGGCGGCGACGGTGCGGGTGGCTGCCCCTGCGGGTTCTGGCCGGGCCGGGCCTGCGCCGGCAGCGCGGTGACGGTGCAGAGGGCGAACAGGGCGCAGCGCAGCGCCGGTGCGCTGCCTTGGGGAAGTGGCATCGTCAGGTGGGCTCGGGGCTCGGGTGCGGCGGGGCGCGCGGGAGTGTAGGTGGCCCGCTGGGCGATGGGAAGCGGGGCGCGCGAGCGCTGGATCGTCGTTCGCCGCCCGACCCAGACGGCGCATCAGCCAGCTCGCTGTCGACCGTTCTGCGATGGCCGCCGCGGCGCCAATCGGCTCCTGCGCTGCCTTGGACCGGGCCTACCGGAAGCGCCACCAGGGCTTGCGTGGCTGCGGCCGGGTGAGGGGGCGATGGACCCGCTCAGTTGCCCGTCGAACACGACCATCCCCATCGAAGTCGCCCTCGCAACAACGAACGGCAACACCTCATCCACCCGTGAGTAGACGATTCCGATGATTGCAGCCTTCGCCCCGAAGTTGTTGATGAGCGGCCAATCGCTCCAGACGCCGTCATCAAGATCTGCAGGCTGTCATGCGTGCCAGGCAGTCTGCCGATCACGGATGGCCGAGCAACTCATCGATCGTCAAGCCAATGTCACGTGCGATCTTCCGCAAGAGCGTCGGCGAGATGTCGCGTCCCGCATGAAAGGGGACAGTCGTACCCCGGCCATCCGGATGACGGTACTGCCTGTGAGATCCCCGCTGGCGTACCTCCTGGAACCCGAGACGGAGGAGAAGCGCAGCCACCTCGCGTGGCTTCAGGACTGGATGCGAGCCCACCTAGGCGACTCGGATCGTCTGGATCCCCACGAACTCCGACTCCAGCGCGGGGTCGCCGTCTTCGAGGAGCATGGCAATCACCTCCCGGAGGTTCTGCTCGAGTTCATCCAGCGTCGCCCCTTGACTGTGGGCTCCGGGCCACCCGGGAACGGACCCTACGTACAGCCCGGTCTGCGGGTCGCGCTCGATGACGATGTTGAACGTGCGCATGGGGTACTGGACCTCGACTGGCCACCAGCGGCTGAGGGGCACGCAGGCTAGCCGAAGCCTCAGGCACCGGCAAGTTGCCGCGCGCCGGCTGTGTGGCCACCCACCCCACGCGCCTCACTCGCGGAAGCGCAGCCCACGCATCAGGATCGCCTGGGGCCGATCGGTGCCGTTGGCAGCGAACAGGCCGATCGGGCCGGTCGGATCGCCGAGATCCGCCGCCGGCGGCCGCACGTGCGCATCGCCCACCGTGGCCAGCGCCGCACCGAGCCCCACCTGCAGCTGCAGCTCGAACCAGCCCTGCAGCCGCCACTCCGGCACCTCGAGCCGCTTCCACGCCCGCAGCCCCCACCTGCCCGCGACGATGCGCCGGACCTCCAGCCAGATCGCCTGCTCGTCGCGGCGCAGGCAGCACACGCTGTAGTCCAGCGGACTGCGCACCGCGAAGACGAAGCCGACCGCCATGCCGGGCTCCGGCAGGTGCACGTGGGCGCTGGCCTTGGTGCCCGCCTGGTCCACCTCCGGTCGCAGGCAGGTCCAGGCCCCGGCCGGCAGCGCCGCCACGCTGGCGTCGGCGCCCTGCAGCGCCCAGCCGGTCTGGCCCTCGACCAGCGGCCGGCCCTTCCCGAACCACGCCGGCAGGCTGGCGTCGGCGTCGGCGACCGGCGGCTGCAGTTCCTCGGGCTTGCCCTGGGCGAGCACCTGCTGCCGCAGCGCGGCCTGCGCCTCCACCAGCCGCGGTTCGGCCGCCGCCGGGTCGAACCGCCGGGCCGAACGGCACATCTCGACCGCGGCGCGCGGCAGGCCGGCGGCGGTGTACTGCTTGCCGAGCGCCAGCAGGTCGCGGGCGAAGGTCTTGCAGGCGCTGGTCCACTGGCCCCGCCGGTCGTCGGCGATGCCGGCGATCCGTTCCATCTTCGCCAGCAGCGGCTGGCGTTCGGCGGCGCCCATCGCCAGCAGGTCGCCGCGGACCGTGTCGCACAGCAACGCCACCGCCTCGTAGCGCTTCTCCCGCAGCAGGGTCTCGCCGTCGGCCAGCACCGCCTGGGCGCGCCGCCCGTGCCGTCCAGGGTCGCCGAACCAGTTGAGGACCGGGTCCGCCGGCGGCGCGGTGGGTGGACCGATGTGGAGGCGACGGAACCACATCGTGCCGCGCGCCGTGTTGTTGCCGCTCACCAGGAAGCCGACCCGGCCGCGGATGTCGATCGCGGCGGTGCAGGTGCCGAGCACCTGTCCATCGACTTCGACGTCCACCTCGCTGCCGCGCACGTGCAGCACCAGGTGGTGGAAGCCATCCGCGTCGCCGGCTAGCCTGCCGACGAAGCCGGCGAGCCGCTGGTAGGCATTCTCGACGATGCGGCCGCCAAGCACCGACTGCGTGCGGGCCACCGGCCACACCGACAGGCCGAACACATGGCAGTTGTGGATGTCGGTGGCGCCGATGACGAAGTCGAACCAGGCATCGCCCGGCCCGAGGTAGCACTCGCAGGAGATCTGGTGGTCGGCTTGCCGGTGATCGGTCAACCAGCCCGCCGACTCTGGTTCGTCCTTGACCGCGCCGAGCGGCGAACTGCGTAGGGTGCCGATCTGGTCGAGCCACCAGTCACCCAGCTTGTCGGACTTCGCCTTCGACAGCAGGCCCCCCGGATCCGACGCCAGCGCGGCCGGCAGTGCGCTGGCGCGCTGGGCCATGCTGCGCGCCTGCATCAGCTCCTGCAGACTCTTGATCCCTGCCTCGGGCTCCAGTTCTCCAGCGAACCGCAGGCACACGCCGGCCTGGTCGAACCACTTCTTCTGCTGGTAGCTGGCGGCCAGCGCCTGGAACCGTTTGGCCGCCGCCGCCAGCGCCGCCCGGCGTGGGGCGAGTTGCGGATCGAGGTCTTGGAGCAGCGGCTCGACCGCAGCTTGATCCCGGGTGCGCTCCGGCGAGGCCGGCAGGTGACGGAGAACGGTATCCAGCCGCCAGACAAGCAGCAGGGCTTCGTCCCGGCGCCCTTCTTCCCGCAGCTGCTGGGCAGTCGCGATCTCCTGCTGCAGGTCATGCTTCTCCTGCTTGGGCGGCGAGTTCTGCGCCGCGGCCGGCAGGACCAGCAGCGTGCCGGCGGCCCATCCCAGGAGATGGCTCCTGCGCGCGCCGGTCACGAGCATCAGGCTGGTTGGCGGCAGGAGGTTCGCAGTCAGGTCCTTCATCGAGTTCCGTCTCTTCCAGGGTGCTGCTTTCCGCCCCTCGGAAGCAGGAGCGCGAAGGGTGGCTGGTCGATCAGCCGGTGCCAAGCTTCCTCGGATGGCCGGGGTCGTGCCAGTCCATGCCGCAGGACAGGCACTGCCTGGCAAGCGACGTGGGCAGGATCGCCGCGCAGAACCGGCAGGGCGGCCCTGGCCGCACCGGCAGGGGCTGACCCCGATGCGCGACCCAGAGCCTGGCGATCGGCTCCGGGCACCTGGTGAACCAGGCCAGCTCGGCAGCCGCCGCGATCGGCCGGTTGTCCCGGATCAGCTGCCGGACACGCCGCTCCTCCGCCTCGGCGAGATCGGCGAACCGTGGGATCCGCTGGCCACAGTGCTCGCACAGCGGCCAGGCATCCGTGGGATCCTCATGCGGCGGCGACACGGCAGTCCTCCTGCATGGCTGGGTGGTTCAGGCGAAGCCAATCCGGCCCGCCTCGGCGGGCCTGGGTCTCACTTCCACCAGGCCTGGAGGACAGCGGCCTCCGCCAGTCGTCCCGTCGCAGTGCCGGATCCGACGCATCGCAACACGCCGGCTCGCCCTGCCTGAGGGCAACCTACCTCACCTGCCACGGAAGGGCCACCACCACTTCCTGGCCCTGGGCAGTTCGACCCTCATGACCCGCACGGCCGGGTTGATGGGCGATGGCAGATAGGTGACCGGCAGCTTCTCCCTCGCTGTGCGGCCCACGGTCTGCCCCTCGGGAATTGCCTCTCCTCGCGCAACGACGTAGCCGAGCACGTCGAACGCGAAGAGCATGGCCTCGTTGCCCTGTGAGGGCGGCGACGAGGAGCAGATCGGGAAGGTCCAACTGCGCCATCCCGAGAGTGAGCAGTTCGACGGTGTCGCGGGTTCTGACCAGGCCGATCCCATTCCAGAGCATCAGCGGAAGCCCCGGTCCGTTGGCGACGACATCCAGGTAGAAGGCGGGGTCATGCGTCGCGTGGGCGCCTCCCTCGTAGATGCCGGTGGCATCACATGCCTTGACGAGCGCCGCCACGATTCGCGTGTGTCGCAGGAGTCGCTCCACCGGTGAATGCGCCGGCGAACCGCTGGCGACCAGGAGGTGAGCCCTGTGCGGCGCCGGCGAAAAGCCTCCGGCGCGCATGGCACTCATGCTCCTCGCGGCGGCGGTTTCGGCCTCCTGATTCGGCACCGGCATGGGCACCAGGGTCGCGATGGACGTGACGCCGTCGAGATCGACCTCGGCGGTGGTGCCATCCCACTTCTTCTGCGTGGGCGGCGCGGCGCCGTTGGTCACATCGTTCCAGGCGAGCCGGAATGCGTCCGCCGACGCCATGGTGCACGTCGGCAGCAGCACGAAGGAGAGAGAGTGGATTGTGGACACCTGTGGCAGGGAACGCTACCGGCGGGTCCGGGTCAGTGCCGCACAACAGCACGAGGGCTTCGGCATTCGCGGATGGTGGTGCCCCGGCTGATCGGCTCTTCCGGCGCGTGGGCAGCCTCTCATCCCGCGAGGAGGTCGAAGTCCAGTGTCGCGGTGCCGTCCCGGCGATCCGCCACTGCAAGGAATGCCGCACTCGTGGTCACGAACTCGCAGAACTCCTGCACGCCCTGGGTGCCACGGCACCAGCGGTTGCCGGCGCCGAGCGCCTGCAGGTCAGCTGTGGGTGGAAAGCGCACCGTCAGGTGCAACTGCCAGATGTCGTCATCATCGCCGACCCGGGGAATCATCTGCCGCGTCACGTCGAACTCGAAGTGCTGCCCGCGACCCCAGTCATAGGTCCCCCATTGGACTAGCAGCATGTCTCCGTGCGAGTTCGCATCGCAGTCCTCCACAGGCATGTCGCGGTAGAAGGCAACCATGCACTCCACTGCGTGCCGAGGGGTCAGAGAACGCAGGCTCGCACGTCGTGCGCGGAGGAGCCTTCCAAGCTCCCTCTTCGAGTGTTTCGTCAACACAGGGCTGCTCAACGTCTTTGGCATTGAGCCGCGAGCGCCGCTTGGGGCGTTCGTCGGCTCCTATGCCTTGTTGTGCATCCTATCAGCCTCAGAGCTTGCCCCACTTGTACAACCATGCCACATGACGCGACAGACCGTCGATGTCCGGGAAGAGAGATGCCTGACTGATACCGCTCGCCGTCAGAGCGTCTTTGAGCTTGTGGCATGCCGCCTTGGCCACGGTCCAAGTCTCGAGGCCGCTAGGCGCAAAGTTTACCGTCGGGTCGGGGTGAACTGTGAATACTGCGCTCTGCGCCGAGATGCGGGGACTGATGTGGGGAGGTCGGTAGACTCCGACGGCCGTGGACTCGAAGGGGCCGATAGTGCGGTCGGCATCGGGAAGTCCATGCACGCAGTAGATCCGCGCGCCATCGTCAGCTCCACGGCCACCCGCGGCGAAGTAGGCAGCGATCAACGGGCTCTCTGTCCAGTCGAGCAGCCGGGTGGGGACTCCGTGATGTTGAGCAATAGCCAGCCACTCCAAGTCGTCGTGAGGCGCATGATGAAGGTACGGGCGCGCCTGCCGCTTGAACAAGTCCAGCGCCTGGCTCTCGTCCTCCAGCCGATAGGGCAACCTGCGCGATGATCCACGACCGTCGTTGACGCGGCCAGACTTGGGCTGCAGGGACGGGAACTGTCGAGCCTCCCCACGAAAAAGCCAGCCACCGCCCACTGACAACTCGACAAGCCCCGTGAGGTCGCTCCAGGCATTGATCTCACGCCGTTGCGTCACCTCACTGTCTCCGGGCAACCGCCTGCGACCCGTCGAGAAGGGCTTGGCGGAAGGCACTCATCGCTGAACATAGCCATCCCACTTGGCCATTCGACCAGACGCATCAAAGTACAGAGTGAACCGATCATAGGCCTCCCAACTCTGTCCTCCACCAACACCGACAGCGTTCCCCTGGTAGGTGGTCGTCGCATGGACGCCGCCGGGATAGCCGTAGGCATTGGTGTTGGCCGTACCGTAGGTATTGACGACCGCGCTCTGCCGTGCGCGCATGCCATAGCTCCTGTAGTAGTCCCAGATTTCGAATCCGCCGATCGACCGAGTCCCGATCGGAGCGCCAATGGCTATGATCACATCGTTCTTAGTTTGTCCGAGCAGTGGGTTCAGAGCGGCCTCAAGCTGGGCCTTGGCCTGTGACACCTGGAAGTGTGCGCATCCCGACGCGGCGAGCAGCAACGTGAAGAGAATGGGAAGTTGACGATTCATCATCATCCTTCGAAGGGATCAGATCATGGTCCCGGCTGTCTGCGGCGCGTCAAGGGCATGCCCAACGTCTTTGGCATTGAGCCGGCGAGCGCCGCTGCAGCGCTCGCCGGCTCCTATGCCTTGTTGGGAGGCTACTCTACGAGTTGCCAACCCCCCACTCGATGGCATTGCTGACGACCGTGTTCCCGACATTCGCGCCTGGTGCATGAGCCCAACCTTGCAAGAACAGATGAAGACCGATCAAACCGGACCAGTTTGGCAGCGGCAGGCTGAATGTTGCATTGGTTTGGCTCGTGAAGCTCACAGGTTGTGCCGCTGCTTCAGCGGAATGCAGCAGATAGCAACCCGGCATTCCATAGCCGAGGAGCGAGAAGGGAAGCGCGAACGGCCCGATCATCGAGCGATTCCACCCGACGGCAACGAAAGCGATCGGCGACGGAATGTTGCTCATCGACACCTGCGCCGTTGAATTGATGATCGGTCGGGCACTCGGGTTAGGATGCAGATGGAGATTTGGTATTCCGCAACCGGCGCCAAAGCTGGCGGCGGTTGCTGGAGTGCTCGGATTGCCCGCACCCCACTCCCAAGTGTCGCCGAGCGGAGTACTGCTGCCGCCACCAAATAGAACAGTGCGTCCCCGTTGACTGTCATAGGCCATTGCGTGATGAACGCGCGAAGATGGGCCGACGGTGCTCGCCAGCACCCAGTTGTTACCGCCCCACTCCCAGGTGTCACCGTACTCGGTATGCGTAGCTCCGCTCCCGCTGACGCCCCCGAACATCACGGTGCGCCCTCGCTGGCTGTCGAACGCTAGGGCGTGGGCGGTGCGAGCGCCGGGGCCATTAGTAGCGACATTGGTCCAGACGGCGCCGTCCCACTCCCACGTGTCCCCAAACTCTGTGAACACGGAGAGTGCGTCGCCTCCGAAAAGAACCGTCTTCCCACGCACACTGTCGTACGCCATCGAATGGCGTATCCGTGCTGGGGGGCCATTGGCCGCCACACTTGTCCAAGTGCTGCCATTCCACTCCCAGGTATCACCAAAGGGACTGCCATTCAGCCCACCGAACAGGACTGTTTTCCCACGCAACGCGTCGTACGACATCGCATGGAGATGGCGAGCCGGCGGGCCCGATACTGCGACTTGAGTCCAACTACTGCCGTTCCACTCCCACGTCTCGTTGGGCAGCACCGCGCTGCCAGGAACGGAGCGTCCGCCGAAAAGCACAACACGTCCTCGTTGGCTGTCGTAGGCCATTGCGAAGGAGTCGCGGCCGGGTGGACCTGCGGACGCTACTTGCGCCCAATTGCTGCCATCCCACTCCCACGTGGCAGCAGGGAAGAGACTGCTGCCATAGCCCCCGAACAACACAGTACGCCCTCGCAGACTGTCGTAGGCCATCGAGTGCACTGTGCGACTTGGCGGCCCCACGTTGGCCGCTTGCGTCCAAGTCGGACCCTGCGCGAGTAACTGCCCTGGAACCAGGGCAAGCCCCCAAACGGCGAGCAACCACCGGATCCGCGCCAGCGGAGTGAGGCGAATAGGGTCTGGCTGTAGGGTCATGACATGGGTCCATCTCTTCGACTGCAAGAACGGTAGCCCCAAGGACGCCCTGAACAAGCCCCTCGGTGGGACGGCCTGACGGGAATGAGAATCGAAGCCCGCCCCCGAGTGATGGCCGGCCCAACGTCTCTGCCGCTCAGCCGCGAGCCGCGTGCGAGGGCTTCGGCTCTCGCGGTTGCGTCGGTCGCGGCTCGTCGGCTGCTGCGGCGAGTTAGCCAGAGTTGTCATGCACCACCTCGTATGCCGCGTAGCTGAACCCCTTGCAGCCATCCGCCCTGCGCTCCTGCCAGCAGGCAAAGAAATAGCGGTCGCCGACGGTGGTACGGGAAAAGCTGGAGACATTCTCCAGCAGTGATTCTATGGCCACGGTGGCAGTAACCGCGTCCGACGTCACGAACACCATGACGCGCTCGTCGGCTCGCGCAACGACGAGTTTCTGGAAATCGTCGCCAGCTCCGCCGGCGTCCCACTCGCACTCGAGGGCCAACGGCACTCTTGTGAGCAGGCAGCCCCGATGGTCGAGCCACGACAAGTCGAACAGCCACTCGCCTGAGTGAGCAAGGTCGCAGCTCGAGGCGCAGACGCAGAAGCCGCGATCGCGACCAAGGCGTGCCACACGGTTCTTCACCTCCCTAGTCCAGCGAGCGTCGTCGCGCCAACTCGACGCCTCCGTGCAGGTGGCCATCTCCTCAAGAGCGGCCTTGAGGGCCACCTCGACATCGTTGAGTGGCTTGGCTTCTACTCTCGGCATGGGAGTGGAGTGCTGGCTAACGAACAGGATCCTATCCGGAGGAAGTCGCGCGGGGTCCCCGATCACGCTGGCGGGCTTCCCGCGACTTCTTCCGGATGGGATCAGTTGAACGAAGCCGCGGTCGAGCGGCTATGGGGATTCGATCCGGACGCAGGGGCGAGGCGCAAGGGGGAGGGCTCGGAATCCATGCCGGTGCTGCATGCAGGCTGGGGTCCAGGGGCTCCGCCATGGCGTCCGGACGCCCGCGGCGGGGGGCTCGGGCTTGGCCGGTGTGCCGGTGGATGCTGGTTCGGCGACTCCAACACAGAAGGGTCCCTCGCCCGAGCCCAAGCTCGGCCCTCGCGCGGCTCGCTGGTTGTGTTCCGGCCGTGGCATCACGAGGTGTCGACCAATTCAGGCTCCCGCATCCAAGGCGACAGCGGCCGGCGGCTCAGCCTGCCCGAACGACATACAGGACACAGCTCGTCACGGGGCTCGCACGGCGCCACGCCCACCGGGGCCGCCCCTGCCGCCGGCATCGATGCACGCAGTGGCAGCCGGCAGACCGCCAACTTCACCTTGCGCGAGCGGTTGCCGAGCAGGCCATAGTGCCGGATCCGCGGGAAGCCGCGGGGCAGCACGTGCTGCAGGAAGCGCCGCAGGAACTCGACGCCGGTGAGCCGCATCGTCCGGGGTCGGTTGGCATTCGCGCGATCTCGCCAGCGGAACGTCACACCCGCATCGTCGATCCCGATGATCCGTCGGTTGCCGTTCGCGACGCGGTGCGTGTAGCGCGCCAGGTACTTCAGCACCTGCGCCGGGCCGCCGAACGGCGGCTTGCTGTAGACCACCCACGACTTGCCCATCGCGCGGTCCAGGCAGGCCGCGAACGCCGCCGGATCACCAAGCTCCTTGAGGGCACCCTGGAACCGCAGTTCGCCGCGCTCGTACGCAGCCCGCAGCAGGGCCACGAACTTGCCGCGGAACATCGCCGCCAATACCCGCACCGGCAGGAAGGACCCGGGGCGGCAAGCGACCCAGGTTCCGTCGGGAGCCAGCCCGCCACCCGGCACCACGCAGTGGACATGCGGATGGTGCCGCAGATCCTGGCTCCACGTGTGCAGCACCGACAGGAAGCCGATCTCGGCGCCGAGGTGTCGCGGATCGGCGGCGATCGTGCGCAGCGTCGCCGCCGAGGCGGTGAACAGGATGCCGTACACCACGCGCTTGTTCTGCAACGCGATGCTGGCGAGTTCGTCGGGCATCGTGAACACCACGTGGAAGTACTCGACCGGCAACAGGTCCTTCGCCCGCTCCTCCAGCCACCTTGCCTGCCGCGGGCCCTGGCACTTCGGACAGTGCCGGTTGCGACAGCTGTTGTACGAGATGCGCTGGTAGTCGCAGTTGTCGCACGACTCGACGTGGCCGCCGAGTCGTGCGGTGCGGCAGGCGGCAATTGCGTGCATGACGCGGCGCCGGGCCGGCGTGACCGAGCCTTCGCGCAACAGGGCGTCGCCGAAGCGTCGGACCACGTCGGCCACTTCGTGGGTGGCCCGGGTCATGCGTGCTCAGTTCGGGATGGCCAGCAGGTCGACCGCCTGGTTCGCGGCGTCGAGCAGCCGACCGGTCACGTGCACGTAGATGGCCGTCGTCGACAGGCTCGCATGCCCGAGCAACCGCTGGATCGTCCGCAGGTCGACGCCCAGCTCGAGCAGGTGGGTTGCGTAGCTGTGTCGCAGCGTGTGCACGCTCGCCCGCTTGTCGATCCGGGCGCGAAGACGCGCCTTCTCACACGCCCGCTGGACGCTGGACTCGTGCAGCGGACGGCTTGGCGCCTTGCCCGGGAACAGGAAGGTGGCCGGGCGCGCCGCCGCCAGTACTCGCGCAGCAGCTCCCGCAGCGCCCCCGACATCGGCACCATGCGCGGCTTGCCGCCCTTGCCGTGGCGGATGTGCACCATCATCCGCGCACCATCGATGTCGCTGACGCGCAGGTGGACCGCCTCGTTCAGGCGGGCACCGGTCGCGTAGATCAGGCTGAGCACGGCACGGTGCTTCAGGCACGGCGTCGCGCCCAGCAGCCGCCGCACTTCGTCGACGCTCAGCACCGTCGGCAGCGGCTTCTGCTGCTTCGCGAACGGGATGTGCTCCACGGCGAAGTCGCGGCAGCGTCACGCGGTAGAAGAACCGCAGCGCGCACACCGCCTGGTTGAACACCGCCCACGACACCTTCTGCTCGATCAGCCGCACCTGGAAGGCCCGGATCTCCGCAGGCCCGAGCTGGCCCGGCGGCTTGTCGAACTCGCGCGCAAACCGCGCCACCATCGACACGTAGCACTCCACCGTCCTCGGGGAGTAGTTGCGGATGCGCAGGTCCTCTGCCATCCGCTCGCGAAGCAACGTCATCGTCGTCCTCGTCGTCAGGGGTTGGTCTCCCGCGCCGCCGACGAGGAGCGTCCTGGAGCAGGACGCCGGATCCGAAGTGACTCAGGGCTCTGACGGGAACCGCGAGGGCTCGACCGGCACGAGGGGCCGGGAGCGGGCTACCGCGCAGCGGTTTCGTTCAACGTCTCTGCCGCTCAGGCGCGAGCCCGCTTGGGGGCTCGTCGCCTGCTGCGG
>CAZMGG010000106.1:305-20123 GCA_964565715.1 uncultured candidatus Brocadiaceae bacterium | reverse complement strand
CCCCCGCGGCGCAACACACGAGGAACATGATGGCCAGGCGCCGTGTCGTCATCACCGGATTGGGAGCGGTCACGCCGCTCGGGATCGGCCTGCAGACCACCTGGGACAGGATGCTGTCCGGGGCGAGCGGAGCCGGTCCGATCACCCGTTTCGACACCAGCAAGCACTCGGTGAAGTTCGCCTGCGACGTGTGGGACTGGGATGCGGAGCGCTACTTCGCGCGGCCCGAGGCGCGCAAGCTCGACCGCTACAGCCAGTTCTTCATGGTGGCGGCGGACGAGGCCATGCAGCAGGCCGGTCTGTCCGGCGAGCAGGGCGCGCTGACGAAGCTGGACCGCACCCGGGTCGGCTGCATCCTCGGCACCGGCATCGGCGGGATCCACGAGATCGAGGCCAGCAAGGTGCTGCAGGTCGAGCGCGGCGCCGACCGCGTCAGCCCGTTCTTCATCCCGAAGATGATGGCCAACGCAGTGGCCGGCCAGGCCGCCATCCGCTTCGGCCTGCAGGGGACCTGCTTCGTCACCTCGTCGGCCTGCGCCAGCTCCAGCCACGCCATCGGCCAGGCCCTGCGCACGATCCAGTACGGCGAGGCCGATGTGATGCTGACCGGCGGTTCCGAGGCCGCCACCACCGAGCTCGGGCTGGCCGGCTTCTGCTCGCTGAAGGCCCTGTCGACCCGCAACGACGACCCGAAGAAGGCCTCGCGGCCGTTCGACAGGGATCGCTCCGGCTTCGTGATGGGCGAGGGCGGCGCCGCCATCGTGCTCGAGGAGTACGAGCACGCCCGCCGGCGCGGCGCGCCGATCGTCTGCGAGCTGCTGGGCTACGGCAGCACCGACGACGCCTTCCACATCACCGCGCCCAACGAGGATGCCGACGGGCCGGCCCGGGCCATGCGGCAGGCCCTGCAGGACGGCTCGGTGCGGCCCGACCAGGTCGCCTACGTGAACGCGCACGGCACCAGCACCCTGCTGAACGACAAGATCGAGACCGCGGCGATCAAGCTGGTGTTCGGCGACCACGCCCGCCGGCTGGCGGTGTCGTCGTCCAAGTCGATGCTGGGGCACCTGCTGGGCGCCTCGGGCGCCATCGAACTCGCGGTCAGCGCCCTGTCGGTGAGCCGCGGCCAGGTCCATCCGACGATCAACTACGAGACGCCGGATCCGGACTGCGATCTCGACTACGTGCCCAACCAGCCCCGCGAGATGGCCGTGCCCTACGCGATCAGCAATTCGCTGGGCTTCGGCGGCCACAACACCTGCCTGCTGCTGGGCCGCTGCTCCTGAACGGCCGTGCGCCCGACCGTGCCGCCCAGGGGGCAGGCTGCGGCCCCGGCAGACGGGTCTTGCCTCGACCGGCCCCAGGGGCCACGCTCTAGCCCGTCGGGGCGCCGGCAGGAATTCCCGCCGGACCTGGCCCGACCGTCCCATCAGACCCCGGAGCCCGCAAAGTGAAGAAGCAGTTCAAGGACGCCCTGCACCGCTACAAGGTCGAGGCCTTCAAGGTCTCCCATCACGGCCCTGAGGCCGAAGCCCTGGACAAGGAGGTCCAGGCCCACGCCAAGGAGATCCTCGACAACTCCTACCACTTCGACTTCCACCAGTTCCACCAGGACGCCAGCCCGGCGACCATCGCCTCCTTCGATCGCATCCGCCACTTCACCACCGAGGCCCTGCTGCCGCCGGTGGTCGAGAAGCTGGTGCGACGCGTGCTGGTGCTCGAACGGCAGCACAGCCAGCTGGTGAGCCTGCTGGACGAGTTGCTGGAGATCATCTCGGAGGACGAGGAGAGCACGCCGGCCCGCGCGGCGCGCTGACCGATCCCGCCAGGCGCCGGCGCAAGCCCGACGACCGCGACATGAAGAGCGTGCTGGCCGCCGACCTCGGCGGCACCAAGTGCCGGTTCGCCCTGGTGGCGGAGGACTGCTCCGTGCATCGGGTCGAGCAGATCGCCACGATCCGTGAGCGTGGCGCCTTCCTCGCCGAGATGGACCGCGCCGTCGCCGCCGTGCTGGCCACCCCGGCCACCGGCCTCGAGCCGCCGCTGGCGTTCGGCGTCGGCACCGCCGGCGTGATCCCACCCGAGGGCGGCGTCGTGCGCTACGCGCCCAACCTGCCGCTGCACGAGCACCCGCTCGCCGAACACCTGCGGGGCCGGACCGGCCTGCCGGTGACGCTGATCAACGACGGCCGGGCCAGCGCCTGGGGCGAATGGCTGCGCGGACACGCGCGCGGCGCCGATCCCCTGCTCTGCCTGTTCTTCGGCACCGGCATCGGCATCGGCCTGATGGTCGGCGGCCGGCCCTACGGCGGCTTCCGCAACGCGGCCGGCGAGATCGGCCACACCATCCACGTGCCCGGCGGCCGGCGGTGCCCGTGCGGCCGCGACGGCCACTTCGAGGCCTACTGCGGCGGCCGGGCGATCACCGAGCGCGCCGCCGAGCGGTGCGGCCCGGGCCCACGGGACGGCCGCTGGCGGGTCGGCGACGTGGTGGCGGCCGCGGCGGGCGGCAACCAGGACGCCGCGGCGATCCTGGCGGAGGCCGAGGCGGCGGCGACGGCGCTGGTGGCCAACGCCTGCATCCTGCTCAACCCGGCGGCGGTGGTGCTGGGCGGCGGCGTGCTGGACGGCTGGCCGGCGTTGCGCGCTTCGATCGAGGCCGGCGTGCAGCGGCTCTGCTCGGTGCCGGTCCTGGAAGGGCTGCGCTTCGCGCCGAGCCTCGGCGGTTCCGACGCGATCCTGTGGGGCGCGGCGGCGGCGACCGGCGCGCTCTGGCGTTCCTGAGCGCCCGTCGGCGCGCTATCATCCCGCCGCAAGCCTGGGAGGGCACATGGATGTGATGGTTCTGGCGGGCGGCCGGTCGCCCGAGCACGACGTTTCGTTGTCATCGGTCAGCCAGGTGTTCGCGCACCTCGACCGGCGGCGCTGGCGGGTCTGGCCGGTGTTCCTGGATCGCGACGGCGGCTGGTGGCCGGACCGCGAGCCGTTGCCGGCCGGCGTGACCTGGCGGCCGCGCGATGCCTCGCGCACCGCCGGCTGCCTCCGGCCCGGCACGGCCCTCGACTTCCTGCTCGACCAGTTCGCCGAGGGCGCGGGCCAGGCGGTGGTGCTGCCGGTGCTGCACGGTCCGTTCGGCGAGGACGGCACGGTGCAGGGCATGCTCGAGCTGTACGGGCTGCCCTGCGTGGGCTCGGGCTGCGCCGCCTCGGCGGTGGCGATGGACAAGATCCGCACCCGCGAGTGCCTGGCCCAGGCCCAGGTGCCGCTGCCGCGGGGTCACGTCGCTGCCGGCCTGCTCGCCGAACTCGAGCCGGAGCCGACCTTCGCCGCGATCCGCGCCGCGGTCGGCACGCCCTGCTTCGTCAAGGTCGACTGCTCGGGCTCGACCCTCGGCGTCGCCCGCATCACCGAGGCCGCGGAGCTGGCGGCCTTCCTGCTGGCCCACGGCGGCCAGGGCCGGCGCCTGCTGGCCGAGGAACTCGTCGTCGGCGAGGAGATCACCGTGGCGGTGCTGGGCAACACCGGCGGCCCGCTGCAGGCGCTGCCGCCGATCGGCATCTACCCGCGGCAGGCGGGCTTCTTCACCCACGAGGCCAAGTACGTGCCCGGCATGACCGAGGAGGTCATCCCGCCGCGTGGGCTCGACCCGGCGGCCATCGCGGCGGTGCAGGCGCTGGCGGTGCGCTGCCACGCCGCCTTGTGCTGCGATGGCATGTCGCGCACCGACATGATCGTCGGGGCCGACGGGCCGCGGGTCCTGGAGGTGAACACGATCCCGGGCCTGACCGCCACCAGCCTGCTGCCGCAGGCCGCCGCCGCCGCCGGGCTGCCCTTCCCGCGGCTGCTGGACCACCTGCTGGAACTGGCGCTGCAGCGCGCCGGGATGCCGGTCGCCTGAACGCCGGTGGACGGCAGGCCGCCGCCGCCGGAGGATGCTGCCGGTGACCTTCCCGCCGATCCGTCCGCTCCTCCAGGCGCCGCTGCCGGCGGGGACGCCGGAGCGAGGCTGGTTGCGGGAGCTGGTGGAGACGCCGGGCGCCGTCGAGACCCTGGTCGGGCTCCTGCTGGCGATCCTCGCCGGCGTCGTCGTGCTGCGCAGCCTGCGGCTGCTGCGCGAACTGCGCCAGCGGCGGGCGGTGGCGGACTACCTGCTGGGCGTCGAGCAGGCCCTGTCCAGCGACCTCGCCGGCGCGCGCACCCGGTTGCAGCGCGTGCTGGAGGCCGACCCGGAGAACCACTTCGCGCAGATGCTGCTCGGGCAGGTGCTGGCCGAACTGGGCGAGCCCGAGCGGGCCCACCGCCACCACCTGACGTTGCGCTCGGCGTTCGGCATCGCCAGCAGCCAGAACGCCCTCCTGCTGGCGCGCTGCCTGCTCGAACTCGGCCTGCAGGACGAGGCGGCCGACGTGGCGGAGACCGCGGCAGACACCGCACCGCCGGCGGAGGCCGCACCGCTGTGGGAGTTCCTGTTCCGGGTGCGGCTGCGGGCGCGGCGCTTCGCCGAGGCCGCCGCCGCCGGGCGACGCTGGTTGCGGGTCCTGCCCGGCGATGCCGACGCGGTGGCCGGCGGCCGGGCGGTCGCCGAGGCGCTGGCGCGGTCCGGGGCAAGCCTCCTGGGCCACGGCGACGTCGCGGCGGCGACGCGGGCCCACGCCGAGGCCCGTTCGCTGGGGGGCGATGCACCGGCGGTGGCGCGGCTCGGGGTGCGCCTGCTCGCCCAGCGGGACGGGCCCGACGCGGTGGTGGCGGCGTTGCTGGGCGACGGCGGGACGAAGGCCCTGGCAGCGGCGGGCGACGGCGCGCTGCCCGTGTCGCTGCCGGCGTCGCGGCCGCGGGCCGAGCCGCTGGCCGGCGCCATCGATCCCACCGCCGGCATGCTGGCGCCGTTCCTGCCCGAGGGGCGCTGGCGGTGCGGCGCCTGCGGCACCGGCCGGCAGACGCCCGAGGCCCGCTGTCCCGCCTGCGACAGCCGCGAGCCGGCGGTGGCGTTCGAACCCCGCCTGTTCGCGCCGGTGACCACGCCGCAGGAACTGATGGACGCGGTCGACGAGAACGAGGCGTTCGTCCGCCGCGCGGTGGCGGCCGCCCTGCGGGAGCAGGAACGGGAGGCGCCCGGGCCGGCCGCGGCGCAGGTCATGGCGCTGGGCCCGCGCGCGGTGCCGGAGCTGCTGCTGCACGGCTGCCGCGGCGACGACGGCGCCGTCGCCCTGCTGCGGGCGATGGGGCCCGGCATCGCCGCCAGCCTGTTCGCCGCCGCCGAGGCGCTCGGCGAGCAACGGCTGCGCCAGCTCGCCGGCGGCGAGCCGCCGCTCGGCGTGGTCCGTCGGGTGGTGCAGGGCTTCGATCGGACCGCGCTGCCGCAGATCGAGCAGTTGTCGTCGGCCGGGCGGCCCGAGCACCGCCGCATCCTGATCGACTACTACCTCGGCCTTGGCGATCCGGGCCGCTTCGAGACGGTGCTGGAGCGCTTCGCGCCGCTGGAGATCCTGCAGCGGCTCAACCAGGCGGAGCCGGAGGTCCTCGGCCGCTTCCTCGCCGCCGTGCCCCAGGGCCACGTGCTCGCCGACGTGCTGCTGACCCACGCCTCGTTCCGGCGCGAGGAGGACCTGCTGCTGGCGATCCCGGCGGCGGTGGCGCCGCAGGCCCTGGAGCAGGTGCTGCGGCGACGGGGCCCGTCGCGGGCGCTCACCGCCGCCCTGGTGCGCGGGCTCGCCGATGCGACGCTGCAGCCGGTGGCGCAACGGCTGCTCCTGGACTTCGGCAGCCCTTGCCTCGACCAGGTGCTGGAGGCGTTCGCCGACGACGAGCAGGGGGCGATCGTGCGGCAGGCCTGTCGCGAGGTGCTGGTGGCGGCCGGCGCCGCCGTGGTGGAACGGGTCTGCGCCGCGTTCGGCCCCGAGCCGGCCGAACTCGACACCGGCCTGCGGGCGGTGCTGGCACAGATCGGCGCCGACGCGGTGCCCGGCCTGGCGGACGCCTACGGCCGCCGCGGCTGGCTCGAACGCCTGCGCACCGGCCTCGCGCACCGGCACGGCAACCGCCGCCGCTGCATCGTCCAGGCCCTGGGCGACATCGGCGGCGCGCGGGCCGAGCAGGCCCTGGTCGCGCTGCGCCAGCAGGAGGCCGACCAGGAGCTGCGCCTCTGCCTGGAACAGGCGCTGCACCGCGTCCGCGGCAAGGGCGGTGCCCTGTGATCGGTCCCTGGCGGCAGGCGATCGCACGCCGGTGGCGGCGCTGGCGATGGTGGGGCATCGGCATCGGCGTGTTCCTGCTGCTGGCCATGCTCAACCCGGTGCTGGACCTGGTCGGGCGATTGTTCGACCTGTTCGGGCGCCTGCTGACGCCGCTCCTCGACACCACGCTCGGTCGGGTCCTGGTGCTGCTGCTGGCCTGCGCCGCGGTCACCGCGCTCGCCTGGGGCGCCCTGCGCTCCCGCCTGCGGCACTGGCGGGGCGAGATGGTGCTTGGCCGGCACCTGCGGGCGGTGGCGGCCCTGGTCGGCGACGACACCCGCCGCGCCCGGCAACGGCTGCGCCGCGTCACCCGCTACCGCGGCCCCGCGCCCGCCGATCACCCGGCGGTGGTGGCCGACGCGCACCTGAAGCTCGCCCGGCTCGCCCTGCACGACGAACAGCCGGGCCTTGCCCTGCGCCACCTCGCCTCGGTGCCGCTGCGCGACCTGCCGGCGGAACTGCGGCGCTCGTTCCACCAGCTGCGGGCCGAGGCGCTGCGCCGGCAGGGCTCGGTGCCGCCGGCGGCGCTGGCGGTCGACCTGGAGGAGGCCCTGGCCGGCCTGCCCGACGACTGGGTCCTGTTGCGGGAACTGCGCCTCGTGCGGTTGCAGCAGGGCGACGCGGCCGCGGTGGTGGAACTGCAGCAGCGTATCGCCAGGGTGGCGCCGCCGGCGCATCGGCTGGCCGCCACCGAACAGCTGCTGGCCGACCTGCGGCGGCTCGGCGACGAGGCCTTGGCCCGCGGTGACCACGCCACCGCCGAGCGCGTGGTCCGCGGCCTGCGCAAGGCCGACCCCGAGGGCATCGCCGCCGGCCTGCTGCAGGGCCGGATCCGGGTCGCCGCCGGCGATCCGCGCGGCGCGATCGAGGCCTGGGGTCGGACCCGTTCGCCGGAGGGGCTGGACCTGATCGCCGGGCTGTTGCGCGAGCAGCCCCAGGCGGTGGAGCCGCGGGAACTGCTGGGCCTGTGCCCGCTGCAGGGCACGCTCCTGCTGGTGGCGCGCGAGCTGGCGCGGCGCGGCGAGCAGGAACGCGCCGCCCGGGCGGCGCGGCTGGCCACCGAGAGCCTCGGGCCTTCGCCGTCGGTCGTGGCGGCGCTCACCGAGGTGCTCGAACTGCTGGGCCGGCAGCCCGAGGCGCGCAACCTGCGGGCGCAGGCGGTGCGGCGGCTGGTCGCCGGCGATGGCGAGGACCCTGTCGGTGATTGACCGTCCGCCGGGCGTCCCTATCGTGCAGCGCCTCCGCGCCGGAGTGGCGGAATCGGCAGACGCACGGGTTTCAAAAACCCGCGATCGCAAGATCGTGGGGGTTCAAGTCCCCCCTCCGGCACATCCCAGGCCCTGGTGGCGGCCATGGCTGCTGTGCGCGGCCCTCGCCGCCTGCACCGGCGGCCCGCGCGAACTCGCGGTGACCGGCGACTGGCGCCATCCGTCCGGCGCCGTGTTCCCCGCCCGCATCGGCTTCGCCGAACGCGTGTCGCTGCGGGTCCTCGATCCGGCCGGCGCCGATGCCGCGGTCACCTACCGGGCCACCTTCGGCGAGGCGCCCCTGCTGGTGACGTTCTACCTGTATCCACGCACTGGCGAGCCGCTGGCGGTGCACCTCGAGCGCTGCACCGACGAGGTGCTGCGGAGCCATGCGGGTGCGACGGTGAGCAACGCCGCGCCGGCGGCCGGCGACGCGCCGGGCGCGCCGCAGGCGGCGGTGCGATTCCTGTTCCGGGCGCCGCTCGGCCCGGGCACCGGCGACGCCGAGGTCGCCTCCTACCTGGTGCTCGGCGAACGCCACGGCTGGTGGAGCAAGGTGCGCGTCACGGTGCCGGTGCTGGCGGAACGGCGGGGGCTGCCGGCCATCGCCGCCCTGCTGGCCTCGGCGCCACAGCCGCTCTCGCCGCCTCAGCCGCGCCGGTAGATCCCTGGCGCGATCCGCCGCAGGCGGCCGGCATCCATCTCCGCCGCCAGCCGTTCACAGGCCTCGGTCAGATCACAGCCCAGCAGGCAGCACACCGCGTGCACCAGGGCGTCGTGGGTGACCGCCGCATCGCCGCCGCCGAGATCGGCGAACAAGAGCGGCAACGGCAGCGACTCCGCGGCCTGGGTCGGGCCGGTGGCCAGCTCGGCCTCGGTGCCGGCACCGGCGCAGCACGGCTCGACGTTGCTGCCGCAGGAGGCGCACTGCCCGTGGCCGTGCACGTGGATCAGGCGCAGCGGGCGCCCACACGCGGGGCAGTGGCCCATGGGCGCGCCGTCAGGCGATGGTGACGGTCAGCTCCTCGTCGACCTCGCTCTGCAGCAGGTTCTGGATGGCGAACAGGGTGCCCTGGATCGAACTGGGGCAGCTGCCGCAGGCGCCCTGGTAGCGGATGAACAGGGTCTTGCCCTCGAGGCCGACCACCTCGAGCCCGCCGCCGTCGCCGGCGAGCGCCGGCCGCACGCGATCGTCGAGCAGGGCGTTGATCTGCTGCAGCACCGCCGGATCGCCGCCCTTCGGCAGCTTCGCCAGGGGATCGTCGTCGCCCGCCACAGCCGGGCCGGCATCGCCGGCCGCCTCGGCGACGACGCCCACCGGCTGGTCGTCGATGTGGCTCTCCAGCATCCGCGTGACCTGCTCGGCGACCATGCGCCAGTCGGCCTGCGGCGTCATCGTCACGGTGACGAAGTTGTCGCAGTAGAACAGGCTGGCGACGCCGGGAACGGCGAACAGGCCCTGGCCCAGCACGTCGCTGCGGGCGTCCTCGGGCCGGGCATGGCTCACCGAGGCGCCGGGCCGCGCCAGCGGCCGATCGACGATGAACTTGAAGGCGTTGGGATTCGGGGTGGGCTGGATCGATTGGACTTTCATGACGGCAGGGGGGCCAGGATAGCGCCAGGGTGTGGGCCGGCCAGCGCCGGGGCGCAAGAGGCGTGTCTCAGCGGTGCAGCAGCCGCGCCCGCTCGTCGGCCGGGCCGGTGGTGAGGAACACCGGCTTCCACAGGCCGCCGGACCCCTGGTGATCCACCACCCGCAGGACCAGGGTGTTGATGGCACCCGGGCGCAGCCGCGTGCCCAGTTCGGCCACGGTGCGTTCGAGCCAGACCGTGTGACCGGTGGCGGGGTCGCCGAAGCGACCCACCTGCTCGCCGTTCAGCCACACCGTGAAGCTGTCGTCGACGCCGTCGAACACCGCCCGGGCCGGCAGCCCGGCCCAGTCCGCCGGCACCGCCACGTCGACCCGGTACCAGCCCACGCCGGTGAAGTGGCGCAGGTCCTCGGCCTGGTTCTCCCAGTGCGCCCCGGCGCGCAGTTCGCGCCACGGCGCGCCCGCCGCATCGGTGCCTTGCGCCGCCCAGCCCTGGGCGAGGCCGACATCGTCGGGATCGGTGCGGAAGCGCCAGGTGGGCAATGGCAGCGTGCGGGCGGCGAGCAGGCCGCGCAGGCCCGCCAGGGTCGCCTCGTCGAGCGCGCGTCGCGGCGCCGGTCCCTGGCGCAGGTGCTCGCGGAACGCCGTCCGCACGAAGCGGCCCGCCGGCTGTTCCAGATCCAGCGTGGTCGCCAGCAGACGGCCCTTGCCGACGCGGCAGTCGAAGGCCAGCAGGTGGAAGCGCACCTCGGGCACGTCGTGGGTCTCCCAGAACGCCAGGATCGGGTCGACCTGGTCCCGCAGCAGCGCCCACGGCATGACCACGCCGGTCTCCAGGTCGAAGGCGGCCAGTTCGAGCAGGAACTCGCGCGGCAGCTGCCGGTGCAGCGGGTGCGCGGGGGCGAACGGCGCGCCTTTCAGGAACCACAGGGCCTCGGTGCGCAGCGACCCGGGGCGATCGCCGGCGCGCAGCAGCACGGCGCCGCCCTGCTCCAGGAAGTCCAGGGTGTCGGCGTCCAGCGCCGTCACCTCGCGCACGCCGGCGGCATCGTCCTCGCGCCAGGGCGGCAGCGACCAGAAGCTCCAGCGGTTGCGGGCCCGATGGGTGCCGTCCAGGTCGGCGGTCACCGTCACGCGGGTCGGCACCGTCGCGGCCGCCACCGGCACCGTCAGCGTGACCGGACGGCCGACGGCGCCCGGGGCCAGTTCGACGGCCGCAGTCACCGCCGGCGCGCCCGTCACCGCCGGCACCGACAGGCGCAGCGAGCCGCGCAGCGGGCCCTGGCCCAGGTGCGAGACCCGCACCGGCACCCGGATCGCGCCGGGCTGGGCCCGGCCGCGATGGTCGAGGTCGAGGCACAGCATGGTGTCGCTCTGCCAGGCAAAGTCCGCCGCGCTCCACTTCGGCCGGTCGAGGTCGTCCCACAGGCCCATGCGCGCCTTGCCGAAGTCCCGGGCCACCGACATCACGTAGCCGGCATCGGGGATCGTGAGGCGCAGCCGTTCGATCTGGTACTTGCGGTTCTGCAGGCCGAAGGCCCGGGCGATCGGCTCGAGGGTGGCGACCTCGTCCTGGCCGAAGGCCGCCGCCAGCCAGGCCTCCGCCGGCTCCTGGGCTTCCCAGCACAGCGGCCGCCACCACGGCGCCTCGCCGTCGGCGGGCTCACCGTGCCGGTCGAGCCACGCCGCGCGATCCACCCAGGTGTCGGCCGCCAGGCACTCGCCCAGCAGCAGCGGCTTCCGGCCCTTCTCGCGGATGTGTGCGCGGAACGCCTGCAGCCGGCCGAGCCACCACGAGTTGTTGCCGTAGGGATGCTCGTCCCAGAAGTCGGTGATCCGCTGCCAGCCGATCCACGACGAGTCGTCCACCAGCAGCGTGTCCGGCACCGCCGCCTTGCAGGCCCGGAACAGCTCCTCGATCACCGCCAGCTCGGCAGAATGACCGGTCTCGCAGGTCAGGCTGCGGAACGCCACCGACGGATGGCTGCGGTCGTGGGCGAAGAACTCCTGATACTCGGCGCGCAGCTCGGCCAGGTGGGCCTGGTCCATCTTCGGGTGCCAGGTCGGATACTCCTGCCACACCAGCAGGCCGATCTCGTCGCAGACGCGGTAGAACGACGCCGGCGGCACCCACAGGCAGCACTTCACCAGGTTGAAGCCGCGGGCGCGGAACGCCTCGAGCTGCGGCCGCCAGAAGGCCTCGTCGGCGGGCGGCGCCAGGTGCGGCGGCGAGTAGCCCCAGTGCAGGATGCCGCGCACCTGCAGCGGCGCGCCGTTCCACAGCACGCGGGTGCCGTCGGCGCGCAGGTCGCGGAAGCCGACCGACCGCAGGAGCCGATCCAGTTCGGCGCCGGTGGCGGCATCGCGCAGGGACAGCTCCAGGTGATACAGGTGCGGCGCGCCCGGCCGCCACTGCCGCACGCCCGGGACGGTGCCGCGCAGCGCCACCGAGAGATCCTGGTCCGGCGTCGCCTCCTGCTGCCAGACGACCTGGGCGCCGTCGGACACGACGGCGCGCACGCGCAACGGCCGCCCGCCGCCGTCGTCGAGGATCCGCAGCGAGCCGAGCAGCTCGCCGCCGCCGCGGCCGAAGGCGAACACGCCCTGCCGGTCGAACACCGGGCCGTGGTCGACGCACAGGGTCACCTCCTGCCAGATGCCGCCGAAGTGGGGCTGGATGATCGGCAGGAAGCCCTGGGTGTTGTGGCCGACCCGCTCGTCGACCAGGACCTCGAGGCGATCGTCGCCCTGCCAGCGCAGGTGCCCGGTGAGGTCGGCGCGGAACGGCGTCCAGCCGCCCAGGTGCGTGGCGACGACGCTGCCGTTGCAGCGCACGGTGGCGTGGGTGGCCACCGCGGCGAACTCGACCCGGATCCGCGCGCCGCGCCAGTCGGGCCGCAGCGGCAGCGTGACTGCGCAGGTGGCGACGCCGTCGAAGCCGGTGCCGAGCGCCGTCTCGAACGCCGCCGGCACCTTCAGCGGGCGGGGCTCGCCGCCGGTGGCCTGGATGGTCCAGCCGTCGTGCAGCGGCAGGCGCTGCTGCGCCCGCGCCGGCAGGCCACACGCGAGCCACGCCGCCAGCAGCGGCAGAAGGTGACGGAAGGCGATCATGCGCGGGCCTCGTCGATGCGGGCGCCCAGGTGGTCGAGGAAGGGCTGCGGATCGAGATCCGCGCCGGTGACGCGCCGGCACAGCGCTTGGGGGGAGTGACGGCGGCCGTGGCGATGCACCTCGGTGCGGAGCCAATCGCGCAGCGGCGCGAACTCGCCACGTGCGAACATGGCGTCGAGGTCGCCCAGCGCGCGCCGCGCCGCCTGGACGAACTGCGCCGCGTAGAGGTTGCCCAGGGTGTAGGTCGGGAAGTAGCCGAACAGGCCGCACGACCAGTGCACGTCCTGCAGACAGCCCTGGCGGTCGTCGGGCACGATGACATCGAGCTCACGGCGATAGGCCGCGTTCCACTGCGCCGGCAGGTCCGCCAGGTCCAGCGCGCCGGCGAACAGGGCGCGTTCCAGCTCGAAGCGCACCAGCACGTGCAGGTCGTAGGTCACCTCGTCGGCCTCCACGCGGATCAGGCTCGGCTGCACGCGGTTGCTGGCCAGGAACAGGGCCTGCGCCGTCGGCGCGCCGGCGGCTGGGCCGAGATGGCGCGGGACCAGCGGCGCCGCCCAGCGCCAGAACGCGGCGCTGCGGCCGACGTGGTTCTCCCACAGCCGGCTCTGGCTCTCGTGGATGCCGAGCGAGACCGCCTCGCCGAGCGGCGTGCCGAGGTGCGCCGGGTCGAGGCCCTGCTCGTAGAGCCCGTGGCCGCCCTCGTGCAGGGTGCTGCCCAGCGCGTCGAGCAGGCCATCCTGCGTGTAGCGCGTGGTCAGGCGGACGTCACCGCCGGTGCCGGTGCAGAACGGATGCGTCGAGCGATCCAGGCGGCCGCGCTGCAGGTCGAAGCCGATCGCCCCCAGCACCTCGCGCACCAGGGCCTCCTGGCCGGCGAGCGGCAGGTCGCGGCCGGCGAACGGGTCCGGGCCGCCGTTGCCGCCGCCGAGCGCGCGCTCGCGCAGCGTGCGCAGGGGCAGGCGCAGCCCGGCGAACAACGCGGCCATCTGCGCCCCGGTGGCGCCGGGCTCGTGCAGATCGAACAGGGCATCCCAAGGTTCCGCGTGACGCGCGGGATCGCGCAGGCACGCCGCCTTCTGCCGCTGCAGGTCGAGCATGGTCCGCAGCCAGGGGGCGAACGCGACGAAGTCCGAGGCCTGGCGGGCCGCGGCCCAGTGATGCTGGGCGAGGCTCTCGGTCTCGGCCAGCGCCGTCACCAGGGACGCCGGCAGGCGCGCCGCCCGATCGCGGTCGCGGCGCAGTTCGCGGACGTTGGCGGCGAAGTCCGAGTCCGGCGCGGCGGCCATGGCGCCCGCCGCCTCGCAGGCCAGCAGCCAGTCGTGCAGCCGCGGCTCGAGGGTCCGTTCGTGGCAGAGCGCGGCCAGCGTCGCCAGCTGGGCGGCGCGGTGCGCGACGCCGCCGGGCGGCAGCATGACCTCCTGGTCCCAGGCCAGCACCGCCGCCGCCGATGCGAGGTGGTGGGTGACCCGGACGTGCTGCAGCAGCAGCCCGTACTCCGCCGGCAGGTCCTGGCTCATCGGGACACCGTGTGGGCGCCGCCGGACTCCCGCGCCAGCACCTCCAGCAGGTCGCTGCGGCCGCCGATGGCCACGGTGTGCAGCCGCACGCCGCGGGGCAGGTTCCAGCGGCGCACGGTCCCGGCCAGCGCCACCGGATCCACCACCGGCCCCGCCGAGGGCCGCCCGTCGGTGAGCAGGAAGACCGTGTCCACCTCGGGGTCGCGGAACGCCAGCCGCAGGCCGTCGTGCACGTTGGTGGCGGTGCCCGGCGTGATCGCCTGCAGCGCCGTGAGCGCAGTGCCGCGGGAGCGGGCGTCCAGCGGCTGCAGCCGGTCGAAGATCGCCTGCGCCCTGCCGCCGAACGTCACCACGTTGAAGCGCGTCTTCGGCGGCAGCTTCTCCAGCACCAGGCCGAGCTGCCGCACCGCCTCCTCGAAGCGCGTGAGGCCGCCGGTGCCCATCGGCTCCTTCATGCTGCCCGAGGTGTCCAGCACAAAGGCGACCCGGTCGCTCAGCACCGGCAGGCTGAAGTAGCTGACCGTGGTGGCGGCGCCGTCGCGGCTGGCGGCCGGCGCAGCGGGCGGTCGCGCCGCCGGTACGGTGAAGCCGGCGCCATGCTCCTTCCACCAGCGCTGCCACAGCGCGCCGGTGGTGAGGCGCTGGCCGCTGAGCTCGAACAACGCGTCCAGCAGGTCCGACCGCAGGCGGCCGTCCTCCTGGTCGACGCGGGCGATCAGCGGCGGGAGGGCGCGGGCATCGCGGGCCTGCTGCAGGAGCTGGATCGCCGCCAGGCGCACGTTCCAGGCCTTGTGCGGCAGGGCCTCCAGGGCGACCGCGACGCCGTTCTTCGCATCGACCTCGGCCAGCAGCCGGAGCGCCGTCGCCCGGGCGTCGGCGTCGCGGTGGCGGGCCGCCTTCTGCAGTTCCTCGGACCAGCCGGGCTCGTCGCGACGGAGGCCGTGCAGGGCCACCATGGCGTGCCCGGCGCGGGCGTCGCCGGCGGTGAGCTGGGCCTGCAGGGCCTTCGCCGCCCCGGCGCCGCCGAGTCCGCCGAGCGCGGTCGCCGCTGCCGCGGCGGTGTCCAGTTCCTTGTCGCCGAGCAGCGCGGCCAGCGCCGCGCCGGCAGGCTCGCCGCCGAGCCAGCCGAGCAGCCGGGCCGTGAGCGCCCGCTCGGCGGGCTTGCCGCGGCGGGCCGCGGCCAGCAGGGCCGGCTGGGCCGCGGGCTGCTGCAGGGCCTGCCGCCAGCGCGGCTCCAGTTCGGCGCCGAGCGCGTCCTCGGCGGCAGCGGCCCGCTGCAGCAGCGCCTGGAAGTGCTCCTCGGCCGCCGGCGCCGCCAGCAGGCCGCGCAGCAGTTCGGTCTGCACGTCGGACGGCGCGGTGTCCTTGGTGCGGCGGTGCATCTGCACGGCCAGATCCATGGTGCGCGGGTGGTCCTGTCGGGCCAGCTGCCCGAGCGCCTCGGCGGCGAGGTACCAATCGTGCTCGAGGGCGGCGGCGATGCGCAGTTCGTCCAGGGCGGGGTCGTCGCGGAGCTTGCGCAGCTGCCGCAGCGCCGCCGTGCGGTCCCGGGCGGATCCCTCTGCGGCGGCGTCCACCAGCAGGCGCCGGGCCGCCGGGTCGTCCACCGGGCCGAGCCCGGCGAGGATGCCCTGGCGCAGGCCGGTGCCGCCGTCGTCCTGCTGCAGCAGCTCGCCGAGCGCGCGCAGCCCTTCCTCGCCCTGGCGGGCGATCGCCTCCGCCAGGTCCTCGCGCAGCCAGGAACTGGTGGTGGCACGCAGCACCGCCAGCATGGGCGTCACCGACCCGGGCCGCCGGTGCCGGCCCAGCGAGCGGGCGAGGTCCTGCAGGTAGCCCACCGACTTCGCCTCCTGGAGCTGGCGCAGCAGCAGCGCGGTCACGGCAGGGTCGGCGAAGGCGCCGAGGTCGCGGGCGGCCCGGCGGCGCTGCCCTTCGGGCTCGGTCTGCACCCGGGCGAAGGCCGCCAGGGCGGCTTCGGCGGTGGTGGGGCGGCCCTGGGCCGGTGCGGCCGGCAGGGCGCCCAGGGTGGCGAGAACGGCCAGGACGGTCGGGAGGAGACCGTGGCCACGGATTGGTCGGAGGGTCATCACACCCATCTGTCTGCCGAAACGGCCAAAGGTTACACTCCCGCTCCGTCATGGCGCACGTTCGCCCGACCATGCTCCGCTGGCTGGTGATCGCCCCGCTGCTGGTGGGGCTCGGCGTGGTGCTCGGGCAGTGGCTGCCGCGCGGCAACGGCCGCGTCTGGCAGGGCCCGGCGGCGGTGGCGCCCTCGCCGGTGGTGGGCGCGCCGCCGAGCCTCGCGCCGGTGGTGCGGCTGGTCGGGCCGTCGGTGGTCACCGTGCGGGCCCTGTTGCCGCTCGACGCCGAGCAGGACGAGGTGCTGCCGGAGCCCGGCGAGGCCCGCGGCCGGGTCCGCGGCGTGCGCAACGGCAGCGGCTTCATCGTCCACGCCGACGGGCTGGTGGTGACCAGCCGGCACATCGTCGCCGACGCCAGTTCGATCCTGGTGCGGGTGCCGGACCAGCGCCGCCGCTTCGCCCAGCTGGTCGGCGAGGACCCGATCACCGACATCGCGGTGCTGCGGCTGCAGGATCCGCCGCCGGGGCTGCGCGCCCTGGAGCTCGGCCGCAGCGAGGACCTGCAGGCGGGCGACTGGATCGTCACCGTCGGCAATCCGTTCGACTTCTCGCAGACCGTGACGGTGGGGGTGGTGAGCTTCGTCGGCCGTCACCTGCAGCACTACGACACCCGGGTCACCAACGACTTCCTGCAGTTCAGCGCGCCGGTGAATCCCGGTTCGTCGGGCAGCCCGGTGCTGGACCTGCAGGGCCGGGTGGTGGGCGTGACCACGCAGGCGCCGGAATCGGGCCAGGGCATCTCGTTCGCGATCCCCAGCCGCACGCTCAAGTGGGTGCTGGACGAGCTGCAACACAGCCCCGACGGCCGCATCCGGCGCGGCTACGCCGGCATGACGCTCGGCACCGCCGCGCCCACCGACCGCAACGGCAACCGCCTGGAAGGCGCCCTGATCACCGGCATCGCCCGGGGCGCGCCCGGCGCCACCGCCGGCCTGCAGCCCGGCGACGTCGTGCTGCGCTGCGACGACCAGCCGGTGAGCGACGGCGGCATGCTGCACGAGATCATCAGCCGCAGCCGACCCGGTCGCACGGTCCTGCTGACGGTGGTGCGCGACGGCCAGACGCTGCCGCCGATCCCGCTGACCCTGGACGAGGTGACCGCCAATCGCGGCCCGGCGGGTTCGGGAGACTGACGTGCGTGTCTTGCGCGGGGCCCGTTCCGGCCGTCCACTGTCGGCCCTGGCATGACCCCGAACGGCAGCGCGATCGGCGAGGACCTGGCCTTCCTGGCGCCGGGCATCCTGCACCAGCTCGGCAACGCCCTGTTCCGCGTCCAGGGCCACGCCCAACTCCTGCCGGCGGCCGACCTCGACGTGCAGCGCGAGCGGATGGCGATCCTGGAGGCCGTCGACCGCGCCAGCCACACCGTGCAGCTCTGCCACTGGCTGGTGGGTGACGGCGCGACCGCGCCGGTGGCGGCCAGCGGCCTGCTGGTGCAGGTGGCGGAGTGCCTGCGGGTACCGCTGCGCGAGCGCGGCCTGCGCCTGGAAATGGACCCGGTCGCGACGCCGCAGCCCCTCGCCGTCGACGGTGCCCTGTTCGTGCGCGGCCTGCTGCTGGCCCTGCGGCAGGTGGTGACCGGGGCGGTGCCGGGCTGCGGCGGCCGGATCCGGCTCGGGCTGCCGGCAGCCCCGGCCCCGGGCGTGGCCGTGCGCCTCGAACTGCTGCCCGAACCGGCCGTGCTGCCCTTCCCATGGGACACCGGCGCCTGCGTCACCCGCCTGATCGCCGAACTGGGGCCCGCGGGGGTCACCGCCGCCGCCCTGCCGGGGGTGCAGGCCGTGCTGCTGACCGTGCCGGCGGCCCTTCCTGGCCAGGCCCTGACCGGATCTTCATCGGGCCTTGATCCGGCGCCGTAAGGACCAGGACGTGGCCAAGACCAAGATCCTGGTCGTCGAAGACGACCCCGACATCCTCGAGGTGATCACCTACAACCTGGAGCGGAACGGCTGCAAGGTGATCCCCTGTCGCAACGGCAACGAGGGCTGGGGCCGCGTGCGCACCGACGCACCGGACCTGGTCGTGCTCGACCTGATGCTGCCCGGTCTCGACGGCGTCGAGGTGTGCCGCCGCATCAAGGGCGACCCGATGACCCGTGACACGCCGGTCATCATGGTGACCGCCAAGGGCGAGGAGAGCGACATCGTGCTCGGCTTGGGGGTCGGCGCCGACGACTACCTGGTCAAGCCGTTCAGTCCGCGCGAACTGCTCGCGCGGATCGAGGTGGTGCTGCGGCGCGGTCCGCTCAAGGACCAGAGCGGGGCCGGCGAGCGGGTCGTCCGCGGCCCGCTGCAGGTGGACATCGGCCGCCACGAGGTGCTGGTGGACGCTGCGCCGGTGACGGTGACGCCCACCGAGATCCGCCTGCTGCACTTCCTGGCCAGCCACCCCGGCCGGGTGTTCCCGCGCGCCCACCTGCTGAGTCGCGTGATCGGCGAGGACGCGGTGGTCATCGAACGCAACATCGACGTGCACGTGCGTTCGCTGCGGCAGAAGCTCGGCGATCACGGCGCGCTCATCGAGACGGTCCGCGGCGTCGGCTACCGCTTCGCCGACGGCGGCCGGTGAGCGCGCGGCCGCTGGTCGCCGTGGCCGTCGGCACGGCGCTGCTGACGGCCGCCCTGGGCTTCGCCGCCGCCGGCGACCCGACCCTGACGCCGACGCTGGGCACCCTGGCCCTGGCCGCCGCGGCGGCCGGGGGCTGGCTCGTGCATCGCCTCGCGCGGCCGCGGCCCGACGGTGGCGCCGGCCAGGCGCCGGCCGGCGACACGGCCGACCTGCGGGCCATCGTCGGCCACCTCGCCGACGCCGTGGCGGCCACCGACCGCCGGGGCCACATCATCGCCTGGAACCCGGCAATGGAGCGCCTCTGCGGCCGGCCCGCCGCCGCCGCGCTGGGCCGCCCCCTCGAGGCGGTGCTGCCGTTCGCCCGGGTCCTGGTGCTGCTGCGGCAGGCGCAGCAGCAGGGCGGCGAGTGCCACGAGGAACTGCAGATCGACGTCACCACCGACGACGGACCGCAGTCCCGCGCGGTGGCGGCGCGGGCGGCGGCGCTGGCCGGCGGCGGCCTGCTGGTGCTGCGCGACCTGAGCCGCCTGCGTCGGCTCGAAGAGCATCGTCGCGACTTCGTCGCCAACGTCTCGCACGAGTTGAAGACGCCGCTCAGCGCCATCAAGGGCTACTGCGAGACCCTGCTGGACGATGCGGCGATGCCGGAGTCCACGCGGCTGCGCTTCCTCGGCCGCATCCAGCAGCAGACCGAACGCCTGACCCACCTGGTCCGCGACCTGCTGGCCCTGTCCCGCCTCGACGAGGATCCGGTGCTGCAGGAGCCGCCGCCGCCGTGCGACTGGGCGGCGGTGGCCCGCGAGTGCTGGCGCGACCTCGAGCCGCTCGGCCAGAAGAAGCAGCAGGAACTGGTCTGGACCCCGGCGCCGGGCCCGCTGCTGGTGCGCGCCGAACGCGAGACCCTGGTGCAGATCACCATGAACCTGCTGGAGAACGCCATCAAGTACACCGGCGAACGCGGCCGCATCGAACTGCGGCTCGCCCCGATCGACGACCAGGTCGAACTGGCGGTGGCCGACACCGGCATCGGCCTCACGCCGGCGGACCAGGAGCGGGTGTTCGAGCGGTTCTACCGCGTCGACAAGGCGCGCAGCGCCGACGTCGAGGGCACCGGTCTGGGGCTCGCCATCGTCAAGAACAGCGTGCTGCGGGCCGGCGGCCGGCTCGGCGTGACCTCGACGCCGGGCCAGGGCAGCACCTTCTGGGTGCGCCTGCCCGGCGTCGCCCGGGAGCCGGCCCGCCCCCTGGTTCAGGAGTAGAGCTCGCCGCCCTGCTCCTGGAACTCCTGCGACTTCTGCGCCATGCCCTTGCGCGCGTACTCGCGCACCTCCTCGGTGATCTTCATCGAGCAGAAGCGCGGTCCGCACATCGAGCAGAAGTGAGCCACCTTGGCGCTGTCCTGCGGC
>CAZMGG010000106.1:0-295 GCA_964565715.1 uncultured candidatus Brocadiaceae bacterium | reverse complement strand
GATCGGCGGCGTGGGCGGCGATCTTGTAGGTGATCACGCCCTGCTTGACGTCGTTCTTGTCCGGCAGGCCGAGGTGCTCCTTCGGCGTCACGTAGCACAGCATCGCCGTGCCCAGGCTGCCGATGATCGCCGCGCCGATGCCCGAGGTGATGTGGTCGTAGCCCGGCGCGATGTCGGTGACCAGCGGCCCCAGGGTGTAGAACGGCGCCTCGTGGCACTCGCGGAGCTGCCGGTCCATGTTCTCCTTGATGAGGTGCATGGGCACGTGGCCCGGCCCCTCGATCATCACCTGCAC
>CAZMGG010000105.1:0-20525 GCA_964565715.1 uncultured candidatus Brocadiaceae bacterium | reverse complement strand
TGCCGATGTTGGCGTTGATCTTCACCAGGAAGTTGCGGCCGATGATCATCGGCTCCAGCTCCGGGTGGTTGCGGTTGGCCGGGATGATCGCGCGGCCCCGGGCGATCTCGCTGCGCACGAACTCCGGATCGACGTTCTCGCGGATCGCGACGAAGCGCATCTCCTCGGTGATCACCCCGCGGCGGGCGTAGTGCATCTGCGAGAAGTTGCGGTCGCCGCGCGCCACCCGCGCGTCGATCCACGGCTGGCGGCGCCGCGGCAGGCCCGCCCGCGGATCGCAGCCCTGCGGGCCGGTGGTGTCGTAGACCCGCAGGGTCTCGCCGTTGCTGAGGGCGATCTCGCGCTGCGGCACCTGCAGTTCGCCCTCGGCGACCTTCTGCGAACGGGGGAAGCTCTCGGTGAGCGGCCGCAGGGTCTGGGATGGGGTTCTGGACTCGGAGTCGGACATGGCTGCCTTTCCTACGCCGGCATGACCCGGATCAGGTTCGAGGGGTGCATCTCAGCCCGCACCGGCGGGCGCCCCCAGCAGGAAGGCAGCCAGGATGGAGCAGCGGCGGCCCGGTTGCAAGGCGCCCCCGGGGCCGCGTGGCCGCGATGGTCAGCGCAGCGCCTTGAGGAACTCGATGCGGCCCTCGAGCGCCTGCCGCTGCCGCTGCAGCTCCGGCCGGCCGGGGTGCTCGGCGCCGAGCGCCGGCAGGGCCCGCAGGGCCGCCTCGGCGTCTTCGCGTTCCATCGCCACGAGGCGCTGCGCCATGGCCAGGGTCTCCTTGGCGGTGCGCAGGCGGATCTCGGCCTCGCGCAGCTCCGGCGCGCTCACCTGGCCGGCCTCGAACAGCGGCTTCCGGTGCGCCACGGTGGTCTGCGCCAGCTCCACCTCGGCGCGCAGCTGGATCACCCGGGTGGCCAGTTCCAGCAGGTCGCCGGTGCCGGCCTTCTCGCGCGTGATGCTGGTCGTGTGGCCGATCCCGGCGCTGCCCGGCCGCAGGTCCACCCCACCGGCGCGCGGCGCCGCCGGGACGTCGTCGACCGGCAGGCGCATCGGGAACGCGGAACGCGGCGCCGCCTGCACCGGCGGCAGAACGATCTCCTGGCCGGGCCGCAGCTGCCGCGGATCGAGCCCCGGGTTGGCGCGCCGCAGCGCCTCCAGGTACTCGGCGCGCAGTTCGCCATAGGCCTGCCTCGCGATGGCCTCCAGCGTGTCGCCGGCCCGCACGACGTGCCGGTCGTCGCCAGGCCGGATCTCGATGGGCACCGGCTGGTCGACCGCCCCCGGCGCGGGGGCACGCCCCTTGGCGGGCGCGCCGTCGCGCATCTGCGCCTTCAGCCGGTCGATCTCGTCGCGCAGCCGCTGGACCTCCTGGCGAAGCCTGGCCGCTTCGTCGTAGGGCTCCTGCGGCCGCGGCGGCGGATCCTGCTGCGCCACTGCCGGTACGACGCCGAACGTGGCGCCGCACAGGGCCACCAGGGCCACGGCGGCGAGGTCCAGGCCCTTGCGGGCGCGGGTCGACGGGATGGGGGACAGGGCACGGTCGCGTTGCAGCAGCATCTCGATCCTCCGGAAGAACGGCGAGGGACGGTGGAACACGGCGAGGGTCGCACCGGCGGGGGGGCGGGCGCGGCCGGCGCCGCACAGTTCGTGCAGGTCGATCAGGGCGGTGGCGTAGGCGCGCACCCCGTGCTCACCGGCCGTGCGGGCGGCTCTGTCGTCGGCCAGCAGCTCGCCGGCGAAGCGCACCCGGGCGCGCAGCCAGCGGAAGAGCGGGTGCCAGCCGAGCAGCGGCAGCAGCAGGGCGAAGCAGGCCTGCGCGCGGAGATCGCCATGGTGCAGGTGGGCGGCCTCGTGGCGCAGCACGGCCAGTGCCTGCGCCCGCCGCTCGGGGGCCAGCAACGCGGCGGGCAGCACGATCGTCGGCCGCAGCCAGCCGCAGCAGAACGGCGTCACCGGCTCCGGCAGCACGCGCAGGCGGACGCGTTCGGGCAGACCGGCCGCGCGCGCCAGCGCGGCCGGGCCCGGCCGGCTCCGGCGCAGGAGCCCCTGCAACCGCAGCGCGCCGAGCAGCAGCCAGGCGAGCGTCGCCGCGGCGGAGAGCAGCCAGGCCCAGGCCAGCGCCTGGGGCCAGGTCACGCCCGCGGGCACCACGGCTTCGGTCATGTCGACCGGCAGCGAAGCCGCCGGCGCGGCCGCGTGGGCTTTGCCCTGCAGAGCCTGCAGCCGATGTGCGTCCGGCAGCGCCGACACGGTGCCCGCGCTGGAGACGGGCAGGACTTCGGGCCGGGCTGCCGACGGCGGTGGTGGGAACGAGGGCGTGGCGGCGGCCGGCCCGCCGTGCGGGAACGAAGCCCAGCGCGGCAGCGGCACGATCGCCAGGCCGAGGTAGACCAGCACCGCCACGGCACCGGCGACGCCGGCGCGCCGCTGCAGCACCGGTTCGCGCAGGCTCGCCACCAGCAGGCAGCCGCCGGCGAGCACGAGGGTGGTGCCCAGCAGCAGCGTCGCGCCCTCGGCCACCAGGAACGCCAGCAGCGGTTCGGCGAGGCCGCTCATGACGGCTTCCTCGGGCGGGACGCCGGCCGGCCCTGGGGCTGCCGTTCGGCCTCGGCCAGCAGCCGGCGCAGGGCCCGCAGCTCGTCGGGGCTCGGCCGCCGCACCTCCAGGGCGCGGGCCACCAGCTGGTCGAGGGCCCCGTCGAAGACGCCATCCAGCAGGCCGGTCAGCAGCCGCCGCGAGGTGCCCTCCCGTTGCTGCAGCGGCCGATACACGAAGCTGCGCCCCGCTGTGCGGTGGGTGACGAGGCCCTTCTCCTCCATGGTGCGCAGGAACGCCTGCACGGTGTTCTGCACGATCGGCAGCTCGTCGCGCAGGGCCTCGTAGACCTCGCGCACGGTGGCCTCGCCGCGCTCCCAGAGGACCTTGAGGATCTGCAGCTCGCGTTCGGTGGGTTCCGGCGTCGGGGTCATGCTGGCACCAAGGTAGGTAAGCTTAGAAGACTAAGCGAGGCGGTCAAGCCCCACGCCGGGCAGGGCGGGTGGCCACGGCTCAGCGGCCGCCGGGCGGGCCGTCGCCGTTCGGCGGCGGGGTCTCGTGGGCCGGGGCGCTGAGCGGCCGCAGGTCGAACACCTTGCGCAGCTGGTCGGGCACCGAGCCGCCCAGCCGGTCGAGGGCCTGCTGCGACAGCCGCAGCGAGTGCGACCTGCCGGCGGCCTGCACCGCCCGGCTCTGCGGGAAGAACATGTGCATCACGCCGAGCAGGAACAGCACGACGCAGGCGCCGGTGACCACGCCGAGCACGCCGCCGCCCAGCCGGTCGAAGAAGGTGAGCCCGGCCTTCTTGACCAGGCTCTGCAGCAGCAGCGCCAGCAGGCTCAGCAGGACCAGCACCGCCAGGAACACCAGCACGTAGGCCAGATAGGCGGCGGTCTCGCTGGTCTCGGCGTCCGGCGAGCTGGCGGTCCAGCGATGCAGCACGTAGCCGAGGTCCGGTCCGAGCCGGGCGGCGCCGACGTAGGCCAGCACCAGGATCAGGATCCGGCTCACCTGCCAGAACAGGCCCTTGAACAGGCCCAGGACGAAGAACACGAACAGCACCGACAGCGCGGTGATGTCGATCCAGTTCAGGTCCTGCCAGTTGACGGCGCCGGCGGCCAGGGCGTCCGCCGGCGGCTCCTGCGGGGCCTGGACGGCGTCCTGGGGCGCCGGCGACGGGGGCTGCGGGGCGGCCGGCGTCGGGGCCTGGGCCGGGCCGAAGGCGGCCGCCAGGAGCATCGCCGCCGCGACGAGGACGACGCGGCACAGACGGGTGAGGCGACCGGAGGGGGAGGCGGACACGGCCGGGATTGTGCCGGAACGTCCCGGCGTTTGCGCGCCCGGCGATGGGGATGTTGCCACCCTTGCGGAGCGGGCGTCCGCCTGTCACCCTCTGCCGCAGCCGATGACCGACCTGAGCTTCCCGACCCGGATCCGCACCGCGCTCACCGCCCTGCACGGACTCGCCGAGGCCGATTCCCGGCTGGGCGCCGAACGGCAGCGCGCGCGGCGGGAGTTCTTCGGCGGCGAGGCGGCCGCCGAGGCGGTGACCTCGGGGCCGGCGGAGGAACGCTTCCGCGAGTGGTTCCTGCTCGAGCGGGACAGCGAGGTGCTGGGCGCGCCGCTGCGCGAGGCCTTCGCCGGGCGCTTCGACGACGCCGCCCTGGAGGACTCGCTGGCCGGGGTGTTCGTCGTCGAGCGCGTGCGACGGGGCGAGGCCGACGCCCGCGACCTGCAGGGCGAGACCCTGCTGGAGGTGCGGGCGCCGGCGGATGCGCTGCACGAGGGCGACGTGCTGGTGGGGCGGCTGTTCGCGCATCCCGACGGCGGGCACGTGCCGTCGCCGGCGGCGGCGGTGTTCCGCCAGGGGGCGCGGCTGGCGGCGGCGTTCCATGCCGACCTGGAGCGGCTGGACCTCGACCGGCGGCTGCAGCAGCACGAACTGGAACGGCTGCTGATCGCCCGGCCGCCGCGGCCGGCCGCGGCCGCGGAACCGGCGGGGCGGCCCCTGGAGCACGTCGAGGCGGAGCTGGAGGCGGTGCTGCGGGCCGGCGGCTGCGACTGGTCGATCCCGGAGCTGAGCCGGCAACTGGCGGCGGCGCCGCGGCTCGGACCGGCGCTGGGCCCGATGCTCGAGCAGCTCGGCTTCGACACGGTGGTGGACCTGGACCGGGCGCGGCACTGCCTCGTCGAGCTCTGGAACCTGCATCAGGCCGACCAGGGCGGCCGGGAAGGCGCGGCGCCGGCACCGTCCGGCGACGACCGGCGGCCACCGGCCCCGCGGCCGGGCGAGGCGCTGGGCCAGCAGCTGGCGCGGACCCTGGAGGAGGGCCTGGCCCAGCACGACGACGTCGAAGACGTGTTCCGCCGCCTGGAGCACATGGCCGGCATCGAGCCCGAGGAGGTGGAGGCGCCCGAGGCGATGGATGCCGACGGCGAGCCGGGCGACAACGGCGGCGCCGGTCTCGGCGACCTGCAGCCGCTCACCGAGGAGTACCTGTGGGAGCGCGGCGAGGCCGTGGCCGGCGACGCGGCCACCTTGCGGCTGTGGCTGCAGCTGCAGCAGAACGCCGCCGTGCAGCGGCTGGACCTGGAGCAGGTCACCGCGCTGGATCTGCTGCGGGTGCTGCTGCACAGCTACCTGGCGGCCCAGCCGGGCGAACGGGCGACGGCGGTGCGGGCGGCGTTCGCGGTGCTGCAGCGCTTCTACGGGTGGGCCGCCGAGACCCAGGGCTACGAGCTGGACGCCGCGCTGGCGGGCTGCCGCGGCGGGCTGCTCGACTCGGTGCAGCGGCTGCAGGACGCGGGCATCGCCCTGAGCGCGCCGAGCCGCGGCGGCTCGCCGTGCCTGATGCACGTCGAGAACGTCGATGACCGCGGCTTCGGCGTGCGCCTCGACAGCGGCGACGGCCTGTGGGTGGCGGCGACGGGCGCGGTGACCGGACTGCTGCGCGAGGGCGATCTGCTGCTCGGCGAACTGCACCGCGAGGCGGGACGCGGCGCGCTCGCCGGGCTGGTGGTGGCGCTGCCTGCCGGCGCCGAGACCCTGGTCGGCTGACCGCGGCGTCTCCATTCGGAACCGGCGGCGGGGGCCGCAGCCGGCCATGCCACCGCCCGCTGCCCGCCAGCGTCTTGACGGTTCGCACCGGCGCGCACAGGCCCGCGGCATCGCTGCCATGCCGCGGGCCGATAGAGCCCGCGAGGGAGGACTGGAGAGATGGCCTGGGAATCCGCGCTCGATCGCCTGATGCTGCAGCAGATCCATGCCGCCGAGAAGGGCTCGGTCAAGCCCGACTCGGTGCGCCAGCAGATCCTGGAATTGCGTGACCTCGGCGGCGGTCGCCCTGGCACGGCGTTCCTGATGGGCTACGCCCGGACGCTGCTGGGCCTGGACCTGCCCGAACCCGGCGGCGATCCGTCGCAGCGACGCTGGTTCCTGTTCGGCCGCGTGCGCGGTCACGACCGGCGCGGCGAGCGCAACTGGGTGGCGGAGATGGTGCAGGATCCGCGGGTCCTGGTGGACCTGCTGGCGGAGCCGCGGCTGGCGGCGCAGTGCCTGCCGCTGGTGGTGCGCATCCTGCTCTGGTGCGACGACCCCAAGCTGGCGGTGCGGGCCGTGCAGTACCTGGCCGCCGAGTCGAGCACCGCCGAGACCGACCTGGTGGTGGACGCGGCGATCACCGATCTGCTGGCGCGGCTGGAGAAGCGCGTCGACCGCGAGGACCAGGAGAGCACCGCGGCGATCCTGGCCCAGGTGCTGGCGGTGCCGGGCTTCGACCGCCTGCCGGCCGACATCCGCTCGCGCTACCACCGGGCGCTGGCCGAGCGCCGGCTGCTGTGCAGCGAGTGGGACCAGGCGCGCGAACACCTGGGCCGGGCCCGCAACCTGGCCACCGCCAACCCGCGGCTGCGCAGCGCCGCCGCCGCGCTGGGCGCCCTGGTGGAGCTGCGGGTGCATGGCTTCGAGGACCTGACGCCGCAGCCCGACCGCACCGGCCGGGACGCCGCCCTGCGCTGCCTCGCCCACGTCGAAGAGGATCCCGACGACGCGGTGCCCGAGGCCCTCTACGTGCGCTCGGTGCTGGCGGCGGAGGTCGGCGACACCCAGGCCGCGGTGCGCGGCTTCGAGAAGGCGATCCAGGGCATGCGCCGGGTCGAGGGTCGCGACCGCGTGCTGATCGACCGGGCCCGCTACCACCTGTCGGCCTGCCTGCTCACCGCCGGCGCCAGCACCGAGACGTCGCGGGCGCTCAAGCTCATGGAGCAGGCCCTGGCCACGGTGCGGCCCGACATCGAGGGCTTCTACGGCCTGCACGAGCTGCTGAAGAAGCACGACCGCAAGCTGGCGCTCCGCTTCCTCGATGCGCTGGACATCGGCCGCGGCAGCTCGCCGGATCAGCTGCTGTTCATCGCCCTCGAGTACCAGGGGCTCGGCGAGGCCGAGCAGGCCGCCGCCGCCGCGCGCCGGGTGCTGCAGGTCGCCGCCAACCTCGACCAGCGGATCGAGGCGATGCGGGTCCTGCTGACCGCGCACAACATGAAGGGCGAGCGCGAGCAGGCCCGGGCGGTGTTCCACGACATCCGCGACCTGCTGACCCAGCGCGGCGCCTTCGTCGAGCTGGAGCGGTTGCTGAAGAACGAGGAGTTCGTCGGCCAGGCCCTGGACCACTTCGAGATCAAGTGCGAGCTGGCGGCGGTGTACGAGGAGATGGAAGGTCGCGACTTCGAGCGGGCCCAGCTGCAGGTGCAGATCGCCCGGTCGCTGCGGGCGCGCAAGGAGGTCGAGGCCCTGCGCCAGGCGCACCTCGTGCTGCAGGAGGTCGCCTGCGCGTTCCCCGAGCTGGCCCGCGACGACCTGCAGCTCCTGGAACGGCTGCTGGAGATGAACGACGCCGAGACGCCGGCGGGCGACGACGGCCGGCGAGCCTGCCAGCAGGTGCAGAAGGCGCTCGGCCAGCAGCCCCGGGTGCTGGTGGTCGGCGGCAACGAACGGCAGCGGCGGCACCACCCGCGGTTCGAGGCCCTGGCGGCCAACTGGGGCTTCGCCGGCGAGTGGTTGATGACCAACTACACCTCGCCGCAGAAGATCGTCGGCCAGATCGCCGACCGGATCGGCGACACCGACCTGCTGCTGCTGCTGCACTGGAACCGGCACGAGACCACCGAGCCGGCCCTGGAGCTGGCGCGCAAGGCCGGCGTGCCGGCGCGGACCGTGCACTACGCGGGCTTCACCAGCCTGCAGGTGGCGCTGCAGGAGATGCTGGAAAAGGGCCTCGACCGGGTGGCTGCCCGGTAGCCACCCCCCCCTTCGGACTTCCGATAAGAGTAGTTATGTAAACCTTGGCGGGGGAGCTGCCCGGGTCACGGCGCCGCCCGCAGCTCCAGCACCACCAGCTCCGGCGGGCAGAACAGCCGCAGCGGCGGCATGTGGCCCCGCTCGACCCCGACCCCGCGGCTGATCAGGCACCAGGTGGCGCCCTGCCGCTGCATGCCGCCGGCGACCCACGACCGCGGCACCGTGGCCAGCTTCGGCGGCGGCCCGTAGCCCGGCACCTGGATCTGGCCGCCGTGGCAGTGCCCGGCCAGGTAGAGCGCGTCGGGCCGGTGGCCGTCCTGCAGCACCGCGTTCATGAAGTCCGGTGCGTGGCCGAGCACGATGGTGAAGCCCGGGAAGCCATCGACCAGGGCCCGGTGCGGCGGCTGCAGGTGCTGGTGCGAGGTGCCGTTGTCGAGCCCGAGGATCTGCAGTCCGGGTCCGCCCGGGCCGAGCGGGATCACCTGGGCCTCGTCGATCAGGGTCCGGGCCATCGGCCGCAGGCAGTCGTGCTGCCACTCGGAGTCGCCGTCGATCGCCCAGATGCCGAACCGCGGCGGCGGCTGCAGGCCCGCCAGCAGCTCGCGGAAGCCGTCGAGCGCCCGCCGGTACTCGTCGGGCTCGTCGTGCGGCCGGTGCACGTGGTCGCCGAGCAGCAGCAGCAGGTCCGGCCGTTCGGCGGCGATGCGGGCGAACAGGCCGCGTTCGTGCGCGCCGATGGTCTCGGCGTGCACATCGGCGACCACCGCGATCCGCAGCGGCGCGTCGAGGCCACGCAGCCGTGGGCTCTCGACCACGTGCCGGCTGGTCTGCAGGTCGTACGGCGCGACGTTGCGGGCGTGCAGGTAGACCGCCTCCATCCCGAGCCCGGTCAGCACGAACAGGGCCCCGGTCAGGCGCAGCAGGCCGCCGCGCAGCGCCGCCAGCACGAACGCGCCGCGCACGATCAGCAGCGGCGCCAGCACGCAGAACAGCACGTGACAGGCGGCGCGCACCATGGCGCCGTGGTCGTCGAGCAGCGCGTCCGCCGCCAGCACGGCCACGAGCCCGAGCAGCAGCCCGAAGCCGGTGAAGGTCACCAACTCGCGCCACCAGCGTTCGTGGCCCCGCGGCGTCATGCGGAACAGCAGGGCGAGGCCGAGCAGCAGGCCGGCCACGTCGATCAGGACGCACAGCAGCGTCAGCGACTGCCGCTCGGTCATGGGCCGGCAGTATTCAGCGGCCCCGGCCCGGTTGCCAGGACACGCCGGCGAAGGCGGTGAAGTCCGGCGCCACGAAGCCCGCGAGATCCTCGCCGATGGCGCACTCGAGCGCGAAGCCGCGGCCGAGGTCGGCGCGGGCGCCGACCCACAGCAGCACCTGGTCGCGGGCCGCGCGGTCGAAGCCGAGTTCGCGCAGGGTCGATGTCTCCCACTCGACCTGGCCCAGCGCCTCGAGGCCCGCGCCGAGCGGCAGCACCACGCCGAGTCCGCCGCTGCCGACGTCCTGGTAGGCGAGGCCGGCCAGCGCCGCCCGGTCCGGCGTGGCGACGAAGGCGTGGCCGAGGTGGGCGTGGACGGCGACCGGCCCCGGCCGCCATTCGGCCAGCACCGAGCCCCCCCAGTCGAGCCCGCCGTTGCCGAAGCCCGCCCGCTGGTCGCCGGTCGGCGCCTCCAGCGACGCCCGCAGGGCCAGCCCGAAGCCGCCGTCCACCGCCGGCAGCACGGCCCACTTCAGGTGCATGGGCACGTCCATCAGCTCCAGCGACGCCGCCTCCACCTGCATCGCGGTGACGCCGTTGCGGGTGGCGTCGACGCGGTAGCGGTCGTTCGGCACCAGCTGCCGCTCCTGGTCGGGGAAACCGAAGAAGTCGTGCCAGCCGATGATGAAGGAATCGAGGAAGCCGCCGCTGGTGTGCGCCACCGGCAGCTCCACGGCGAGTTCCAGGTCGGCGCCGAGCCCCACCTGACCGAGCAGGCGCGCCCGCAGGTACTCGCCGTCCATGGCCAGCGTGTTGCCGCCCTTGCCGCCGCTCAGGAAGAGGCTGCTGTAGCCGGCGTCGGCGCGCAGCCCGACGCTGCCGGCCGGCCGCGCCGCCACCACGTCGGCCTCGGCGCGCAGCACCTGCAGCTGCGCCGGATGCTGGCTGCGCACCGGCAGCACGCCGCGCTGGGACGGCCCCGCGCAGGCCGTCGCCAGCAGCAGCCCGGGCGCCGAGAGCGCCATCGCAAGGGAATCTCGGAGCCCGACCGCCATCGGCGGAAGCCTACGGCCGCCGGTCCCTGGTTCCATCCCGCGCTGCCCGGCCGGCGTTGGCCGTGGGTTCCACCGCCGGCGCGGCTAGACTCGCGCGCCGCATGCGCTTCCCGTTGCCCCTGTGCCTCCTGTTCCTGCTCCCCGCCTGTGCCAAGGGCGGCAAGGAGACCACCCCCCAGAGCCAGGTGCAGATCGCCGCCAGCCATCACCTGTTCGGCCTGCGGGCGCAGCCCGGCTTCGCCGGCTTCCCGGTGCGCGCCGACGAGGTGTTTCCCGATCGCGGCACGCTCAACCTGTTCCAGGAGAGCACCTACACGGTGACGCGGGCGACCGGCACCAGCCCCGCCGACCGCTACGCGCTCGACGAGAAGGGCCGCCTCAGCGTCTACGTCACCGGCTCGGGGCGCACCCCCACCACCGTGATGCCCGGCGCCTACGGGCTGATGGGCGACCGCAACGACTTCTTCTTCGTCGACGGCAACTCGACGGCGGGTTCGTCGAGCCTCGGCCTGTTCGTCGGCACGCGCGCGGTGAACGGCAGCGCCGAGCTGGCCGGCGACTGGCATCTGGTGGCGCTGCACGCGCTGTTCCCGGCCAGTTCGGTGCTGGACCCCAACCAGGTGGCGCGGGCGGCGTACGGCACCATCACGGTGCCGGCCGGGGCCTCGGTCGGCGAGCTGCGCACCGTGGTCAACGGCGCCGGTCGCGACTCGGCCCGCAACGACCTGAACTTCGCCGGCAGCACGTTGCAGTACTTCCTGCCCGGCGGCGCCACCACCGGCGACGGCCGGGCCGACGTGACCCTGCGCTTCGGGCCCGGCGACGACCGGGTGGTCCGCGCCGCCGTCGGCCTCGACATCCTGCTCGGCGTCGACGAGGAGGAGAGCGACGGCGAGGCCGGCCTGGTCCTGATGACCCGGGCCCTGGATCCGGCGGCGCCGGCCGATCCGGCGCGGCTGGCGGGCACGTTCCGGGTCGGCGCGGTGACGTTCTTCGTCAACCCGGCGAAGAGCGGCACCGACGGCGCGGTGGGCACCCTGACGCTGACCGCCGACCGGGCCTTCCGGTTCGACATGATCGGCAGCCGCAACATCGACTTCACCTACTCCGGCACCTGGACCCTGCAGGGCAATGGCCGGATCGACTTCCAGGTGAGCGGCACCAACGAGACCTGGCACGGCGCCATCACCCGGGACCACCACGCCCTGGTGCTGGTGGACGACTTCGTCGAGACCCGCAGCAACAACACGCCGGAGCTCAACCTGTTCGTCGCCCTGCGGCAGAAGCCGTAGGCGCCGGCGCCCCCGGCGCGCGGATTCCGCGTGCGCTGGCGGGCGGATCGTCCTTCTCGGGGTGGACCCATCCACCCCCACCCAACCCCGAGAAGAACCATGCGACTCCTCCGCCCGACGTTCCTGACCGCCTGCGCCAGCGCCCTGCTCCTGCCGTCCGCCCCTGGCCAGGGCCTGCTGTTCACCACCAGCCAGCCGGAGACGACCATGTCCGGCAGCGGCGGCACGGTGCTGCGCTTCCTCAAGCCCAACGAGATCGCCGTGCTGGAGCAGTTCCCCTGCCCCGGCTCGGCGGAGAAGTGGGCGCCGCGCACGATGTTCCACACCCAGGCCGGCGACGAGGACGGCGACGACAGCTACTGGGAACCGAGCCTGTTCAACCGGATCGACGCCCTGGTCACCAGCCGCGTCGCCTCCCCCATCGGCATCCAGAACCAGCGCACGGTGTTCTACTCGCCGTCGGCGGCGATGGGCAACGTGGTCAGCGGCGGCGCCAGCCTGCGCCCCGGCGACGTCGGCCGGATCGTCCGCCAGGGCGGCCTCGACGGCCAGGTGCAGTACTTCATCCGCGCCGAACAGATCCAGCTGGCGCTGGGGCTCGCGGCGACGCCGGCCATCGTCGACGTCGACGCCATCGCCGCGTCGCCCAACTACGGCGTGTTCTTCAGCCTGGACACCGACATCGCCTGCAACCTGTGCAGCTCGGGCCCGACGCTGGTGCGCGACGGCGACCTGCTGATGATCCCCGCCGCCGATCTGGTCTGGAGCACCGCCGGCACGGTCGCCGCGGTCACGCCGGGCCGCGCCGTCGTCGTCCACACCGAGCTGGCGATGACCCTGATGGTGCAGAACGCCACCGTCACCGACCGCACCGGCGCCTGCGTCACCGCCATCGGCGACCTCGAGTCGCTGGAGATCGACTGGAGCGGCGCGCTGGGCGGGACCATCGGCACCTGCTCGGGCGTGCATCCGTTCCCGCACTTCCTGTTCACCGGCGAGACGCTCACCGGCGGCGCCATCCTCACCACCAACGGCGGCGGCAGCATCGCCAACGGCCCCTGCGCGCCGTACGGCACGCTGTGCGGCTTCGGCCCGACGCTCGGCCTGCAGATCGGCCTGCGACCGCCGACCGCGGCGATGGGCATCCCGAGCTTCGTCAACGCGCTGGCCAGCGAGCGGGTCTGCCGGTTCGTGTCGGAAGGGCGCGTGCCGCAGATCCCGGTGTTCACCTCGGCGCAGATCGACTTCGCCTCGCCCGGCGCGCTCACCTGGGTGTTCCTGGCGTTCGCGCCGAGCGGCCCCGGCGTGGTGGCCCCGTCGAGCCCGTTCTCCTGGGGGCTGCTCTGCTACCCCGACTACTACGCGGTGCCCAACTTCATGGGCACCATCGGCACCGCCACCGGCTTCGGCACCTACACCAGCCCGGCGGTGCCCTGGCCGACCGACCTGGTCTTCTACGGCATCACCATCACCAGCAGCGGCGGCATCGAGGTCAGCACGCCGAGCACGATCGAGGTGTTCTAGACGGCTTGCCCGCAGCAGCCGCGGCGGCGCGATCGGGGCGATCCCCGGTCGCGCCGTCAGTCGTCCAGCGCCGTCGCGTTCCAGCAGGCGATCCGCACGCCGTTGCCGAACACGTCGAGCACGCCGAGCCCGCCGTGCGGCAGGTTCAGCGAGATGCAGCGCGACAGGCGCATGCCGAGCATCGCCGCGGTGAAGCCCGAGATGAGCGCCCCGGGCAGGACCACCGCCAGGGACTGGCCGATCGCCGTCGGCGCCCGCTCCGTCCACCACTCCAGCACGCGCTCGACGGCCTGGCCGAGGTTCTCGCCGCCCGGCGCCTGCGCCTCGCCGAAGTCGCCGAAGAAGTCGCGCACCGCGTCGCCCTCCTGCTGGGCGATCTCCTGCCAGGCGCGGCCCTGCCAGCGGCCCATCTCCTGGTCGCGCAGGCGGGCGTCCGGCACCACCTCGACCGAGCGGGCCTGGGCCAGGCCGCGGGCCGGATCGTGACACTGCGGCTGCGTGCTGCTGTGCACCGCCGTCAGCGCCACGTCCTCGAGCCACTGCGCCCAGGTCAGCAGCTGGGCCCGGCCGCGCCGGCTCAGGTCGGCGGGACCCGCGCCGACCGCGACCTGGCGATGGGCTTCGTCCAGTTCCGGGTGGCGGAACAGGTAGAGACGGCAGAAGTCGGTGACCTCGGGCAGCACGGCGTCATCTTGCGGGGCCGGAACGGCCGCGCCAAGCGCGCGGAGGCCTGGATACGCTTCCGCCGATGCGCCCGAAGCTGTTCCTGCACATCGGTCACTCCAAGTGCGCCAGCACCACCCTGCAGGAGTTCGCCCGCCAGAACCTCGCGGCGCTGCAGGCCCAGGGCCTGCTGGTGGCCGATGCGCAGCTGCGCTTTCCGGAACGGGGCCCGCTGGAGGGCTTCCCGGTGCAGTTCTTCGAGACGCAGCTGCAGGCCGGGCCCGCCGGCCGCGAACGGGTCGCTGCGGCCCTCACCGTGCTGCACGAACGGCTGGCGAAGGGCAGCCACCGCGCGGCCCTGATCAGCGCCGAGAACCTGTGCAATCCCGGCGGCGAGGCGCTGTTCCGCGGCGAACACGAGCGCTTCGACCTGCAGCTCGTCTACTACCTGCGGCGGCAGGACGACTGGCAGGTCTCGGCCTGGAAGCAATGGCACCTGCGCGAGGGCATCTGTCTGGAGGACTTCTGCCGGCGCGCGACCCGCCAGCGCTACCCCGGCTTCGCCGCCGTGCTGGAACGCTGGCGGCCGGTGCCGGCGGGCCGGCACGTCCGGCCCCTGCATCCCTCGGCGCTGCACGGCGGCGCGGTGATCCCGGACTTCGCCGCGGTGCTGGGCATCGACATCGCCGGCATGCGGCCGGTGGCCGACCAGAACCAGTCGCCCGACGGCGCCGTGCTGGAGGTGCTGTGGCGCAACCCTGGCCTGTTCGCCTCCCTGCACGATCACAGCATGCTGGACGTGCTGGACCGGCTGCTGCCGCGGCACGACCGGCAGCCGGTGTTCCTCGCCGCCGACACCCGGCGCGCCGTGCTGGCGGCCTTCGCCGAGGAGAACCGGGCGCTGCATCGCGAGCACTTCCCGCACGCCGACTTCAGCGCGATCTTCGAGCCCCAGATCCCGGAACGGACGGCGCCGACGGCCACCGACAGCGCGTTCCGAGCGCTGGGTCTGTTGGCCAGCGCCGTCGTCGCGCTGCAGAAACAGGTGGACGAACTGCGCACGGCGCGGCAGCCGCCCGGCGCCCGCTGATCGGCTCCTGGCAACGTGCCGCCGACACCGCTACCGTCCGGCGGTGGCGTTCACGACCCTGAAGACCGGCATCGACGGCCTCGATGGCATCCTCGGCGGCGGCATCCGCCATCCCGACGACGGCGCCGCGTTCGTCTGCATCTCCGGCGGGCCGGGCACCGGCAAGACCCTGCTGGCCCTGGAGATGGCGGCCCGCGCCTGGCTCGAGGGCGAGGACGGGCAGACCTTCCTCTACTACTCGGTGGAGCACTCGCCGGAGAGCCTGCACAAGAAGCTCGAATCGGACTTCGACTGGTTCCGCCGCGATGCCCAGGTCGAGGTGCTGCCCCGCGAGATCCCCGGCCGGCTGTGCCTGGAGGCCACCACGCCCAACGGCCGCACCCGCCTGGTGCTGACCCAGGCGCGGCCGGCGGCCCTGCAGAAGGGCGCGCGCGGCACCAGCGTCGACGTCGAGTGGATCCTCGCCGAGATCGGCAACTACAAGATGGCCGGCCACGTGCACATGGCCTGCGTCGACAACGTCGGCCTGCTGCTCACCGACCTCGACTACTTCGACAAGCGCACGGCGCTGCTGGAGACCCGCCGGGCGCTGCTGCAGGACCGGATCCACGGCGTCTTCGTCATGGAGGACGCCGGCCCCCGCGACCTGAAGGTGCCGAGCGCCGAGGAGTTCTCCACCGACCTGCTGATCCACCTGTCCTTCCACGAGGAGCCCGGCGCGTTCAAGGTGCGCGCCATCGAGATCCTCAAGGCCCGCCACCAGTACTACTACCGCGGCGCGCACCACTTCTCGATCGCCGGCAAGGGCATCACCCGTGACGTCTACCTGGGCGCGCGCAACGAGCGCGGCCCGGGCATGCACATCTATCCCTCGGTGGCCGCCCAGTTGTCGATCGCCCGCGACCAGGCCGGCTTCCAGGTGCCGCGCCGCGGCGAGCAGCCCATCGACCTCGGCCACCCCGACCTGAACGCCGCCTTCCAGAACGGCACCGGCCCCGGCGCCTGCAGCTCGACCGTGCTGCTGGCCGAGCCGGGCGTGCGCGGCACCCTGCTGGCCCTGCGCTTCCTGGCGGCGGGCCGCGCCCGCGGCGAGACGGTGCTGATGCTCAGCACCCGCGAGGACCGCGACGCGATCCGCCGGATCTGCTCCCGCGACGCCGTGCTGCGCGCCCACTGCCTCAGCGAGGACGGCCAGGGCTTCCACCCGGACTTCCGCGTGCTCTACCTGCACCCGGAGTTCATCTCGCCGGGCAAGTTCACCTGGGACATGGTGCGGCTGGTCGACGGCGGCCACGCCGGCGAGAACGGCCGCACGGTGCAGCGGCTGGCGTTCGACAACATCTTCCGCCTGCAGGACCGCTTCCCGCTGATCCAGAACCAGAAGTTCATGGTCGCGGCGATGCTCGACCTGCTGCGCTACCGCGGCGTCACGCCGCTGTTCGTCGACCTGGTGCCGCCGGGCTCGGCCAAGGGCCGCCTCGACTTCGACCCGTCGCCCTACCTGACCGGCTTCGACAACGTGCTGCACTTCCACGTCGAGGAGGCCGGCCAGGGCGGCCCCGGCGGCGGCCTGCGGCCCGCCTTCCGCGTGCTCAAGTCGATGGGCAACGACTACACCACCGACATCGTGCGGATGGACTACCGGCGCGCCTAGAGGGTGCCGACCAGGCCGGCGATGCCGTTGGACGTGATCGCGCCGCCGAACAGGCCGTTGATCCCGGGCACCAGCACGATGGTCTGGGCGAACACCTGCAGCCCGGAAAGCGACGGGTTGTTCGGCACCGCCACCGACGCCGTGTGCGTGCTGCCCGAGGCCAGCCAGACCACCAGCGCGTCCAGCGAGCTGCGCTGGCCGCAGCCCGGCGCGCCGAGGTGCCCGAGGTCGGGCACGCCCGGATCGGCCAGCCCGTAGGCGTCGAAGCCGAGCGTCGCCGTGGCCGGCACATTGCTCGTGGTCAGCGTCCAGGTGCTGCCGACGATCGGCCGGGTCGTGCCCACCAGGCTGAGCGGCAGCACGTCGTTGGCGGCCAGCTGGATCGTGCCCGGCAGCGCCGCCGACAGGTCCAGGCTGCCGTGATCGGCGCTGGGGCCGCCCGGCGACCAGCCGACCAGGTAGCCGTTGCCGCCGGCACTCATGCCCTGGAACACGACGTGGACGATGCCGCTCGCCGTGTCGAACTGGAACTGGAACGTGCTGGCGCTGGCAGGAGTGGTGCCGCCGTTGTCATAGACGCCGTCCCAGGTGATCACCGCGACGCCGCCCACCACCTCGAAGCGCACCTGGCCGCTGCCGGCGGCGGCGGGGTTGAAGTCGTGCCAGACCCACCAGCCGGTCTGCGTCGCGTTCAGCATCGTGTTCACCGTCGGCGCGGCGCCGGTGCCGTTGCCCGACGCCACCGACACGAAGCCGTTGGAGCACACCATCAGGCTGCTGGTGCTGCCGCCCGGGTAGGCGAACGGCGCCGGCAGCGACACCAGCACCTGGGCGTTGTTGGCCAGCGACAACGTGCCCGCCGTCGCCGACGGCGGCAGGTAGGTGCCGGCGCCGCCGACCACGACGTAGGACGGGCCGTTCGGGATCATGCTGAACGAGCTGTTGGCGAGATCGAACGCCGCGGCGGTGGTGAACGATTCGTAGAACGACGCCCGCTCGCGGATGCAGCCCTGTCCCAGGGTGTTGTTGGCGCCGATCGTGCCGGCGCCGCCCGCCACGAACTGCACCTCCGACAGGCCGGTGTAGTTGTTGCCGTGATTGGCGAGCACGTCGAAGCGCACGTAGCGCGCCGGCAGACCGCCGGCGCCGATGATGTAGGGCAGGAGCGCCGCCGACGCATTGGCCTGCGGCACCGACTCGCGCGACAGGAAGGTCCAGTTGCTGCCGTCGGTCGACAGCGACACGTCCATCAGGGCAATGCCGCGGCCGGTGCTGATCGACGAGTTGTAGTTCCACACGGCGATGCCGGCCAACGGCTGCACGGTGTTCAGGTCGAACTGCAGCCAGCCGGTGGTGATGGCGTTGGTGATCCACATGTCCTGCCAGACGTTCGAGTGGGTCCCGTTCAGCGTCATCGCCGACAGGCCCTGGCCGTTGGTCAGGTTCTGGATGTTGTAGGTGGAGAAGGTGCCCATGCCGCTGGTCGCGGTGACGCCCGGGATGAACTGGGCGCTGGCGGAACCGGACAGGGCGAGGGCGAGGAGGGCGGCGAACACGGCACGGGTGGACAGCATGGGATCCAGTGCTCCTACGAGGGATGGTCCGGGCAGAGGGCGGCGCGGCCGCGGGCCACACCGCAAGGATGGCACCGTACGGAGCCCTTGGGATCGGTCAAGCGGGCCCGGCCATCTCCCCCAGCCCTACCTGCCCAAGCTCCAGGTGTCCCGGATGACGAAGGTCCCACGCGGCGGCAGCCTCGAAGCCCATTCGGCTTCGCGACGCAGCTGCTCTGCTGGGGTGATCTCACCACGTCGCTGGGCCGCGACCAGTTCCTCGATCTGCCTGCGAGCCTCAAGCATTTCGGTGGCCCGGCTACGGCGGGTCTCCAGCGGCAACTGGTTGAAGGTGTCGACGACCGTCTGGAGTCGCTGCTGCTCCAAGTCTCCCGAGAAGTGCTTCAGGGCGTGCAGGTCACTGCCTGGCGACGCAGCAATGGGGAACACGACGCTCACGGCCTCGCCGTGCAGCACCGCCGCACCCAGCATGGTCATCGGATCGAGATCGCCAGTAGCGCTCGGCACACGAACACCGGCGACGGTGAGGTAGTCTCCCTTCTGCAGCATCGACGACGCCAGCTGGTACTTGAGCAGCGAGACCATGATCAGCACGGTCCCCGTGGGGTCGGAGTCCGCAGTGGCGGTTGCCAGGTTGCGCTGGGCACCCTCCAGCTCCCGATTGACCCGTGCCAGGACGCGCTGCTCCTGGTCGGGTGGCAACCTTCCACGGTGTTCGATGCCGAGCTCCGCTGCCAGTGCCCGGAGCCGGGCATCCGTGGAACCGTCGGCCGGCGCCCCATCGGTGACGGCAGCCGAAGGGGACGCGGAGAGGAGTCCGGGTGCGGTGTCGCCCGGAACCCTGACTGTAGCGGGCGCAGCGCGTGCTGCTTTGTCACGGCCAGCGTCAGGAGTGGGATCCGCAGGCGGTCCGGAAGGCGTCGGGTGGGAGCGCCACCCTTGGAGCAGAAGATACGCCAGCAGGGTGGCGGCCAAGAGACTCCACGCGACGACGTGAACCCGAGAACTCATGTCGGACTGCTCCAAGAGGCAAGGTGGTCCCGCTCGATAGGACTCTGCCAACCGCCCCTATTGCCGTCGCAGCCCCACCGGCACTTCCAGCACGCCCCGCTCCGCCATCAGCTTCTCCACCGCATCCGGGTGGCTCGGCAGGTGCCCCGACAGGTTCTCGTGGCCGTCCTTCGTCACCAGCACGGTGTCCTCGATCCGGCAGCCCATGCCCTTGTCCCGCAGGTACGCCCCCGGCTCCACCGTGATCACCATGCCCTCCTGCAGCACGTCCACCGATGGATCGTGCACCGCCAGGCCGACGTGGTGGCAGGGGCCGTGGTCGCTGCGATACCCCCGCTCGCGCAGCATCTCCGAGCAGCGCCGGCCGATCGCGCTGAGCCGCGCGCCGGGCTTGACCATGGCCAGCAGCTCCTGCTGGATCTCCCAGACGTCGGTGACGAGCTTGCGCTGCTCTGCCGTGAAGCGGCCGTTCACCGGGAACGTCCGCGTCACGTCGCTGGCGTAGCCGTGCAGCGTCGCGGCGTAGTCCATCACCACCAGCTCGCCGTCCTCCATCCGCTTGTTCAAAGCGTTGTAGTGCAGGATGCAGCCGTTGGGGCCGGCGCCGACGATCGCGGCGTAGGCGTCAGGGCCGGCGCCGCGCAGCGAGAACACGTAGCGCGCCACCGCCGCGACCTGGAACTCGTACAGCCCCGGCCGCGCCGAGCGCATCGCCTCGGCGTGGCCCTCGGCGGCCAGTTCCGCCGAGGCGCGCAGCAGCCCGATCTCCACCGGCGACTTCTGCCAGCGCAGCCGCTGGGTGAAGCCGGCCAGCTCCTTGATGCGCAGGCCGGGCATCAGCGCCAGCAGCTTCTCGCGCAGCGCCGCCTCGCGGGAGCGGCGGCCGTCGAGCGGGTCCTTGGCGATGGTGGCGGCGGCGCCCTGGGCCTTGCTGTCGGTGCTGCCGGTCATCGCGGCGGGCAGCAGCGGCGTGTAGAGCACCGGCCGTTCGCCGGCGGCATCGGCGGTGAGCAGCGCCTGCAGGCGGTCGGGCAGGGCGCGGACGTTGCCGGCGGTCTGGAAGCCGGTGCGCTCGGCGGTCTGCTCGCCGGGCGCGAGGAAGGTGCCGTCCCAGGTGGCGGCGAAGCGCGAGAAGGGCGGCACCAGCAGCTCGTCGACCAGCAGGGTGCCCTCGGGGCCGGGCACCAGCAGCAGGGCGAGGTCGGGCTCCTGGATGCCGGTCAGGTAGAGGAAGTCCTGGTCCTGCACGAAGGCGCCGAAGTCGGCGCGCTTGCTGGCGCCGCGCACCAGGATCACCACGTGGCCCTCGCGCTGGGAGAGGGCCACCGCGCGGGCCAGGGCCTGGCGGCGGGCCAGGAACTCGGCCTTGTCGGGCGGCGCCGGGATCGGCGGCAGGGGCGCGGGCGGCGCCTGGCCCGGGAGCGCGGGGAGGGCGGCGAGCAGGCAGGACGCGAGCAGCAGGCGGGAACGCATGGCGCCTGCTACGGCGGGCGGCACCGGCCTGCGGGCTACTTGCGCGCCTTCTCTCGGTGGCCCTGGACGATGTGCTCCACCACCTGCGGCTCCGCCAGCGTCGAGATGTCGCCGAGCTCGGTGTAGTTGCCCTCGGCGACCTTGCGCAGGATGCGGCGCATGATCTTGCCC
>CAZMGG010000104.1:0-20809 GCA_964565715.1 uncultured candidatus Brocadiaceae bacterium | reverse complement strand
CGACCCAAGGGGAAGGCAGGCCAAGAATCGTGGCGTACAGGTCGCGGTCTCGCATTGGTAGAGCTTGGTTACTGGACCTTGTTGAAGAAGCAAGCCCCGAGCAACCAAGCCCCCCTTTCCAACCGTGCGTGCGGTTTTCCCGCACCCGGCTGACCGATGGTCTTGTTCATGCCGTCTTGTTCCCCGGGTATTGGATCGTGCCGAGCAGTTTGTGCAGGCCGCGCTCCCGCAGCTTCTCCATCGGCCACGCCACTCAGGGCATCCATACGGAACACAACTCGCCGATGCTCGTCTCGAACCACAATCTGCTGTTCTCCATTCGCGCTGCCACGATTTCGACCTCGTACATGGCCAGCGTCTCGGCTGTACTCTTGAGGCTTACCGAAGTCGTACCCGAGTCCATTCATCCGCTTTCGTAGAAGGTTCTTCATGGTGGTCCACGCGTGCAATATGAATCGATGCTCTCCGTAGAGCAGCACCATCTCCAGCCCACGGCGCTGCAGCAGATCAGATCCCGACAACGGCCTGTGGCAGTTCCCGTGGCCGTCGAGGACGGTGATGATGACATCCCCCTTCGAGGCATCCAAGACCAGATCGCATGGGCTCACGCCACCAATTGCGGCGGCCCACAGCACCGCAGCACCGCCAGACACGCGATCTGCGGGGTCCACTTCATTCGCCAAGATCTCGAGGGCGGCCACGCGGCGAACATGATCCAGATACGCTGGCTTGCTTACATAGCCGAACCCGGAGCTTGAAGGCTCGGCTTCCCGCCTATCCGCATGGTTGGTCACACCGCAACCACAGATGACGGCCGGCGTCAACAGTGCATGAAGCCAAGATGTCACGTGCATTGCATCTCCTCTCCCCTTCGGGAGATGCGGCAACTATCGTCGGCATCGCATTGCGCCAAGGGTGACCATTCTGCCAGCCCAGGAAGTACTCCACTGGCGACGTCGCGCCACGCGCTCACGGGCGCCCGCACCATGGCCCCCCGTCGAGCCCCGCTAAAACGACCGTCGGCCGGCGTCGCGGGGATCGCCCCCGCTACTCGACCGTGATGCACCGGCCGCCCTCAATGTGCAGTCTTGCAATCTGACGCGGCCTTTCCAGGTCGTCCTTCCCTCGCGTGACGATATAGGTCCCATCAGCGATATTGCGAAAACAGTAGTCGCCCATCCTGGTGGCCACCGAGAGCTGAAGCCACTCCCAGCTCTTGTCAGGGGCCTCCGCCCACAGACACACCCCCACGCCCGGCAAGCCGAGTCCTGCCGCATCAACAGCCCTACCGCGAATCGTATTCTGCTGCAGGCGCAATCTTCCGAGGTGCACTTCCGTGTCTCGCATCGTGTACCCGTACCTATATGATCCTTCAATACTGTCTATGCCAATGCGGAAGCGTTTGGTCGATTCCTCAGAAGTCGCCGCCGGCAAGACCAGGCGAAATGCACCATCCAGCTCACTGAATGATTCAGCGCGGGCCGCATCGCCGATTGACACCGTCACCCGAGCCCCCGCAATGACCTTTCCGCGAGCGTCGACGACCGTGCCTCGGATGCATCGGCGATCCCCGATGGCCTCCGCAGCCACATCGCCGCCAGCATTCTGTGTAATGGGACTACCAACCGCCACAAGCGCAACATGGATACAAGCATCAGACCCTTGTTTCGTCGCCTCGCCAAAGCACAGCGGGTGCGCGCCTGGAACAACTGCCTGACGACGCGCCGTCAGGACAACTGCGTCGAATTCGACGGACCCTGGCAATCCGACAAGATCCCACCCTTCATGCGTGCGTGCCATGGGCCAAAGGCGGCTCAGTGCGCACGTCACTTCATCCGGAACATTCGTCGCTCGTAGTGCGACCGCAATTCCGTCCGCCGCCGGGACACTGCCGTTCACACATATGCGGATCCTACGAGAGGCGCCCCTCAGAAGGGGCATGGTAGCAAGAGTCGCATCATCGCGAAGACAGATGGAGACACTGGCGTGCGCATGGAACGGCGAGAATGCGTAGACAGAGCAGTTGCCCAGCACACACTCCACTTCGAAGCAGCCGTTCTTGTCAGTCGCGACTGAAGTGGCTCCATGAACGCTGGCTACATATGCATCACTCGGAATAGCAAACACAAATGCCCCTGCGAGAGGAACATGTTCGGAATCCGTCACGCACCCCCGGATCTTGCCGATCTCGTGTAGAGTCAACTCAAAGCACTGAATGCTACCGAGTGATCCGTCGACTTCACGCGTGACGCTCGCATGACCCTGAGTCGTGGCGGAAACCGTCAGCTTCGTCCTGGGCAAGCCAGTGAGAACAAAACGACCACTGGCGTCCGCACCGGTCTCACCTAGAAGCAATGCGCCATTCCGGGCCACGACCCTCGCTGCTGCGATCGGAGCCCCCAGAGAATTGACCACGTTGCCCTCGACTCGCAACAATGCCGATGGCTCAATGACACCATGCCCCTGGGGGCAGGCGAGCGCCAATGTGGGAGCCATCCCGAACATTGCCCATGTGGCTCCCATTAGAACCAACACTTGCGATTCCCAAGACCTTCGGCAACCACTCTGGGCCGCACCGGGTGGCCTTTGCCCCCCATTGAATTCACCCATGAATCAAACACGTCCGTCGGCAGCCGTTGATTGCCCCAGGGATCGTGTGGGCCAAGGCCGATGAACGGAGGCCTCTGGCACAGCTCGCTGCCCGGTGTCGCACATCCGCCCGCAGCCTGCATGAAGAAGCGACCTCTCAGATTGGCAACCAGAATCAAGAGGCAGCAGTCAAGGCAGCCTGGGGTTTGCGGGGGACAGCCGCTCTTTACGGAAACCCATATCAGAGCCTGCATGCTGGGTCCCAAGCCTGGTGCATCGTTCTGTCGGAGGGAGACTCCGGACTTGTTCTTCAATGGCCCGGACCAGAGTGGGTCTGGAGTCGGATTCTGGTATGATCTAGGGTCGTTGGCGTCGTTCCAATTCCAAGGAGTCCACCTGAGGTAATGCTTCGGGGGAACACCAATCTTGTATTCATGCCAATCAGATGCACATGTGGCACCAAGCTGTGGAGGCCATGTCACCAGGGCTTCCCAGAAAACACGGTTTCTCGCAATCCCAGGCTCTGGATTCGCCGGGCCAGCGTTGGTGATGCAAATGCTCTGGACGCAGCAGCACCTGTCCGCATTATCGCAGCTTGTATTCCAATGGCACACACAGTCGTGGCTGTTCGGCCCCTCGCACTCCTCCTTGGTCCGTGCTCCACCACCTCCAGGTGGGGCTTCCGGACCAGTCCGGAGCAGGGCGCCAACTCGGGGAGCCTCGACTGACACGGCATCCGCGGTCTCGAACGTGGCCATTGGTGGCTCGCCATCGCAACCACGAGGCTCGCAGGAGCAGCAGTCGCTCGAGCGGTGGTAGCAGTCGACCGATGACCCGCCGCCGGATGTGGGTCCGCCAGGGGCGCTGGACGAGCCGGCTGAAGAGCGCAGGCTCAAGCCGGTCCCCTGACCCGGATTCCTGCCGGAGGGCAGATTGCTGCTGACTACCGGAATTTGCCCAGCGATGGCGCCGCTGAACCTCTGCCGGAGAGCCGCCACCGCGCTCCCCCGATCCCAGACATCCCGTGCCACAGCATCCTCCGCGCCCCAGCCCGGGACCGTCCCGACCGTGCTGTCCTTGGTGCCGCAGCCTCCGCCGCAGAAGCCGCCGCAACCGATATCGCCGCCGCCACTGCCACCCGAGTTGCCCGCGGCGGCACACCGTGACCGCCGGCTCCTCCGGCTGCCGACACGTAGGTCGCGGCTGGTACGCGCCGCCACAGAACTCTTGACGTCCCACAGCCCTGCCTGGTCGCCGTGAGAATCGGCCCAGGTCAGCCGCACGGTCTTCGATGCTGTTCCGCAACCCATGACGCCTCCGGATGGTAGCAGGCCCTGCGCATCACCGCTCTACGGCTTGCCCGTGTCGAAGAAGATCGGCGGGAAGAGGCGGATGGTCAGCCACTTGCCGTCGTTGGCCGACCCTCCGGTGACCGTGATGAGGTACCGCACCATCTGCAGAACCCCCTTGTTGGCTGCCCCACCCGTCGCCGCCGACTCGAACACCCGACTCTGCACCGCCGTGCTCGTTGTGCCCAGGCTCAGCTTGATCGCCGTCGAGCTGCCGGGCTCCTCGACCGGTGCACCGTTGCCGGTGTCATCCGCGTTCTTGGTGTAGAGCGTGATGTCGCAGCCCAGCGTGGTGCCGCTGCGATCGATGGCCTGCGCGCGCATGATGATGTTGTCGCCACCGCGCGGGAACCAATCGGTGAACACTTCCTCGCCGGCGGCGAGGGTACGTCCTGGGATCATGGCTTGGTCGTCCTTCTGGGGTCAGGTTCTGGGGTCAGATGGTCGCGCACTCGTCCGCACCATGCGGATGCACGGCCAGGGAAGTCCTGTGGGGTTGGGGCTGGATGATCACGAGGTCGCAGCGTCGTACCAGGTCGGATCGAGGATGCGGTAGACCATCCCGGTCCCCGAGCCACCTTCCTCGGGGTAGGCGACGGTGATGCTGAACCGGACCATCTCCTCGAGCGCACGCGGCAACACGAACCTCCATCCCGAGACCTGGAAGATGGCATCGGGTGCGTTCTCCGCCTGTGGGGGATGTGATACCGGCAGGTCGGGCGGCGGGAGTTGTTCCCCAATCACCGGCTCGCGCCGTCTCCACCGCAGCAAGTGGGCGATCGCTGCGGCATAGCGGCTGAGGAAGGGGCGCGCGTCGGGTGACCCCATGGCTCGTCCCGGCGCCGCGGTCTTGCTTGTTGTCGTCATGCGTCTCCGACAGGGCGCGGCATGAGGAGAAGACGCATCACCCTCCAAAAGCGGTCGCGGAATCGTCCCTCCCCACAGCGCGCCGGACAGATCGCTGCACTCGCTCCGCAACCACTCGACGGCGCGGGACGGCATGCACCGCGCAGCGTTGGCACCGGGCAGGTGCCTGTCCCGGGCAACAGCCGCAACAGAGCCCTGGCTGGTGAAGCCCGACTCGAGGATGGCGCACCATGGCAGCCCGCACCCTCCCCACGTCGACTTCCCGGAACCGGCGAAAGTCCCTCTGCGGGGTGCTACTCTGCCGACGCGATGGATCCCAGGATCGAACGCGCCCGCTCGATCATCGAGCAGGAGGCGCTGGCGGTGCGGCAGGTGGCCGAACGGCTCGGCGCGGACTTCGTCCGCGTCGTGGAGATGACCCTGGGGCTGCCCGGCCGGGTCGTCACCGCCGGCATGGGCAAGGCCGGGATCATCGCCACCAAGGTGTCGGCGACCCTGGCGTCCACCGGCACGCCGTCGATCTTCCTCCACCCCGCCGAGGCCATCCACGGCGACTTGGGGCGCGTCACCCGGGGCGACCTGCTGCTGGCGTTCTCCAAGTCGGGCGAGACCGAGGAGGTGCTGCGGCTCGTGCCGCACGTCAAGAACGCGGCGGTGCCGCTGGTGGCGGTCACCCAGAGCCGCGACTCGACGCTCGGTCGGCACAGCGACGTCGTGCTCGAGCTCGGGCCGATCGAGGAGGCGGGCACCCTGGCGCTGGCGCCGAGTGCGTCGACCACGGCGATGATGGCGCTCGGCGACGCGCTGGCCCTGGTGATCCAGGAGGGGCGGAAGTTCGGGCCCGAGGACTTCGCGCGATTCCATCCCGGCGGCGATCTCGGCCGGCGCCTCCTCAAGGTCGGCGAGCTGATGCGGACCGGGGCGCGCAATCCCGCGGTGGCGTGCGGGTCCACCGTGCTGCAGGCGATCGAGGTGATGACGCGGACGCCGGGGCGGCCCGGCGCCACCAGCATCGTCGAGCGGAACGGCGCGCTGGCGGGGTTCTTCACCGATGGCGACCTGCGCCGGCTGATCGAACAGGGCCTCGCCAATCCGCGGGAACGGCGCATCGACGACGTCATGACGCGGTCGCCGCGCACGATCTCGACGGAGACGTTCGCCCTGGAGGCGCTGGCGTTGATGCACCAGAAGTCGGTGGACCAGATGCCGGTGGTCGATGGCGACGGCCGGCTGGTCGGGCTGCTCGACGTGCAGGACCTGCTGGACCTGAAGATCGGATGACCGGCGGCGGATCCAGGCGAGGTGGTGCCGGCCGGCCGCTGCCGGGCAGGGCGAAGCTGCGGGCCATCGCGTTGCTGCTGCTCGACGTCGATGGCGTGCTGACCGACGGCAGGGTCCACTTCGACGCCGAGGGGCGCGAGTACAAGAGCTTCCACGTGCAGGACGCGGCGGGGATCGTGTACTGGCATCGGGCGGGCGGGCTGTCGGGCTTCCTGTCGGGGCGCGGCGGCGCGGTCGTGCAGCAGCGGGCCAGGGAACTGGGCGTGCACGAGGTGCACCTGGAGACGCTGCAGAAGGAACGGGCCTTCGACGGCATCCTGCGCGCGCGCCGGCTCGAGCCCCTGCAGGTGGCCTACGTCGGCGACGACCTGCTGGACCTCCCGGTGCTGCGGCGCTGCGGCCTGGCGGTGACGGTGCCCGAGGGCCGGCCGGAGGTGAAGCGCGCGGCGCACCACGTGACGCGGACCGGTGCGGGCTTCGGCGCCGTGCGCGAGGTGGTCGAACTGCTGCTGAAGGCCCGCGGCGCGTGGGCCGAGGTGGTGGCGAAGGGCGGGCTGCCGTGATCCGCCGGGTGCTGGCGTTCGTGCTGCTGCTGGCGCTCGGCTTCGTCGTGCTGAAGTACGCGATCGGCGACGACGACATGATGCAGGAGCGGCCGGTGGCGGCGGGCGGCACGACGACGCCGGCCGATCCGCAACAGCCGATCCAACCGGCGCCGCAGCAGCCGACCGGGCCGCAGCCAGGGTCGACGGTGCGCATGCAGGGGCCGCACGGCGTCGGCGTGCAGGTGCACGGGGAGCTGCGGCTGCAGCCGACGCGGGAGGTGCGGCGGCCCGACGGCGGCATCGACGTGCTGCCGATGTACGCCCTGGAGTGCGCCGACAGCGGCCCGGCCGGCGAGGGCCTGCAGCGCCTGCAGAAGGTGCGGGTGAAGCTGTTCGACGGCCGGACCCACGCCGCCGACCTGACCGCCGACGAGGCCATCGTCGCGCTGGGCCGCGACGAGCGGGGCCAGGTGTCGGTGCGCCAGGACAAGGACGTGTTCCTGCAGCAGGCGGAGCTGCGGTCGGTGGCGGACTCGGGCCTGCCGCCGTTCACCGCCACGCTGCCCCAGGCGCGGCTGCGGGTGCTCGACCACGAGCTGCAGCTGCTGACGCCCAACGACGACGACATGGTGTCGTTGGTGATCGGCGGCGAACGGCCGGCAACGCTCATCGGCAAGGGGCTGCAGGCGCGGCTGCCGCGGAGCGAGAAGGAGCAGCTGCAGCGGCTCGACCTGACGGTGCTGCACGATCCGGTGTTCACCACCGGACAGGTGACGGTGCGGGCCCGGGGCCGGCTGGGCCTGGTGCACGACCTGGCCGACGGCACGGGGCTGCTGACCGTCGACGACGCCGTGGAGCTGGAGCTGTCCGGCGCGCGGCTGCGGCTGTCGGGCGGCGACGGCGAGGCCGGAAGGGCGGCGGCCGGCGGGCCGGTCCTCGTGCGGGGCGACCGGCTGGTGGCCTGGCTGCTGCACGAACGCGAGGCTGGCGGCGCGGCCCAGGGCGGCCGCACGCGCTGGACGCGCCTCGACCTGGACGGCGCGCCGGCCAGGGCGAGCGGCAGCGACGCCGAACTGCAGGCGCCGCGGCTGTCGGTGCTGCCCGACGCTTTCGGCGAGCCGGTGCTGATCACCGGCTGGGGCGGGGCCGGCGCGCTGACGCAGACCGACGGCAAGGGCGAGACGCGCTTCACCGCCACGCGCCGCATCCACCTGCTGCGGCCGGGCATCGCCGCGGCCAACGCCGCCCGCAGCCTCGGCTTCCCGCTCTGGAGCCTGGGCCAGGTGCGGCGCTTCGAGACGGCGGTGCTCGAGGGCGGCAGCACGGCGGCGCTGCCCGACGGGACCGTGGTCGGCGCCGCCGACGGCCTGCGGGTGGACCTGCCGGACGGCGGCGACGGCGTGCTGGTGGCGCGCGGTCGCGGCGCCGTGACGATCGAGCGGCCGACCACCGCGCGGGGCGGGATCGTGCAGCCGCCGGTGCGCATCGCCGGCAACGATGGCCTCCGGATCGAGCGGCAGGGCGGCAGCGAGACGCTGGTGCTGGGCCCGGCCGGACTCGCCGACGCCAGCGGCCATCGCTATCACATCGAGCACGGCGAGCTGCACCTGCGCGGCCAGGGCACCTGTCGCTTCGCCCGGGCGGCGGACGGCCGCATCACGGCAACGCTGCGCGCCGGCGGGCCCCACATCGAGGCCGACCAGGGCCAGGGCGGCGGCTCGGTGCGCGGCGCCGAACGGCTGGACCTGGTGGCGCAGGAGACCGACGGCCAGGTGACGCTGCTGGAATCGTCGGCGGGCGGACCGGCGCTCACCGGCGAACTGCGGCGCGGCGCCGAGAGCCTGACGGCGACGGCGGCGAGGGTGACGCGGCCGGACCCGCGGACCTGGGACCTGCGCGGCGGCGCCGGCGCGCCGGCACGGCTGGAACGCCTCGCCGGCGGTCCGACGCGCGGCCCGGCCAGCCTCGCGGCGCCGTTCGTGCGCATCCACGAACTGGGCCCGCGCTGCGCGGTGCTCGACGCGCGGGCCGAGGACGGCGCCCGGGCGCAGCTCGAGGCCACCGACGAACGGCGCGGCGACCAGGTGAAGCTCACCGCCGATCGGGTGCGGGCGCTGCCGTTCGCCGTGCCGCGGCAGGTGCTGGACGCGCATCTGGGCGGGCTCGGCAGCAGCCTGGGGTGGCTGCCGGGCCTGGATCTCGGCCAGCCGTGGCTGCTGGCCGAGGGCGCGGTGGACGCGGACCTCACCCGCACGGCGCCGGCCGCCGAGCCGAAGGGGCCGGCCGGGCCCGAACACGTGCGCGGCAACGGCGAACTGCTCCTGCTGGCCACCGCCTCGGGTTCGGGCCTGCTGCGGGGCGATCCGCGCGGCGCCGTGGCCCGGTTGGTCCGCACCGAGGCGAGCGGCCGCTGGCTGCAGGCCGATTCGCCGCAGGTGCTGTTCGATCGCACCGCCGGCAGCCGCCTGCGGCTGTTGACCGCGTATCCGGGCGAAGAGCTGCGGCACGAGCCGGTGCTGCTGCTGCGCGACCCCAAGCGGCGCGGCAGCGACGCGCTGGCCGATCTGCAGGGCCGCTGCGCCGGCGAGATCGAGGTGCTGCCGGACCGCGTGCTGTTCGACGGTCCGGTGGCGGCGCAGGCGCTCACCGCCGAGGGAACGCCCGATCCGGCCGGCATGCGGGTCACCGCCGAGCAGCTGTCGATGGTGCGACGGCCCGAGACCGGCGAGGTCATCCTGATCCAGGGTCGCCGCGGCGTGCGGCTCGACTGGTCGCGCATCCAGGCCCGCGCCACGGAGCTGACCCTCGACCTGCGCCGCAGCCAGTGCACCGTCGCCGATCCGGCGGGCGCGGAGATCTGGCTGCCCAACGGCCTGACGGCGATCACCCAGAAGGCCGTGGCCAACTACCAGAACATGAGCCTCAACACCTGGCACAGCCGCGTGTCGCAGACAGGCCAGGGGAACGGTCCCGACCGATGACGCGCCGGTCGCATCGCGCGGCAGTGCTGCTGGCGTTGGCGGCCGCGGCCGGCGCCCGGGCCCAGCAGGCACAGCCGGACGAGAACCGCGTCTGGGACCTGCAGGCGGGCAAGTGGGACGTGACCGCCACCGACGACTACGAGGAGTGGTTGTTCGGCGGCGCGTTCCGCTTCGTCTGGCCGCGGCTCGGCATCGAGGTGCACGGCCAGCAAGGCATCCTGCTGCTGGACCGCGACGAGGTCGGCCGCCTGCTGGCGGAACGCGAGGGCAGCGGCCTGCCGCGCCGGAGCGTGCCCGATCCGGATCCGCGGCGCGTGCTCACCGCCGACGTGCTGGCCCGCCGGATCGCGTCGTTCCTGCGGGCCGCGGGCCAGGGACCGGAGCCGCTGGGCGACCTGACCGCCGACCGCCGCGCCCAGCTCGGCCTGCGCCTGCCGCGGCTGCTCTACTTCGAGGGCGGCGTCACCGTGCAGCGGCAGGGCATGCTGGTGGCCCGCGCCGACCGGCTGTGGATCTCGCCGCTGGACGACCGGATGGAGCTCGAGGGCGTCGAGCTGCGCTACGCCACGCCCGGTCGCGACGGCCAGGACCACACCCTGGTCGTGCGGGCACCGCGCATGGTGAAGCAGGGCGAACGCTGGACCGGCCGCAACGCCACAGTGACGTCGTGCACCGCCGGCCAGCCGCACGTCGCCGTGCTGTCCGGCGAGGTCGAGGTGATCGAACGCGGCGAGCAGTTCGAGGTGTGGAGCCGCGGCAATCGTCTGCAGTTCTCGGGCACCTCGGTGCTGCCGATCCCGGACGCGCACTTCTTCACCGGTGAGCAGAGCGAGTTCCCGATCAAGAGCGCCAGCGCCGGCTACAGCAGCGCCGAGGGCGCCCGGGTCGGCGTCGACGTCGGCCTGCAGTACAACTCCGCCGGCGGCGCGCTGCACGAGTGGTTGACCGGGCGGCCGGCCCACGAGTTCCGCGGCGACTGGCTGCTCGGCATCAACTACGTCGAGGCGCGCGGCGTGCCGCTGGACGGCCGGGTCACCTACCGGGCCGAGGGGCTGTACGAGGGCTCGCTGGAGGGTTTCTGGCTCGACGACCAGGGCCAGGACCGCCGCGAGATCGTGAGTCGCATCGACGGCAGCCCGATCGACGACACCGATCGGACCCTGGTGCGTACCCGCAATCGCGTGCACCTGGGCGAACGCACCCATCTGGATCTGACCCTGTTCCGCGCCGCCGACCCGGCGGTCTACTCCGAGTTCCACGGTGGCGACTACCGCAACCTGGAGCTGCCGGAGACCAGCGCCTACCTGCACTCGCGGTCCGACAATCGCCTGTTCACCCTGGGCGGCCGCTGGAACCTCGACGAGTTCAGCTACGCCGACGACCGCTCGCTGGCGCCGGCCTTCACCGAAGAGCTGCCGGTGTCGACGTTCCACCTGGTGAGCCAGCCGATCGGCATGACGCCGTGGGACACGCCGATCGTGCTGGACACCGCCAGCGAACTGGGCCAGCGCCGCTCCGACTTCGACGACCGCTTCGGCATGCGGGTGGCCGACCGGACCTTCCGCGCCGACCAGCTCGTGGAACTGTCGGCGCCGTTCCCGCTGGGCGTGCTCACGCTGCGGCCCTATGCCTCGCTCCGCGGCACCTGGTACGACTCCGACGTGGTCGGCGACTCCACCGGTCGCATGGCCTACGAGACCGGCGTGCGGGCCGGCACCCGGATGTCACGCACCTGGCGCTGGCTCGACCGGGACGGCAACGAGGACGGCCTCCGGCACGTGCTGGCGCCGTCGGTGGCCCTGCAGAACCGTTTCCGGGTCGACGGCGAGCCCGGCGAGTTCCGCCAGTTCGACGACGTCGATGCGCTGGACGAGGAGACCCGGGTGCGGTTCGAGGCCCGCAACCTGCTGCAGCGGATGGAGCCCGGCCCCGACGGGCCGTATCCCCGCGACTTCCTGTTCGTCGACCTGGCGCAGAACCTCTTCCCAAACAGCGCCCGCGACAATGGCGGCGAGCAGCTCGGCCTGTTCGAGTACGAGTTGCTGGTGCGGCCGCGCACGCCCGGCCTGCCGCTCGACAACCTGGCGTTCGGCGTCGAGGGCGAGCACGACTGGCGCACGGGGATGCGCACCTTCAACACCGAGCTGCGGTTCGGCAAGGTGGCCGGGTTCGACTGGACCCTCGAGTACCGGACCGACCGGGCGGTGGACGGCGCCGCCGGGCTCGGCGCGTCGACCCAGATGTTCGGACGATGGGACGTCTTCGCCGGCGCCCAGCGCGACCTGCAGACCGACGACTGGCTCGGCTGGTCCGGCGGCCTGGTCCGCCGCGACCACGACTGGCAGATCATGGTCTGGGCCGCCTATCAGCCGCTCCTCGACGAGGTGACCTTCCGGATCGACTTCACGCCGCGGCTGTTCGGCCAGGTCCAGCCCCGGCAGCCCGACTGGTACGGCAGCAGCCGTCTGCACGGGCCGGGGTCGGCGGCCGACTTCTGACCGTCGCTCAGAACTTCCAGCCGACCGACACCAGGAAGCGGTGGTCGGAACGGTCGCGGCCTGGGCTCGGCGTATTGTCGTAGTCCCAGACCCACTGGAACTGGGCGAACATCGCCTTGGTCAGGTCCATCTGCAGACGGGTGTCCTTGGCCAGGTAGACGTCATTGGCGTCCTCCAGGCTGGGGAACGCCTCGACGCCGTGGATCAGGCGGGTGGTGTCGCTCAACGCCCAGGTCAGCTTGTAGGCCAGACGGGCGGCGATGTAGTCCACCGAGGGCGTCGCCGAACGGTAGTTCTCGTTGAAGTAGGACAGACCGGCTTCCGTCGAGAACCCCATGGTGTCCGTCTCGATCCATTGGTAACCGAGACCGACGCCGGAGGTGAAGCGCAGGTTGATGTCGGCGAGCGAGTCACCCAGCGCCCGGGCGGTGGCCAGCACATACAGCCGCTTGCTCAGGAAGTAGTCGTACTTGAGGCCGCCGCCGACCCGCCGCTGATTGAGGGTCCAGCTGCCCATCTGCTTGTCTTCGGCATAGTCCCAGGCGGCATCGACGGTGAACCGGTCGATGTCGCTGCGCCGTACGGCGTCGAGCGCCAGGCCGATGGCGCGCCGTTCGGTGTTGCCGGTGCTCAGCGTGCCATTGACGGCCAGCGAGCCCGTCCACTGCGGCGGCGGGTCGGCCGGAGGATTGAGCTTGTCGAGGGAGGCAAGGGACACCGACGGCGCCGCCGGGTCGCCCTCGCCGCCGCCGGACAGCAGCAGGTTGCCGGCGTCGATGCCCGTGATCCGGCGCTTCAGGAGTTCGCCGTCCTTGGTCAGGATGCTGACGTTCTCCTGGGTGGCGATGGTGGCGACCTGATCGAGGGCGACGGTGACGTCGCCGAGCAGCGGCGATTTGATCGTCAGCTTGCCGTCGGCCATGGTGCCGAGCTGGCCGGTGACGACATCGCCATTGACCATCGTCACCTTGTCCTGCGCCTTGGCGAATGGAGCGCAGAGGATGATCGAGAGGCCGGCGAGCAGCCTCCGCAGGAATGCGATTCTCATGCCGGCATTGTGCATATCCTGGCTCCGGATACCAGGATATGTCGATTCCGCCGCGCGGCGGAACGGGCGCCGTCTCAGTAGCCGAAGCTGAGCCGCGCCTGCACGATCAGGTCCTGCAGATGACTGCAGCCGCCGCCGTCCGGGTCGAGTCCGCACGCCAATGCGTTGTAGTGCGTAGCCTGGTCCAGGGCGCGCCGCTGCAGCAGCGTGCGGGCGACCGGGCCCGATGCAGCTCCGGTCCCGCGTTTCGGCCACGCCCCTCCCTGCCTACCATGATCCGGTCCATGGCCGAACGCACGCACTCACCCGACCCATCCACCGGCTGGTTCGCCGCCCTGGCGGGCTGGAAGAAGGTCCTCCTCCTCGGCGCCCTGCTGCTGCTGGTCACCGGCGCCGTGTTGATGGTTGTCGAGAGCGGTCAGGAGCCGCCCGCGACCGGCGGCGGCAACGGCGCCGGCAGCAGCCTCACCGGCAACAGCTTCGTGCCTGGCGGGCCCACCGGCGGCACCGGCGGCACCCAGCCGGCGGCCGCGACCGGCGAGGAACCGGTGTCGGCGGGCTTCTTCCGCCTCGGCTTCAGCTTCGTCGCCGGCTTCTGCATCGGGCTGGCCGTGCGCAAGACCCTCAAGCTGGCGGCCCTGCTGGTCGGGCTCCTGCTGATCTGTCTGTTCCTGCTGTCCTACTTCGAGCTGATCGAGGTGAAGTGGCACGACATCGACCGGCTGTTCGAGTCGTTCGCGCAGCGGATCGAACGCGAATCCGACCGCTTCCGCACCTTCATCACCGGCAGCCTGCCGGCGGCGGGCCTGGCGGCGCTCGGCCTGGTGGCGGGCTTCAAGAAATAGCGAGCTGGCGCCGCCGCTACAGGCTGTCCAGGTACTTGCCCGGCTCGTAGTGGCCGAGGTCGACGATCTTGGTGCAGATGCGGTCCAGGAAGTAGCGGTCGTGGGAGACCACCACCATGCAGCCGGGGAATTCCTGGATCGCCTCCTCGAGCACGCGCAGGGTGTCGAGGTCCAGGTCGTTGGTCGGCTCGTCCAGCAGGATGAGATTGCCGCCGCGGCGCAGCATCTTGGCCATCTGCACCCGGTTGCGCTGACCGCCGGACAGGGAGCCGACCAGCTGCTGCTGGTCCGGCCCGGTGAAGTTGAACTTGGCCACGTAGGACCGGCTGTTCACCTCCAGCTTGCCGAGCTTGAGGATGTCCTGGCCGTCGCTGATCTCCTGCCAGACGGTCTTGGTGGGGTCCAGCGACTCGCGCTCCTGGTCGACGTAGCAGAGGTCGACGGTCTGGCCGACCACCACGCGCCCGGCGTCGGGCTTGAGCTTGCCGGTGATGAGCTTGAGGCAGGTGGTCTTGCCGGTGCCGTTGGGCCCGACGATGCCGAGGATGTCGCCGGGCGCCATCTCGAACGACACGTTCTCCAGCACGTTGTGGTCGGTGCCGGGGTAGGCGAACGTCACCTTCTCGAAGCGGACGACCGTGTCGCCCAGCCGCTTGCCCGACGGGATGTGCAGCTCGACGGTGGGGGCGCGCGCCGCCCCCCCCAGGCCCACCCACGATTCGGAGTTGCCGCCGCGGGCCGAGGTCTTGGTGGTGCGCGCCCGCGGGTTCATCCGCAGCCACTCCAGCTCGCGCTCCAGGAACTTGGCGCGCTTCTTCTCCTGCGCCTCCTGCACCGCCATGTTGCGGGCCCGCTGCTCGAGATACTGGCTGTAGTTGCCCTGGTAGGGGATGGCGCGGCCGTGCCAGATCTCCAGCATCCAGCCCACCACGCGGTCGAGGAAGAAGCGGTCGTGGGTGATGACCACGACGGTGCCCTTGTAGTCGCGCAGCGTCTCCTCGAGCCAGCCGACGGTCTCGACGTCGAGGTGGTTGGTCGGCTCGTCCAGCAGCAGCAGGTCCGGGTGCTCGAGCAGCGTGCGGCACAGGGCGACGCGGCGCCGTTCGCCGCCGGAACACTCCGACACGTTCTTGTCGGCGGGCGGCAGGTGCAGCTTGGTCATCGCCGTCTCGACGTGGCGGTCGAGTTCCCAGGCGTCCTTGGCTTCGATCTCGAGCTGCAGCCGCTCGAGGTCTTCCATCACGCGGTTCATCTCCTTGTCGGAGAGCTCCTCGCCGAGCTTCATGCTCAGCTCCTCGTGCCGCTTCAGCATGGCGCGGATCGGCTCGACGGCCTTCTCGACGTTCTGCCGCACGGTCAGCCCCTCCATCAGCTTGGGCTCCTGCGGCACGTAGCCGACGGTCTTGCCCTCGGCCAGCCGCGCCTCGCCCTCGTACTCCTTGTCCTGGCCCGCCATGATGCGCAGCAGGGTGGACTTGCCGGCGCCGTTCGCGCCGATCACGCCGATCTTGGCGCCTTCGAGGAAGACGAGGCTGACGTCCTTCAGGACCGGCTTCTTGCCTTGATAGCTCTTGGTGAGCCGTTCCAGGGCGAAGATGGGCTTGGTGGTGCTCATGGGGGGCAACACCTATACGGGGCGGCCCCCCGGGCTTCCAGGCGGCCGGCGCATCCCCACCGGCCGACGGCGTTGACACCCCCCCGGCAGGCACCCATCATCGCCGGGCGTGTCTGTGCCCCTGGGCTTCATCTTCAACATCGGCGGACCCGAGATGTTCGTCCTGCTGGTGATCGGCGTGCTGCTGTTCGGCCGGGACCTCCCCCAGGTCGGCCGCACGCTGGGCAAGACCATGGCGCAGCTCCGCCGCGGCTTCCAGGACTTCAAGGACCAGATGGACCGCGACGAGACCTTCCGCGACGTCAAGAAGACCGCCGACGACGTGCGGCAGGCGGCCCGGCTGCCGGCGGCGGTGGCCAACCCGGGGCGGATGCTGCGCGATCTGACCAACGAGGCGCTCTACTCGCCCGCTCCCGGCGAGGCAGCGCGCTCCCCGGCCGACCCGGCCGACGCCGACAAGGACGCCAACGCGCAGCCCACGGACGCACCGGGCGACACGGACGGCGAGCCGAACGCGTTCGACCGGCCGCTGCGCTGACGCCGCGCGCCCCTACTTCTTCGGGCGCGACGCGATCATGTCCTGGATGGCCTGCTCGCCCGCATCGAAGATGCTCATCCAGTTGGAACGGTCGGTGTTGGCCTTCTTGGTGGCCTCGTGCTCGCGCCGTTTCTGGTCCTTCTCGAACCAGCCGTTGAAGTCGTCGAACAGGGTGCCCAGCACCTTCTTGTTCTCCGAGATCAGCCCCACGTAGGGGAAGATCGCACAGTCGTGCTCCTTCTGCAGCCGCAGGAGCACCTCGTGGTGCGTCAGGATCGGCATCACGACGATCACCACGTCGTTGAACGCATCGATCGGCACCAGCAGGTTCTTGAACAGCACATCGCGGGGCAGCCGGTCGCGGACCTCGTCGGTCACCGAGTAGTTGCTCGGCATCACGAACGGCAGCTGGAAGTGTTCGGTGACGGCCTTGGCCAGGTCCCATTCGGTGATCTGGCCGCCGCCGACCAGGACCTGGGCGAACGGCTCGCCGTGCTTGTCCTGGGCATAGAGGGCGTCGGTGATGGCCTCGGTGGAGACGGTCCCCCGCTGCGAGAGGATCTCCGCGAGACGGACCGAGGTGAGCTTTTCGAGCCCCTTCACGACGGTGCTATCGGGCCGCGGGCACCGGCGACTTGAGCCGCCCGGCTAGCCGTAGTGCCAGAATGTCAGGCCGGCGTGAACCGCCAGCACCAAGGCCATCCCCAGCACGATGCTGGAGTTGACCGCGTCGCCGACGTCGCGGCCCGAGTGCTTCGGGCCGGTGGCCAGGTGGTACGCGGTCACCGCCACCAAGTAGCCCGACAGGGCCGACTTGACCGCCACCACCTTCAGGTCGGCCACGTCGACGGTCATGAAGAAGTGGGTGGCCCAGCCGGCGGTGGTGGCACCGGTGACCACCCGGGCCGCGAACAGCGAGGCCAGCGCCGAGGCGACGCAGCCCACCGCGGTGACCACCGGCAGGCCCAGGGTCATGCCCCACACCAGCGGCGTCAGCAGGTAGTCGGCCGGCCGCACGCCCATGGTCTGCAGGGCCGCCACCTGCTGGCTGCGCTTCATGGTGCCGAGGCGGGCCGCGGCGCCCGCCGCCATGCGGGCGGTGAAGAAGAAGCCCGCCAGCATCGGCACCAGCACGGCGGTGAGCACCTTGCCGGAGCCGGTGAGGACGGCGCCCTCGAAGGCGCCCTGGATCGGGTTGTTGCGGAGCGCGAAGAACGTCGCCAGCCCGCCGATCACGGCGCTGGCGGTGGCGACGAACGGCAGCGGCTCGACGCTGCAGCGCAGCACCGTGCGGAGCACCTGGCCGGGCTCCGTCGGCGGCAGGCGCAGCACCGATTCGCCGACGGTCTCGGCGACGCCCGCCACCTGCAGCAGGCGGCGGCGCAGGCCGTGCAGCACCGCGCCCTCGGCCACGGCCGGCGAGGGCGCCACGCGGCCGGCGCCGCCGAAGCGCTCGCCGGGCTGCAGCAGCCGCAGGGAGCGGCGCTCGCGATCCAGGGCGACGATCCCGTCGCTCAGCCCGGCGAACAGCTCCGGCTCGTGGGTGATGACGATGGTGCTGCGCCCCGGCCGCTTGCTGTCGCGCAGCAGTTCGGCGATCTGCCGCGCGGCGTCGGGGTCGAGGCCGGCGGTCGGTTCGTCGCACAGCAGCAGGTCGGGATCGCCGGCCAGGGCCCGCGCCACCGCCAGACGCTTGCGCATGCCGCCGGACAGCAGCGCCACCCGGTCCGGCGCCGGATCGAGGCCGACCCGGGCCAGCAGGGCCGGCGCCAGCTTCGGCGACGCGCCCGCCGCGCGCAGGGCCAGTTCGACGTTCTGCCGCGGCGACAGCTCGTCGAGCAGGCCCTCGTCCTGCAGGATCGCGGCCACCCGGCCCCGCAGCGCCGCCGGGAAACCGTCCTGCAGCGGCTGGCCGAGCAGACGCAGTCCGCCGGTGATGCGCGGCGGCACCTCGCGGGGCTCGACGATGCCGGCCAGGATGCGCAGCAGCGTGGTCTTGCCGCCGCCGCTGTGGCCGACGAGGAGGTGGAAGCCGCCGCGCGGCAGGGTCAGCGTGGCGTCCTCCACCAGGACGTCGAGCACGTCGCCGCGGCGCTGCGCGAGGCCGAAGCCGCGGCAGACCAGCAGATCCTCGCCGGAGGGAACCGGGTCGGTCATGCTCACCGCCGGGGTCGGAGGTCCTCGGGAACGTCGCGCAGCAGGTGCAGCCGCGGGGCCGGATCGGTGCCGGCGGTGCGGCCCAGCAGGCCGCGCACGGCGCTGCCGGTCACCACCGCCCCGCCCCAGCAGCCATCCACCGCCGGCAGGTCGTTGGGGCCAGCCAGGTCCCGCGCCGCCTCCGGCCGGCCGTCCTCGCCGGCGCAGCGCAGGGCGAGACCGGCGGTGGGTCCGGTCGGCGGCTCGGCGGCGAAGTCGAACATCGACCCCGGGGTGACCCGCAGGTCCGGCCGGGCACCCTCCAGGGAGAGCACGGCGAGGTCGCCGCCCTGGGCGTCGACCCAGATCCGGCCGGCCCGCAGCACCGTCCCACCGGGCAGCATCACCTTGATCTGCTCCTGGGTCACGTCGGCGGCGGTGCCGAACAGGTCCCGTTCGGTGAACGCCGCGTCCACCAGGCTGCGAGCGGTGAGCACCAGCGGCCGGCCGGCGCCGTCCAGGTAGAGCACGCCGGTGCCGCTGCGCCGGATCTGGTCGTTGCGGCTGAACCAGTCGTCCTCCACGGCGGCGTAGACGATCCGCACCACCACCAGCGGATCCGCCGGCGGCGGCGGCGGGGCATCGCGTCGCACCAGCGCCGCCGGCGGCACCTCGTCGATGCGCACGTCGGGCCGCATGGCGGCGGCCACCGCGCGGTAGTCGTCCTCCACCGGCGTGCCGGTGCCGCTGGGCGTGTGGTAGGCGACGTAAGGCGACAGCAGGGCGCTGACGTCGGCGACGGTGAAGCCGCTGAACAGCGCTCCCGAGACGTACGGGCGTGCGATCCAGAAGGTGGTCTTGTCGGTGATCGTGCGCCGGTGGCGGCCGTGGATGCGCAGCTGCACTTCCACCCAGGCGCCGTCCGGCGCCAGTTCGACCTCGCGCACGTCGCCGGTGGTCGCGCCGCGGAACACCACGGTCGAGCCCGCCCGCAGCCCGTGGTTCTCCGGCACCAGCAGGGTCATCAGCAGATCGCCGTGGGCCACCGGTTCGAGGGTCTCGGGGTCCAGCGCCGCCGGCGGCCGTTCGCGCCCGACCACCAGGCTGCCGGACTGCAGCGGCGAGCCGCGTTCCTCGGGCGTGAAGAACGCCACGTAGGCATCGCGCACCAGGGTGTCGAGGCCGGTGGCGCCGGTGGCCAGCCCGCTGAAGCGCGGCGACACCACCCAGAACGACGAGTCGACGCAGGCCTGGGCGGCGCCGGCCTGGTCCAGCAGCAGCTCGGCGATGGCCTTGCCGCCGTCCTCGCTGATCCGCACCGCCCGGACCGTGCCGACGGTGACGCCGCGATAGCGCACGTCGGCGCCGCCCCGCAGGCCCCGGGCGTCGCGGAACTCGATCCGCAGGGACAGCCCCGGTTCGGCCTCGCCGCCACCCAGCACGCCGATCAGGAACGCCACGCCGACCACCGTCAGCGCCAGGGTCAGGAGGCCGGCCAGGTAGCGGGTTCGGTGCATGGGCAGGGCGTTCAGTGGCCGCGGCCGCGGCCGGTCTGTCGGATCGTCCGCCCCCCGCCCGGGAGGTCAGACGTCGAGGTTGGTGGCCTCGAGGGCGTGCCGTTCGATGAACTCGCGCCGCGGCTCGACGGTCGGCCCCATCAGGATCGTGAAGATCCGGTCGGCCTCCACCATGTCGCTGACCATGACGCGGTTGAGCATGCGGCGGGCGGGATCCATGGTCGACTCGAAGAGCTGGCTCGGGTTCATCTCGCCGAGGCCCTTGTAGCGGTAGACCTCGACGTCCCGCTCGCAGGCCTTCTGGATCAGCTCGGCGGCCTCGCCGAGGCTGTGCGCCGGCTTCTCCTCGGTGCCGACCATCACCGTCCAGGCCGCCGTGCCCTTCCGGAAGGCGTCCGGCATGATGCCGTGCTCCGCCAGCTTCTGCAGCAGGGGCCGCAGGGCGTTGCCGAGGTGCAGCGCGTGCACCTCGACGTCGGCCTCGGCGCGGGTGCAATCCGACTCCGGGCCCTCGTAGATCTTCAGGTCGGAGCCGTTGCGCAGCCGTTCGAGCTCCGCATCCAGCTGGTCCTCGGTGTCGACGAACGAACCCTTGCCGTCGTGCACCAGGTAGTAGTGGGGCAGTTCGAAGTCCGGCGCCGCGGCGGCGGCCAGGTAGGCGGCGAACGGCACCTCGATGTCCGCCGGCATCCGTCGCTCGGAGCTCTGGATGCGGGCGATCACGTCCACCAGCCGGCGCAGGTCGTTGCCCTGCACCGAGCGGCCGCCGGGCAGCCGCAGGCTGGTGTTGCCGAGCCCCAGCTCCGCCATCACCTCGACCTTCTCCTCCTCGCTGACGACGTAGCGCACGGTCTTGCCCTTGCTGATCCGGTAGAGCGGCGGCTGCGCCACGTAGACGTAGCCGCGGGTCACCAGCTCGGGCATCTTGCGATAGAACAGGGTCAGCAGCAGCGTGCGGATGTGGCTGCCGTCGACGTCGGCGTCGGTCATGATGATGACC
>CAZMGG010000103.1:16076-21052 GCA_964565715.1 uncultured candidatus Brocadiaceae bacterium | reverse complement strand
ACTGGTGGACTGGCGCCGGACTCCTGCACACGAGCATCGCACCGCTCGGCAAGTGTCACATGATCTACCTGGACGCGTCGCGGGGGACGCTGTGGGTCACGGACGATTCCAACCGTCGTGCGGTGGGGATCCAGATCGGGGCCGGTGGAGCTCCAGTGACTTCGACGGTGTCGAAGCCGTCGCATGGCCTGATTCAGGGATTCGTCATGGACTACCAGGCGGTAGGAACTGGCGGCGTCCTACCGCCCCATGACGCCATGCCCGTTGGTGATCGTCTGTTCGTATCGGTCGGACCTTCCACGGCAAGCGGCTCCGATGGGCGCATCGACGTGTTCGATCTGCCGGTGGTCGACCCGTTTCCGACGGCGCCCCAGAACACCGTCGATTCACCTGCTTCCAAGAGCGTCCACAGCGTCTACTTCGACGCCACCGCGGCGCCGACGCCGGCCCTCTGGCGGTTGCAGGAAGACAACACGGCCAACATCGAGCGATTCTCGTACACGAAGGGCGATGGGGCGGACGCGGACTCGGCAACGAGCGACACCGAGACGCCCTTCGTACAGCCACTCGGGTACTCGCAGTTTCCTGACAAGGTGCACCATATTCGTGGGCTGGGACGAACCGGGTTCCTGGCCCAGTACAACGACGGGATCAGTCTCACCTTCCTGACGGGACAGGCAGGCGAAGACCTTCAGGTGCTGGGCAGCTTCGACACGGCCTTCACAAGCCTGCCACTGCCTGGCAATCCCGTGCAGAGATTCCTGGATGGCTTTCTGGGTGCCTGGGACGTGTCCCCGGGTGCTGATTCGGGTGTCGTCTATGTATCCGGTGGCACCAACCTCGGCTTGGCCTTTGTTGTCAAGCAGGGTCACCTGAACCGGTACTGGGGCTCCACGCCGTTCACGGCAGGCCCTGCGCAGGGCCTGCATCCGATCGTGGTCAACCCCTATGGTCCACCGCGGGTTGGCGGGTCACTCATCCTTCGCGATGCCAGCGCCGGGAAGTATCCGACGATGAGCAACAACCAGCCGGTCTCCTACCGATGGACGCTCTGCTACTCGTTCCAGCAAGACCCGATCAGTCCCGATGTGACGTGGACTCCGGCGTTCGTCGGGGGCACTGCGACCCCTGCGATGGGCGCCCGCAACCTGACAACGGTGTTCACCACGTCGAGCAATGCGATCGGCAACGACGTCTTCGTCTTCCCTGTTATCTTCGGCGCGGCGGGGGACAAGTACTTCATGCAGATGGTGGTGGAGGAATACTCGGGGACCAACCCCACAGGACGATGGGCTGCATCCCGGGGCACCTGGTTTGGACTGGCGCCATGAAGTGGCTTGCTGGTCATGATGCGCATTTTCTCATTCGCTGGTCGATGGCAGGGGTCACCGTCATCGCGCTTGCCTGTGCACCCGGCGGATGTCAGGTGCCGCGCGGGTCTTGGGTGAGTTCGACGCGACAGACCGAAATCATCGTGCAGGATCAGAGCTGGGTCTCGTTTGATTTCTCCGGCATGGTGGGTACGGTGGTCACGGCTGATGAAGCGGGCCTGATCTACCTCCTTCGTCATGGGCCACCAAGTCGCTATCACAGGGCTCGTTACGACCCGACGGTACCGAGCAACAGGATCGCGGTCGAGCTCCCGGGATCGATGCCATTCGCCAATGGCTACATTGCGGCTACGCGCAGCAAGCTCTGGGTGCTCGGGCTGAATGGCGATGTCGGGCACGTCTCCAAGGCGATCAACGGCGCGGCGTTCACGGCCGTGGGCAACGTCTTTGCGCAGAACGCCTTGGGCAGCGGCGTCGTCTCGAGCGTCTTTGTGGACGGCCGTGACCTGTTCTTCACGACGGGCACTGCCTTGACCAGATTCAGCACCGATCCCGCGCGCCTCTGGGCTCTTGATACGACTGGCAACGGCGCGGTTGCGCGCTTGGTGACGACGTTCGCCCTGCCTGCTCCCAATCTTGTGCAAGTGACGCGTGGGCGAGACGGCAATCTCGTTGTCATGGGATATGATGGGCTGTACGAGGTGGATCCGCGCAATGGGGCTCAGGCGCTCAGGGCCTGGAAGCCCCTCGATCCCGACTTTGGCACACAGGTGAGTCCTGCGGGCCAGATCGTCGTGGCCTACGACCCTTGGACCGATGTCGTCGCGGTCGGCCCGGCGTGGCATGTGGACATCACCAACATCTACTCCCTGCGCCTGTCGGGCAGCGGTCCGTTCACGCCGGCCTACTACTTCCCGTTCTTCTCCGGACTCGGCAGCCTGGCCAACGCCTCCGAGTCGCCGTTCGAGTATCTCGGCAAGGGTTGCCTGAACGGGCTTGGGCGGGAGCCGCGCATGGGCTGGCGGGGCCTGCCGCGGCAGGGGCAGAGTTTCACCCTGGAGCTGCGCGCGGCCGAGCCCAACGGGCTTGCGATCTTCTGGCTCGGCGTCAGCGACACGCAGTGGCCCGGGCTGGGGCCGCTGCCGTTCGATGCCGGCATCCTTGGCGCGCCAGGCTGCCGCCTCTACGCCTCGAACGAGGCGTCGTATCTCGTGCCGGTGGACGGCGTCGGCGAGGCCCGGCTGGCCATCCCGGTCCCGCTGAACCCGGCGGTCTACGGCTTCGAGGTCTACGCGCAGACCGCTTCCACCTCGGGCGGCAACGTGCTCGGCTTCGCCGCCAGCGACGCCCTGGTGATCCGGCTGCGATAGGGCTTCCAGGGGGCGCTGGGTGGGAAATGCGGCCCCTGCCCTTGTGGCGGTGCGGTGCCCTCTGCACATTGGTCGCCCCGTGACCGAGCCCGACCCCCGCAGCGCCGAACCCGCTCCCGAGACGACCGCCGCTCCTGCCCCGGCACCGGCCGCGACGCCGGCCGGTGGGGAGGCTGGTTCCGCCCAGCCCGCCGGCCCGGAAGGGCCGCACCAAGGTGCGCTGGACGCGCCCGCCGAGGGCCAGGGCGGCGCCCCCGGCGCCGAGGGCGCCGGTGACGAACCGCGGCGCAAGCGCCGCCGACGCCGGCGCAAGGGTCGCGGCGAGCGCGGCGAGGGCGAGCCCGGCCAGCCGGGCCAGCCGAACCAGCCTGGCCCACCGAACCAGCCGAACGCCGGCGGCCGGCCGTCGCGCAAGGAGCGCCATCAGCAGCGGCGCGATCGGCCGCGGCACCGCGACGAGGGCGGCGATCATCACGCCATCGAGGCCGTGCGCCACCTCGCCCGGCTGGCCGGTTCGCTGCTGCGCGTCGAGGGCGTCGATCCGCTCGGCCTGCCGCGCCACATGGAACTCAACCTGCGGGTGCCGCTGGACGACGACGCCAACCTGCGGCCCGCCGCCAGCGCCGCCGTCGAGCAGATCCTGAAGCGGGTGCGCGAGGTCCGCGAGCACGAGCAGGCCCTGCGGCCGGGCTCCGTGTTCTGCTACTTCCACGGCAGCGCCAACGCCGAGGGCTGCCGCCCGGCCGAGCCGCGCCAGGTGTTCGACGGCTACGGCTCCACCGGCCGGCCCAAGTTCAGCGACTTCGTGACCATGGCCATCGAGCGGAAGGATCCGCAGATCGACCGGCTGCTGGCCGGCGAGGACGTGGTGGTGACCCACGTGACGATGGGCCAGGTGCTGCGCACGCAGCAGCTCGCCGAGTTCGGCCAGCACTCGCCGGTCTACAAGATCCTCGGCCAGGTGGACGCGGGCCTGTTCCGCGTGCTCGGCGCCGAGGGGCGCTGCGCGTTCAGCTTCCAGCTGCTGCTGGGCACCACGCTGGAAGGGCGGCCGCGGCTGCGGCTGCACGCCGTGTCGGCGGTGGACCTGATGGACCTGGCCGATCCGTCGGTGCTGCACACGCTGAGCCGCTTCCAGCGGCTGCTCGACGAGGAGTCGCTGCGGCTGGCGGGCAAGCGGACCAACGGCGAGGTCGACGAGGAGGCCTTCGTGCTGCCGCTGCTGCAGGACCTGGCGCAGAAGCTGGCGGGCCGGCACCGGCGCGAGGCGCGGCGGACCCAGCACGGGCTGGAGCGCAGCCAGGAGGGCCAGCGGCCGACGGCGCGGGCCTACCCCGACGCCAGCGAGGCGGGCGACGAGCAGATCCTGTTCGACACCGAGAAGAGCACCATCGTGGTGATCGGGCCGAAGAGCCGGGTGCACGTGTTCACGCCGCAGGCGCGGCACGTCACCAGCGTGGTGATGCAGGGCTCGGCGATCCACGGCCGCCGGCAGCAGGGCCGCTGGCGCGAGGCGGAGCCGGACGAACGCGGCGAGTTCCGCATCCAGCTCCGGCAGCTGATGCAGAGCGGCGAGCCGCCGACGGCCAACGACGGGCCGGTGGAGCCGTAGGCCGGCGCTAGAGCAGCGCGGTGACCAGCAGCAGGTAGATCAGGGCGCCGGTCAGGTCCGCCACCGCGGTCACCGCCGGCGTCGAGATCATCGCCGGGTCGCCGCGCAGGCGCTTCACCAGCAGCGGGATGGTGGCGCCCATCAGCGCCGCCGACACCACGTGCGCCATCAGGGCGATGCCGATCACCGCGCCGATGTGCAGGACGCGGGCGATCTCGGGGCCGCCGGGGTCGAGGCGGCTGACGATCAGGGCGTCGACGAAGGCGATCGCCGCCAGCACCGCGCCCATCGTGGTGCTGACCCGCAGTTCCTGCCAGATCGTGCGCAGCAGCGCGGTTGGGGCCTCGCCGATCGACAGGGCGCGGATCACCAGCGCGCTGGCCTGGGTGCCGACCATGCCGCCGGTGGCCATCACCATCGGCAGCAGGGCCAGCAGCAGGGTCGGCCCGCTCTTCAGGTGCTCCTCGAAGCCCTGGATCACGCCGGCGGTGACCACCCAGAACAGGGCCAGCAGGCAGATCACCGGCGCCCGCCGCCGGACCTGCACCCACATCGAGGTGGCCAGCGGGTCGTGGTCGCCCACCGCGTCGTGGCCGGTGTTGCCGGCCAACATCTCGAAGTCCTCCAGGGAGCAACAGCCCCCCAAAGGCTCACGCGGAAAGA
>CAZMGG010000103.1:486-16066 GCA_964565715.1 uncultured candidatus Brocadiaceae bacterium | reverse complement strand
CCGGCAGCGCGATCAGGTCGTAGTCGCGGATCAGCTGGGCGGCCTGCTCCTGGTCGGTCTCCGGCGTCACCGACTTGATGTCGGTCTTCATCAGGTCGCCGACGGTCTGCTCGTCCGGCGCCAGGATCAGGTCGCGCAAGGAGACGAAGCCGACCAGCTTGCCGGTGCGGTCGACGACGTAGCTGTAGTAGATGGTCTCCTTGCTGGGCGCCTGCTGGCGCAGCTCCTCGATGGCGCGGCGGGCGGTGAGGTGGCGGTTCAGCACCGCGTAGTCGGTGCTGAGGAAGGAGCCGACCTGGTCGTCCTCGAACTGGCTGCGCCGCAGGAGGTCCTCGCGGGCGGCGTTGGACAGGAGCGGCACCAGCCGGTCGCGGATCCGTTCGTCGAGCCGGTCGAGGAACTCGGCGCGGTCGTCCGACGCCATCGAGGCCAGCACGGCCTTGACCCGGTCGCGACCGCCGCCGAGCACGATCTGCTCCTGCAGGTCCGGCTCCAGGTAGCCGAACACGTCCCGTTCCATCACCGGCGGCAGCCAGGACAGCACGGTCAGCACCTCGGCAGGCTCGAGGCCCGACAGGATCGAGGCCGCGTCGCCCGGGTGCATGTCCTGCAGCACCTCCAGCAGCTCCGCCTGCCTGCCCTCCTGCAGGAGTTCGCGCAGTTCCGGGACCAGGAGCGGGTTGCGCATGCGCGGGCACCATAGGCGGCGGGTGCGCCGCGGAGAACGGTGCGCGGGGGTCCCGGGATGAGGATCCGGCGGCCGGCTGCCTTGACCGGAGTGGGGTCGGACGCTACCCTTCCCGCCTCTGCAACGGCCCCCCGGGGGGGCCGGTGCCACAGGTCGGGGCGTAGCTCAGCTTGGTAGAGCGCTACGTTCGGGACGTAGAGGCCGGAGGTTCAAATCCTCTCGCCCCGACCAGCTTTCCTCCCGCCGGGCCAGCTGTGGGCCTACTGCGTGCCCACCCGCAGGTCGAGGCCGTTGGACGACAGCACGCCGAGCGGATTCACCGCCGGCACGAACGCCGCCGACTGGCCGAACACGTGCAGGCCGTTCAGGGCCGGGTCGTTGGGCACCGCCAGGGCGAACGTGGCCGAGCCCTGCACGGGCAGCAGCAGGAACGAGGCGTCCAGGCCGACGAACTGCGAGCAGTCGGGCATGCCCATGGCGGCCAGCGGCAGGCCGGGCAGGTGCTGGGTGAAGCTCAGGATCAGGGCGCCGAGCGCGCTGCTGGCCGGGAACTCGGTGGTGACCAGGTTGACGCTGGTGTTGATCAGCGGCCGGGCCGAGGCATCGAGCCGCAGGCCGAGCAGGTCGCGACCGGCCTGGATGGTGCCGGGCGGGGTCGCCGACAGGTCGACGTTGCCCGGATCGAGGGCGATGCCGGCGGCCTTGAAGCCGACCAGGTGGCCGTTGCCGCCGTTGCTCATCACGCCCCAGACGTAGTGCACGCTGCCGCTGGTGCGGTCGAACTGCACCTGGAAGGTGCTGCTGCTGCCGGTGACGCCGACGCTGCCGACGCCTTCCCAGGTGACGATGGACAGGCCGCCCACCTGCTCGAACTTGATCGCGCCGCCGACCGTCGTGTCGTAGTCGTGCCAGCTCGGCGCCCAGCACGCCTGCGGGAACACCAGGAAGGGCCCGCTCGCCGGCGCCGCGCCGGTGCCGTTGCCGCTGGCGACCGAGATGAAGCCGTTGCTGCACACGGTCAGCGCCGAGGTGGTGCCGCCGGGGTAGGCCAGCGGCGAGGCCAGGTTCACCGTCGTCTCGGCGTTGTTGGCGAGCGTGAGCGTCGTGGCCGTCGCCGTCGGCGCCACGTAGCTGGTGAGGCCCGGCACCACCACGTAGCCGTTGCCGGTGGCGATCATGGTCAGCGAGCTGTTGGCGAGGTCGAAGGCCGCAGCGGTGGTGAACAGCTCGTAGAACGAACCGGGCCGCGTGTAGCAGCCCGCGCCGTAGCGCTGCGCCGTGGCGGCGTTCTGCGACGGCAGGTAGCTCACCTCGACCACCGGGCCGTGGTTCTGGGTCGTGCCGTTGGCGTTCGGGTACATCGAACTGGCGTAGATGCGGCTGGCCATGGAGCCCGTCGACTGGATGTCCATGGACGACAGGCTGCCGCCGACGAAGTTGGTGCCGCCGGGGTAGTCGCAGTCGATGGCGAGGTCGCCGTTGGCGGGGTCGTAGAGGAACGGCGTGCTGAGCGTGATGTCGACCACCCACGGCGCCGGGACGCCGGTGCCGTTGCCGGTGCCGGCCTGGTAGGTCACCGGACCGGTGTAGGCGGTGATCAGGTCGGGGCCGTGGTTGCTGGCGTAGTTGGTGGTCACCGCGGCCCAGTCCACCGCGGCGGTCGACAGCCGCACGGTGCCGGTGGCGAAGGTGCCGCCGGTCCAGGTGTTGGCGGAGTCGTTGGCGCGCCAGCGCAGCTTGGTGATCACGATCGGGCCGTTGATCGAGGCCGCGGTGAAGTTGGAGCTGTCGTACACCGCCATCAACCGCAGGCCCGCCCAACTCGCGGCGGCGGTGCCCCAGGGGAAGGCGTTGGAGCTGTTGCCGGCCACCGTGGCGGTGCCGTTCGGGATCACGTGGGTGAACTGCGCCAGGGCAGGGGTGGCGCAGAGGAGCGACAGCGCGAGCGCGCGGAGGGTGGGCATGGTCATGGTGGTCCTGGGGGGGAACGAGGTGGCGCCATGGTAGCGACGCGCCCGGGCCTGCCCATGCCCCCCTCTCAGGCCCGGGCCAGCCGCAGGGCGTTGCCGATGACGCTGACCGAGCTGAGGCTCATCAGAAGCGCCGCCAGCATGGGCGAAAGCAGCCAGCCGAAGAGCGGATACAGGGCGCCGGCGGCCACCGGTATCGCCAGCGCGTTGTAGCCGAACGCCAGCCACAGGTTCTGCCGCATGTTGGCCCGGGCCGCCCGGCTGAGCCGGCGGGCCGCCAGCAGGGCCCGCAGGTTGCCTCGCAGCAGGGTGACCTGGGCGCTCTGCAGCGCCACGTCGGCGCCGCCACCGATCGCGATGCCGACGTCGGCCGTGGCCAGCGCCGGCGCGTCGTTGATGCCGTCGCCGACCATCGCCACGGTGGCGCCCGCGGCCTGCAGTCCGCCGACGATGCGGGCCTTGTCGGCGGGCAGCACGGAGGCGTGCACCTCGCGCACGAACAGGGCGTCGGCGACGGCCTTGGCGGTGGTCTCGTGATCGCCGGTGAGCAGCACGATCCGCACGCCCTGGGCCCGCAGCGCGTCGAGCACCTCGCCGGCTTCCTCCTTGATCGGGTCGCGCAGCGCCAGCAGGCCCGCCAGCCGGCCGTCCACCGCGGCGAACAGCACCGTGCTGCCCTGCCGCCGCAGTTCGCGCGCCGACTCGGCCAGCGGCGCCGGATCGGCGGACAGCTCGCGCAGGAACGCGGCGCTGCCCAGCGCCACCCGGCGGTCGTCGACCCGGCCCTGCACGCCCTTGCCCGGCGTCGCGGCGAAGTCGCGGGCCAGTCCGGGCACGGCGTCGCCCTTCTCGGCGCCCCGCACGATGGCCTGGGCGAGCGGATGCTCGCTCAGCCGTTCGAGCCCGGCGGCGAGCCCCAGCAGCTCGTCCTTCGGGAAGCCGCCGACCGGGCGCACCTCGTGCAGCTCCGGGCGGCCCAGCGTCAGCGTGCCGGTCTTGTCGACCACCAGGGTGTCGGCGGTGGCCAGCTTCTCGAGCGCCGCCGCATCGCGGAACAGCGCGCCCAGGCGCGCGCCGCGGCCCATCGCCACCATCACCGACATCGGCGTGGCGAGGCCGACGGCGCAGGGACACGCCACGATCAGCACGGCGATGGCCTGCAGCAGGCCGTGTTGCCAGGCGGGTGCGGGGCCGAACAACAGCCAGACCCCGAAGGTGATCGCCGCCGCCGCCAGCACCGCTGGCACCAGCAGGCCGGCCACCCGGTCGGCCAGGTTCTGTGCCGGCGCCCGGCTGCGCTGGGCCTCGCCGACCAGGGCGATGATGCGCATCAACGTCGTCTCGGCGCCGACCTTGCGGGCCCGCACCAGCAGCGCGCCGGTGCCGTTCATGGTGCCGCCGGTGACCGGATCGCCGGGGTTCCTGCTCCGCGGGATCGGCTCGCCGGTGAGCATCGACTCGTCCACCGCCGAGCTGCCCTCGACCACCTCGGCGTCGGTGGGCACCCGCTCGCCGGGCCGCACCCGCAGCAGATCGCCGATCTGCACCTCGTGCAGCGGCACGTCCCGTTCGCCGTCGTCGGTGACGCGGCGCGCGATGGGCGGCTGCAGGTCGAGCAGGGCGCGCAGGGCCTCGCCGGTGCGGTGCCGCGCGCGCAGTTCGAGCACCTGGCCGAGCAGCACCAGCGTCACGATGACGGCGGCGGCCTCGAAGTAGAGCGCGTCGTGGCCGGCGGTCGGCAGCAGGTCGGGGGCTGTGGCCACCAGCGTGCTCTGGGCGAACGCGGCGAGCGTGCCCAGCGCCACCAGGGTGAACATGTTGGGCCGCAGCGGTCGCAGCGAACGCGCGGCCCGCGCCAGCAGGGGCCAGCCGGCGCCGAACACGACGCCGGCGGTGAGCGCGGTCTGCAGGAAGGCGGACAGGCGGTGTGGTACGGCGGCGAGGAAGGGGATGCCCAGCATCGGCCCCATGGCCAGCACCAGCACCGGCAGGGTGAGCCCGGCGGCGACCAGCGTGCGGCGCGTCATGGCGCGCAGTTCGGCGCGGGCGGCGGGGTCGTCGGCGGTGGGGGTGACGGGCTCGAGCGCCATGCCGCAGCTCGGGCAGTCGCCGGGGCCCTGGGCCTGCACCTCGGGGTGCATGGGGCAGGTCCAGGCGGTGGCGGCGGGGGTGGCGGGGGCGGCCGATGCGGCCGGCGGGTGCGCGTGGTGCGCGCAGCAGTCGTGCGGCTTCCCGTCCGTCATGGGGAGGAGAGGGTAGGCCTGCTCGGCGCGAGGCGGAAGGGTCGAAGGGCGTAGTCGACCCAGCGTCGGTGTGTCGGCGCGTGTCGGCGTGAGGGACTTCGCGCGGGATCGATGGCGCGCTAGGATTTCCCCCATGGAAGGAACACTCGTGTGAGCGTGACCGTCTCGTCTCGTCTCGTCTCGTCTCGTCTCGTCTCGTCTCGGCCTAGGGCTGCGTTCGCGCGGCTGTGCCGCACGGCCCTCTCGACGTCGTGGGGGTGTACTGGGGGCCCGGAGGGCTGGGCCGTGACCCTGTCCGCCCGCGCTACGCGCGCTATCGTTCTCGTTGCCGCCGTGCTCCCCGCCGGCGCCGGCCGGTCGCAGACGCCAAGCCCCGTGCCTCCCCTGCCTACCAACTCCCCGGCTGCCTTGGCGATGTTCGCGCCGATCGGCGGATTCCCACGCCCGGGCGATCCGGGGCAGCCGCCTGCCGCCTGCCCGCTGCTCCGGCAGTCGGGAGTGTTCGGCTTCACGGACTCGATGGGCACGCCCGACCCCAACGACGATCATGAGTACTTCCTGGCCTGCCGGTCGGACGGCATCCACATCATCGATGCGACGCCGCAGTCGGGGACGCCGGCAGGGGTGCAGTGGAGCGCGTCGGCGAGCCAGGTGGTGATCCCCGCGACCAACCACGTGTCGTTCGTGGCGGAGACCGGCTGGGGCTACCTGGGGCCGCGGCCGGCGGGGGCATCGGTGACGATTCCGGAGAACGTCGATCCGGGTCTGCATCTCTGGCTCAACGGCCACAACGGGACCTCTTTCGATCCCAACCTTGCGTACTGTCCGACGTCGAACCCGTTCCCCTATCCGTACACCACCAAGAACACGACCAACCGCGAGGCGGTGGCCTGGTACGAGCCGCCGCCGGCGAACAATGGCCAGGGTCGCTGGTACGTCTATTCGATCAACACCCTGCATGCGGGTATCTGGGTGATCCCGCTGCGTCGGAACACCGCTACCGCCTACCACTACCTCGAGCCTGATCCCGCGTTGCCCGACTACTGGTGGACTGGCGCCGGACTCCTGCACACGAGCATCGCACCGCTCGGCAAGTGCCACATGATCTACCTGGACGCGGAGCGGGGGGCGCTGTGGGTCACGGATGACTCCAACGCGCGAACGCGGGGGATCCAGATCGGCCCCGGTGGCGCTCCCGTCACCGCAACGGTGTTGAAGCCTGCGTTGGGAATGGTCCAGGGATTCGTCATGGACTACCAAGCGAAGAACAATGCTGTACCCGCCGCAGTCCTTCCGCCCCACGACGCGATGCCCGTTGGTGATCGTCTGTTCGTGTCGCTCGGCCCTTCCACTGCAAGCGGATCCGATGGGCGCATCGACGTGTTCGATCTGCCGGTGATCGACCCATTCCCGACGGCGCCCCAGAACACCGTCGATTCGCCTGCTTCCAAGAGCGTCCACAGCGTCTACTTCGACGCCACTGCGGCGCCGACGCCGGCCCTCTGGCGGTTGCAGGAAGACAACACGGCCAACATCGAGCGATTCTCGTACACGAAGGGCGATGGGGCGGACGCGGACTCGGCAACGAGCGACACCGAGACGCCCTTCGTACAGCCACTCGGGTACTCGCAGTTTCCTGACAAGGTGCACCATATTCGTGGGCTGGGACGAACCGGGTTCCTGGCCCAGTACAACGACGGGATCAGTCTCACCTTCCTGACGGGACAGGCAGGCGAAGACCTTCAGGTGCTGGGCAGCTTCGACACGGCCTTCACAAGCCTGCCACTGCCTGGCAATCCCGTGCAGAGATTCCTGGATGGCTTTCTGGGTGCCTGGGACGTGTCCCCGGGTGCTGATTCGGGTGTCGTCTATGTATCCGGTGGCACCAACCTCGGCTTGGCCTTTGTTGTCAAGCAGGGTCACCTGAACCGGTACTGGGGCTCCACGCCGTTCACGGCAGGCCCTGCGCAGGGCCTGCATCCGGTCGTGGTCAACCCCTATGGTCCACCGCGGGTTGGTGGGTCACTCATCCTTCGCGATGCCAACGCCGGGGAGTATCCGACTACGAGCAACAACCAGCCGGTCTCCTACCGATGGACCCTCTGCTACTCGTTCCAGCAGGACCCCATCAGCCCGGATGTGACGTGGACTCCGGCGTTCGTCGGGGGCACTCCGACCCCGGCGATGGGCGCCCGCAACCTGACCACGGTGTTCACCACCTCGAGCAACGCGATCGGGAATGACCTCTTCGTCTTTCCTGCTCTCGTTGGTGCGGCGGGGGACAAGTACTTCGTGCAGATGGTGGTGGAGGAGTACTCGGGGGCCAACCCCACGGGGCGGTGGGCTGCATCCCGAGGCACCTGGTTTGGACTGGCGCCATGAAGTGGTTTGATGCATTCCGTGCGCATGCAGCCATGCGCTGGTCGATGGCAGGGGGCACCGTCATCGCGCTTGCCTGTGCATCCGGCGGATGTCAGGTGCCGCGCGGGTCCTGGGTGAGCTCGACGCGCCATGCCGAGATCCTGGTGCAGGATCAGAACTGGGTGTGGCTCGAGTTCTCCGGCATGGTGGGCACGGTGGTCACGGCTGATGAATCGGGCCTGATGTACCTCCTTCGTCATGGGCCTCCGAGTCGCTATCACAGGGCCCGCTACGACCCGACGGTACCGAGCAACAGGATCACGGTAGAGCTCCCGGGATCGATGCCATTCACCAATGGCTACATTGCGACGACGCGCAGCAGGCTCTGGGTGCTCGGGCTGAATGGCGATGTCGGGCACGTCTCCAAGGCGATCAACAATGAACCATTCACGGCTTTGGGCAACGTGTTCGTTGTGAACAGCATGGGTCCAGGCAGTGTCTGGGGTGTGCATGTGGACGGGCGCGAGTTCTTCTTCTCGACTGCGAGCTACGCAGAGGCGCGGATCTGGGCTGTGGACACGACCTCGGGCTCGCTGGTCGCCCGGTTGGTGACCACGTTTCCGACGCCAACGCCAAACCTGGTGTCGATCACCCGTGGTAGGGACGGGAAGTTGCTCGCGATGAGCTACGACGGCCTCTACGAAATCGATACCTGGTCTGGGGCGCGTGTCTGGCGGGCCAGCAGACCTCTTGACCCAGACTTCTCGAACCCCCAGGGCTATGGCTTCATCGTCCTCGCCTACGACCCTTGGACCGATGTCGTCGCGGTTGGCCCGGCGTGGCATGTGGACATCACCAACATCTACTCCCTGCGCCTGTCGGGCAGCGGTCCGTTCACGCCGGCCTACTACTTCCCGTTCTTCTCCGGACTCGGCAGCCTGGCCAACGCCTCCGAGTCGCCGTTCGAGTATCTCGGCAAGGGTTGCCTGAACGGGCTTGGGCGGGAGCCGCGCATGGGCTGGCGGGGCCTGCCGCGGCAGGGGCAGAGTTTCACCCTGGAGCTGCGCGCGGCCGAGCCCAACGGGCTTGCGATCTTCTGGCTCGGCGTCAGCGACACGCAGTGGCCCGGGCTGGGGCCGCTGCCGTTCGATGCCGGCATCCTTGGCGCGCCAGGCTGCCGCCTCTACGCCTCGAACGAGGCGTCGTATCTCGTGCCGGTGGACGGCGTCGGCGAGGCCCGGCTGGCCATCCCGGTCCCGCTGAACCCGGCGGTCTACGGCTTCGAGGTCTACGCGCAGACCGCATCCACCTCGGGCGGCAATGTGCTCGGTTTCGCCGCCAGCGACGCCCTGGTGATCCGGCTGCGGTGATGCGGCTCGTCAGCCGGCCCTTACACCGCCAGCAGCGGGCCGCGCGCGAACTCGCCCTCGCAGGCCTTGCCGTCCACCACCACCGTGACCAGGCCCTCGTGCACCGACAGGTCCCAGCGGTTGGTGCGTTCCAGCGTGCCCTGCAGGGCCTCGAGCAGGTGCCCCGGCACCGCCACCAGCACGATCTCGTCGCCGCGGTGGATCCGTTCCCGCCGGCAGCGCTCGCGCAGCAGGTCCGGTCGGTGATGGCAGTAGACCACCACGCGCGCGCCGAGCTTGCTGGCCTTGTGCAGCCGTTCGGGCGCCGGCGCGCCGACCTCGATCCACTCGCGCACGCGTCCTTCCAGGTCGTGGGCCCACACCGCGGGCTCGTCGCCATCGGACAGACCGCGGGAGAACTCGAGGCCCTCCTGGTGCTCCAGGGCGAACGCCAGCACCCGGGTCAGCAGGTACGCAACGTCCTCGCTGGGATGCCGCGCCACCCGCACGTCCAGGTCCGCATACACGCCCCGGTCGACGTCGGCGAGCGCGATCGTGAAGCGGTGGATCACCGGGCCTCCCGGCTCAGCGGTCGCGGCGGCGGCCGCCGCCCTGGGGCGGCGTCGGCTCGGCGTCGGGCAGGTCCGGGGCGAACACGACCTTCAGGCCGGGCCGCTGCTCGCGCAGCTTCGTCACGGCCTCGGCGCTGACCCTGGTCTGCCAGACCCACAGCTTCTCCAGCCTGCCGAGCTTCTGCGCCGTCAGCAGGGCGCCGTCGCCGACCTTGGTGCCGAACAGGTTGAGCAGGCGCAGCTCGGTCAGCCCGGCCAGCTTCTGCACGCCGGCGTCGGTGACCTGGGTCTCGCGCAGGTCGACGTGCACCAGCTTCGGCATCAGGGCGAGGGTGGCGCAGGCCTGGTCGGTGATCGAGGTGCGGCCGGCCTGCAGGATGGCGATGTGATCCTTGAGGGGCAGCAGCGCCTTCAGGTCGCCGTCGGCGATGGTGTCGGCCTGCTGCAGGAAGGCGACGCGCAGGAGCGGGCTGTCGGGCTGGACCGGCTCGATGCGGGCCTTCTCGCCGGCGGCCTTCTGGATCGTGTCCGCGGGCAGCGGCTTCAGGTTCTTCGCCAGCGGCGCGTAGACGTCGGGGGCCACCGCGACGGTCGGTTCGGTCTTCGGCTCGGTCTTCGGCTCGGCACCGGCCGGCTGGTTGCCCTGCCAGTCGCCGAAGGAGGCGCCCTCGGCGATCCACTGCCGCAGGGTCTCCTTCTGCTCCTTGCTGAGCGGCGGCTTCTTCTCCGGCGGCGGCATCCGGTCCTCGTCGTCGTCCGGCAGGGTCACCAGCTGGTAGAGCTCGCTGTCCTCGGGCTTGCCGGCGATCACCACCGGCTTGCCCTTGCGGCCGGCCTCGATGCCGGTGCGGCTCTCGAGGATCAGGCCGCCCTTGGGCCGCACGAGGCGGCCGCTGTCGTTGGTGTGCGGCGCCTTGTGGCACTCGACACAGCTCTTCTCCAGGATCGGCCAGACCTGCTTCTGGAAGTCGATCTTCTGGGCGCCGGCGGGGGTCTGGGCCGGCAGGGCGGCGGCGAGGACGGGGAGCAGGATGGCGGCGAAACGGCTCATGGAAGGCGCAGGTTGTAGGGCTCGGCGGCCGGCCCGGGCAACCCCGGACCGGTGGGGCAGGCAGATCAGGCGAGGATCCGGCCGATCGCCTGGCCCTTGTCGGCCACCTTGAACGGCCGCCCCGACGGCGAGGTCACCACCTGGTCGAGGTCGAGGCCGAGCGCGGCGGCGATGGTCGCATTGAAGTCCTGGATGGTGACCGGGTGCTCGGCGACCTCCCTGCCGTCGGGCGTGGTCCTGCCGAAGCGCACGCCACCGCGGATGCCGCCGCCGGCGAGCGCGCAGGAGAACGCCTTCGGGAAGTGGTTGCGGCCGTTGTTGCCGGTGATCTCCGGCGTGCGGCCGAACTCGGTGGCCAGCACCACCAGGGTCTCCTCCAGCAGGCCGCGGGCGTCGAGGTCGGCCAGCAGCGCCGCCACGGCCTGATCCACCGGCGGCAGCTTGTCCTCCAACTCGTCGAAGTTCTGGTTGTGGGTGTCCCAGCCGTCCGAGATCACCTCGACGAAGCGGACGCCGTGCTCCACCAGCCGGCGGGCCAGCAGGCAGCCCTGGCCGAAGCCGGCGCCGCCGTAGGCCTGGGCCAGCATCTGCGGCTCCAGTTCCAGGTCGAAGGCGGCGAGGTCGGCACTGCGCATCAGCTTGACCGCGTCGCGATACATGCCGCCGTAGGCCTCGACGTCGCGGTTCCGGTGCCGTTCGGCGAAGGCCTGGTTCATCTTCTGCAGCCGCTCCAGGCGCCGGTCGAACTCGCCGTCGGTGACGCCCTGGGGCAGGGCCGCGTTCTGCAGGCCCTGCCGGGGATCGCCGATCGGCAGGGCCTGGAACTGCGGCGGGAAGAAGCCGGCGGTGGGCAGGTTGCCGCCGCCGATGGTGACGTGGCCGGGCAGCGCCGGGTTGAGGGTGCCGCGCAGGTAGTTGGCCCAGCCGCCGAGGCTCGGGTGCTGGATCGTGCCGCGCAGCTCATAGCCGGTGCGCATCAGGTACTGGCCCTGGGCGTGGGCGCCCTGGGTGGAGGTCATCGAGTTGATGACGCAGACCTTGTCCATGTGCCGCGCCAGGTTGGGCAGGTACTGGCTCACCTGCACGCCGTCGGCGCTGGTCGGCAGCGCCTGCACCGGCCCCTGGTTCGCATGCCCGGGCTTCGGGTCGAAGGTGTCGAGCTGCGACAGGCCGCCGCGGAAGAACAGGTAGATGACGTTGCGCGCCTTGCCGCCGGTGGGGGCGAGCGCGCCGGCCAGCGTCTGCGCCCGGGCCAGCCCCGGCAGGGCGAGGGCGCCGGCGGTGACGCCGAACGCGGTGCGGGCGAGGCCCTGCACGAAGGCGCGGCGGGTCGGCAGGTCGCTGCCGGAGATCGTGTGGCGGATGGTCATGGTCGTTCTCCTGGTCTCCTGGTCAGCGGCTCAGCGGACGAAACGGAACTCGTGGCTGTTGAACAGCACCCACACCAGGTCCTGCAGGCCCTGGGGCTCCTTCTGCACGATCGGCCGCCACTCGGCCAGTTCGGCCCGCGTCGGCTTGCGGTTCAGCAGGGTGAGGAACGCCGCGTCGAGCTTGCCGTCGGCGGTCTTCGCCTCGTCCAGCGCCCGGCGCAGCGCGGTCTGCGCCACCGGCCAGATGCGCTCGTCGAGGAAGCCGTTCATCAGGGTCAGCACCTGCGGCACGCTCGCCGCCGTGCTGCCGCCCTCGATCGTCTCGCGATCCGACTGGCCGAACTGGCGCAGCAGGCTGCCGAGCGGGGCCGGCTGCGGCTGGTCGCTGGCCCGGGTCAGCTCGCCGCCGCCGGCTGCACCGATGCGCCGCTCGCCGGGCACGGTCACGCCGAGTTCGCGCAGCTTCGCCTGGATCCTCGCCACCTCGGCCTGGTCCCCGCGCCGGCGGGCCTGCAGCAGCGCCCGCAGCAGCGGCTGCGCGGCCTGGTTCTGTTCCTGCTGCTGGGCCGCGCGGGTGCGCGCCTCGGCCAGCCGCTTCTCCCGCTGCAGGGCCTGGAACTTCTGCGGGTCGGTGTAGCGCAGGCCGGCCTCCTCCAGCGTCGTCTTCATCTGCTCCGGGGTCATCGCGATGACCTCCTCGTAGCGCCGGTAGACCTCGTTGGCCCGCGCATCGGTGGGCCGCAGCCGCCCGTCGACGTCGTCGTAGACCAGCGTCACCAGCGAGTCCCACATCTGCTCGGCGGTCATCCGCCGCAGCAGCGGGCCGGCGAAGAACCAGTTCTCGCCCTCCTGCAGGTCGCGGCCCAGGCTCTCGCGCTGGAAGACCCTGGTGTGCAGCAGCACCCGCTGGAACTGCCGCAGGTCGAAGTCGAGCCGCAGCATCAGGCCCTGCAGGTGCAGGAACAGGTCCGGGATCGCCGCCTCGGTGCTGTCGCGGAAGTCGTCGAGCGGCTCCACCAGCCCGCGGCCGAAGGTCCGCGCCCACAGCCGGTTGGCGATCACGCCGGCGAACCGCGGGTTGTCGGGACTGGTGAGCCAGTCGGCGAAGGCCTGCCGCGAGTCGATCTCCCGGCCGGCCGGCTGCCGGCCGGTCCGGGCCTGCAGGCGGCTGCGCAGGGGGCCCTGCGCCGGCGAAGGCGCCGGCGCCGCGGCCAGTTCGGCCGGCGGCCCGAAGATCGCCTTCGCCGTCACCGCCTGGTTGGGCCGGCCGTTCTCGTACTTGTAGTCCTTCGGCAGCCGATCCTGGCCGGTGCCGCTGCCGCTGATGCCCGCCTGCAGCTGCTGCAGCATCTGCCGCCCGGCCTGCTGCGCGCCGCGGCCCAGGTCGCGGCCCACCTGGGTGATGGTCTGGCGCAGCTGCCGGCCCTCGGGCGACTGTTCGAAGTCGGTGCGGTACTGCATGCCGCCCTGGAAGGCAGCGATGCGGTAGAAGTCCATCTGCGTCCACTTGTCGAACGGATGGTCGTGGCACTGCGCGCACTCGAGCCGCGTGCCGAGGAACACGCGCAGGCTGTTCGACATGCTGTCGTGCGGCATGTTGAAGTCGCGCAGCAGGTAGCCGGTCTGGCCGTTGCCCCGCTGCAGCGCCGGCCCTTCGGCGGTGAGCATCTGCGTGACCATCTGGTCGTAGGGCAGGTCCTGGCGCACCGATTCCTTCAGCCAGTGCAGGAACGGCTCGCCGGAGATCTGCCGCATCAGCCGCGTGCGGGCGCGGAACAGGTCGGCGAACCAGTTGGCCTCGTGGCTGACGCGGCCGGGCCCGTCCAGGAGCTGGTCGATCAGGGCGGTGCGCTTGTCGGCGCCGCGGCTGCCCAGGAAGGCCTCGGTCTCGGCCTTGCTCGGGATGCGGCCGACGATGGTCAGGTAGGCCCGCCGCAGGAAGGTGGCGTCGTCGATCGTGGCGAGCGGCGCCTGCTCGTGCTGCGCCAGGGCCTGCTCCACCAGCCGGTCGATCTCGGCGGCCATGGCCTGGATCGCCGCGGGCGAGTGGGTCTCGGCGACGCCGCGGACGGGCTGTTGGGCCGATGCGAAGGCGGTGACGGCGGCGAGGGCCAGCAGGTGGATGGTGGGCTTCATGGCGGCGGCTCCTTGGCAGGCCTCTCTTCGGCTGTCCGGCCCGGGCCCTTGGGCCCGTTCCGGCAAGGCGCCATCTAACGACCCCGCCCCGGGAACGTCCACGGGGCGGGGTGTACCAATGCTGTGGCAGGACCGGGGTTGCGACGGCCGGGCCGGGTCCGGCAGCCAGGGTTCCCGGCAGGCAGGCCCACTGCCGTTTCCGGCCGCGCCACCGGGGCCTAGCGCGCCGACTGCTGCCGGTTGCCGCCGTCGCCGGCGGCGGTCTGCTCGACGCAATGCCGGCAGCAGAACATCTGCTCGCCCTCCTCCACGCCGTGGCCGAGGATCCGGCAACCGCAGTGGTCACAGACCGGCGCCAGCTTGTGGATGGCGCACTCGAAGGAGTCGAACACGTGCCGCTCGCCGCCGATCAGGACCGCGAAGGCCTTCTCGTAGGTGTTGCCGCAGACTTCGCAGGTGTCGTTCATGGGATCGCTCGGGCGGGCTGCCCGCAGGTTGCGTGCCGATGCGACGCAACCCGCGGCAGCCGTGGCCGGGCGGGCCCTACCCGTCGAAGCGGTCCAGGTCCATGACCTTGGTCCAGGCGGCGACGAAGTCCCGGGCGAACTTCGGGCCGGCGTCACCGGTCGCATAGACCTCGGCGATGGCCCGCAGCTGCGAATGCGAGCCGAACACCAGGTCCACCGAGGTGGCCCGCCACTTCGGCGCGCCGGTCTTGCGGTCCCGGCCCTCGTAGACATCGCCGCCCGGCGCCGCCTTCTGCCACACCGTGCCGTGGTCGAGCAGGTGCACGAAGAAGTCGTTGCTCAGGGTGCCCGGCCGGTCGGTGAGCACGCCGTGCCGCACGCCGCCGGTGTTGGCGTCGAGCGCCCGCAGGCCGCCCACCAGCACCGTCATCTCCGGCGCGGTCAGCGTCAGCAGGGCGGCGCGCTCCAGCAGCCGTTCGGCGGCCGGCACCTTGCCGTCCGCCTCGGGGAAGTTGCGGAAGCCGTCGCCGCGGGGCTCCAGCACCGCGAACGAGCTGGCGTCGGTCATCTCGTCGGTGGCATCGGTGCGGCCCGGCCGGAACGGCACGACCAGGTCGTGGCCGGCCTGCTTCGCCGCCGCCTCCACCGCCGCACAGCCGCCGAGCACGATCAGGTCGGCCAGCGAGATGCGCACAGCGCCGGTCTGTGCTCTGTGGAAGTCGGCGCGCACCTTCTCGAGCGCCTGCAACACCTTCGCCAGCTCGGCCGGGTCGTTGACCGCCCAGTCCTTCTGCGGGGCGAGGCGCACGCGGGCGCCGTTGGCGCCGCCGCGGTGGTCGGTGCCGCGGTAGGTGCTGGCCGAGGCCCAGGCGGTGCGCACCAGCTGCGGGATGGTGGGCCCGGCGGCCAGCACGGCGCGCTTCAGCGCGGCGATCTGGTCGGCGGAGACCAGGGCGTGATCCACCGCCGGCACCGGGTCCTGCCACTTCTGCGGCGGCGGCACCAGCGGGCCGAGCAGGCGCGCGTGCGGCCCCATGTCGCGGTGGGTGAGCTTGTACCAGGCCCGCGCGAACGCTGCCTCGAACTCGTTGGGGTGGTCGTGGAAGCGCTGCGAGATCTTGCGGTAGGCGGGGTCGGTGATGAGCGCCAGGTCGGTGGTCAGCATCACCACCGGATGGCCCTTGCCCGGGATGTGGGCGTCGGGCGTGGTGCGCCTGGTCTGGCCGGGCTTCGGGATCCACTGCTGCGCGCCGGCGGGGCTGCGGGTCAGCTCCCACTCATAGGCGAACAGATTGGCGAAGTAGTCGTGCGACCATTGCACCGGCGTGTAGGTCCAGGCGCCCTCCAGGCCGCTGGTGATGGTGTCCTCGGCG
>CAZMGG010000103.1:0-476 GCA_964565715.1 uncultured candidatus Brocadiaceae bacterium | reverse complement strand
ATGAGCGCCGTCGCCCTTCGCACAATGTGCGAGTCGGCGTTGCCCTTGCCGAACGAGTTCTTCCAGCCGAGGCCCATCTGCTCGAGCGGGGCGCCCTCGGGCTCGCGGCCGACGTGCTTGCCGGGCTCGGCGGCGCCGTGGGTCTTGCCGAGCGTGTGGCCGCCGGCGGTCAGCGCCACGGTCTCCTCGTCGTTCATCGCCATGCGCGCGAACGTGATGCGGATGTCGCGGGCCGCCGCCAGCGGGTCGGGATTGCCGTTCGGGCCTTCGGGATTGACGTAGATCAGGCCCATCTGGCTCGCCGCCAGCGGGTTCTGCAGCTCGCGCTTGTCGCTGAAGCGCTTGTCGCCGAGCCACTCGCTCTCCGGGCCCCAGTCGACGAGTTCGGGCTCGAAGGCGTCCTGGCGGCCGCCGGCGAAGCCGAAGGTCTTGAAGCCCATCGACTCGAGGGACACGTTGCCGGCCAGGATCATCAG
>CAZMGG010000102.1:0-21099 GCA_964565715.1 uncultured candidatus Brocadiaceae bacterium | reverse complement strand
CGAGCTGTTCGAACTGGGCCCCGCCCTCGACGTGGTCCGCGCCCTCGTGCGCTAGCTAGTTTCGCCGGCGGAGCGCCACCACCCGGGTATTGCGCCCTGCGCAGCACGCGGCAGCAGCAACCACCAGGTCCCGGGGCAATCGCCGCCCGCAGCGGTCATCGGCCCGTGGTTCCCGTGCTTGCTGCCGCGGCGGCGACAATGGCCTCGAGTTCGCTCGGATGCAGCGTGCCATGCCCGGCGAACGCGTGCGCCAGTTGCACACACAGATCCGCGATTGCCCGTTGCAGTGCGGTTGCAGCCGCAGCCGTGTCGGGCACGGTGACGCGAGCGGCAACCAAGGTCCGACCGTCGATGTCAGCAAACACGGGTTCGGAGCCGGCGTTGCGCAGGTTCGTCAGGCCCTCGATCGTCGTCAGGTCCACGGCGAACACCTGCCCTTCGGCATGCAGCGCCGCGAACTCGCGGTCCCTTGCCGCGACCAGATCGACCCGCAAGCGCTGGAGCCGGGCGGCGGAGTCCTCGACGATGCTCGCGATCGCGTGGCGGGCCGGCGGCTCGAGCCAGATATCGCGTGGGTTGAATGACAAACTGCGGTAAAGCTGGGTCGGGTCGCACTGCTGCGTCTGCAGCAGCCGTCCGACCAGGTCCCTGGTCAGGCGCGGCAGTGTGCTCCATCCAGGGTCGGTGGCAGCATCGACCGGTGCCGCGGAGTATCGGCTGGTCGTGGGGTCAGCCGGCTCGTCCCGGTACGCCGTGATGATCGTTGCGGCCGTGATGCGATCGGCGGTGACAATCGCGTCCTGGTCACGGGCTGCTGATCCTGCAGTCGGCGGATCCTCGCGGCCCAGCATGACCACGACCAGCGCGAGGCCGGCGATGATCAGGAATGCGCTCGCTGGCCTCATCAGAGGATGGCGAACTCGTGCCGCGAAGAAGCTGCAAAATCCAAGGTGGTCGGGTCGAGCATCAGCCACTGGGCGGCGTACCACGTGGCAGCGCTGGTCTGGGTGCGGGGCAGCGCCCGGGGAATGTCGATGCCGGCGTAGCCCGTGGGAATCCCGGCCGCGCCGGTCGTCCGGCTGGCGAACAAGATCGGCGCGACCAGGAGGTCGCAGCCCGGGAACCCGGAGGGACCCAGGGGCAGCGGGGGCATCGGTGTGACCGGGCCGATCAGGCACCACGCCCATGCTGATGGCATGCTCGAGCCAAGGGTGATCCGGCAGGTCTCGCCGGTCATGGACGTCACCCGTCGGAGCCCGATGGTCGGGGGTTGACCACGGCTGCTGCAGCCGCCGCCGATGACGCGGGTGCCCGGTGGGGACAGGCGCCAGGTCTGGATGCGGTGATAGGCCCCGCTGATCTGGTTTGCTGGCTGCTCCGTGAATGCGATCACCGGATACGGGTTGCCAGGCTGAGCGCCCAGCGAAGCCATCGAAGCCGCGAACTCCGGCCGGTAGTTGTTCTCGTAGGGCTCGATGTACGCCAGCACCTGCTGGTCCAACGACGAGAACGCCTGGACGCGACCGCGGAACGGCGTCGCGTTGACGAAGTTGCCCGAGCCACTGATCACATCGGGGATGCCGTCCAGGTCCACGTCGGGCCCGGCCAGGAATCGCGCACCGATATCGGTCGTGGTCGAGATCCATTGCCGCAGCATGGCACCGGTTGCGCCGGAGTAGACGTTGATCAGGCTGCGCGAGCCGCCGAAGTAGTTGCCCACGGCGCAGTCGATCCTGCCGTCACCGTCGAGGTCGCCGATGGCGGCGACCGGCCCGGCCAGGCGATCTCCGGGCTGCTCACCCTCCGTGGTGCGCAGGACGATCCCCGTGCGGCCGGAGACCAGGATGACCATGCCGCGGAAGTTGTTCCACCAATCGATGCCGATCACGTAGTCGGTGCAGCCATCACCGTCCTGGTCGCCGACGAACGCGCCACCGCGGGCGATGCCCCATTGGGCGATCGGCGTGGTGTACAGCAAGTTGCCGTAGTGGTCGTAGGCGAAGATGGCCGCTGCCGCCGCCGTGCCGGAAGCGATCACGATGTCGGGCAGCGAGTCGCCATCAACATCGCTGCCGCCCATGAACACCTCATAGGTCCCCGAAGGCACCGAGAACTGCATCAGTTGCCGCTGGAGGTGCGGCGACCAGACTTCCGGAAGCCCGTTCGTCCCCACCAGGTAGTCAGGATAACCGTCACCGTCGAAGTCGCCGACACCTGTCAGCTTGAGGATCATGTTCTGAATCTGGCGCTCCTGCAGAATGGCGCCGTCCGCTCCGGACAGAATTCGGATCGCCCTGTACTGCTGGCCCGGTATGCCGAAGTAGGGCCAGCAGATTGTCAGGACATCGTCCCTGCCATCGCGATCGAAGTCGCCGAACGTGGCTACGTAGGTGTACGCATCGCGCCAGGAGAAGACCTCCCACAGTCGCTCCTGGGCTGGGACCGTCAGTGCCAGCAGCGGCAGGACAAAGGGAAGACGGCTCATTGGATCAGGACCCAGTCCGCGACGCTCGGCACATTCGCGTTGTTCAGCGCGAACAGCATGTAGTATCCACGAGGCAGGACATTGCCATCGGGCACATTAAATACCCTCCGGTCCGTCGTCCCGGCGACCAGCGCGCTGTCGAGTTCAACATACCGCGCAGTCATGTCGCTGTGGTGCGTGATCGAGCCCGGTGCTATCAACACCAGCCTGGCCAGATACTCCGTCGGCACCGCATCATTGTTGTTGACGCCGAAGGATGCGGTGAGCGTAAGTCCCTGCAGGTTGTTGCTCAGGATCCACGTGTCATCGACATTGGCCACAGTATTGGGCGGGCCATTGGTGATCGAGACGATCGATGGTCGGGCGGGCGGCGGATTTCCCTGCAAGTACCATGGCCTGAATATGTCATAGTCCGTGCCCGTGCCACGTCCCTCACCGCCGCCCACGAACACGCGTCCATCCTCCAAGAGCAGTGCCGTGGCGTGATAGCGCCGTGGCGTCGGCGAATCCGCAGCCGCCGGAAGCGAGTGCCAGCCCACGCCGTTGATGTACATCGCCGTCGTGAGGACCGCCGTGCCGTTGGGCGACGGACTCGGATTGTCGCCGCCGATGACGATGATCGATCCACAGGGCAGGATGACCGCGTTGGTGTGACCACGGCCGATGCCGGGCGGTACGGACCCGAGGCTCGTCCAGCTCAGCGCCGGTGATCTGATGATGACCTCCGAGGTTGCGGTCGTACCGAGAGTCCCCGAGCCGCAGAGACGGACGACTAGATCGTAGAAGGCGCCCAGCTTGGCGAAGTGCACGCTGGTGCCTTCCTTGCGGTTGCTCTGCCAATTCGATCCCGTCTGGCCAAGAGTCAGGTCCCACGGCGCGTTGGGGACTTGCTGCATGTTGACCCGACCCGGCTTGTAGGCATAGCCGGAGTTGAACATCGTGCCGTCGCCCCAAAGGTGCAGTCTTGGGTACTCCTGCAGCCAATCCATCTCCAGGTTCGGTTGGGTACCGCCGAACGTGCCGTACCCCGGCTGGTTGGCAGGGCTGTCTTGCTGGAAGAATCCATTGACGTGGCCCGAGCGACGAACGATCCACGTCTCGTAGGTGTTCTGCGGAATGTTGCTCGTTGCAGCCGGGTCCGATCCGCCTGAGACCATGACGACTTCGTTGTTCAGATTGTTGCGGGTCATCACCTGTGACAGCGTGACGGTTGGGTAGTAGCGGTCGGAGTGCAGCTCCTCCACGCCACCCGCTTGTTTCGTCTGCTGCATCCAGGCGCCGAACTCACCGGGATACAAGGGGCTCGTTGGAGCGGCCTGGAGCGGGAACGGCGATGTCGCCGTATCCGGGTCGAACAGGAACAAGTATCGCGCCGCCAGATCCGTCGCGCTGATGCCCTGGGTCGGGTCAACCGTGACATCGAACTTGGCACCGCCCGCCACCACCAGATCGCCATGTTGCGACCACGCGTGACCCGAGCAGAACAGATCGGCCACCCGGATCGTGACCGGTGCCGTTGGCGGCGTCTGCGGCGGTGGAGTGGTGCCAAACGACTGGAGCGGCAGCACGAAGTTGCGGAACCTCGGCACTGCGGTCGGACTGGTGTCGACGATGGACCACGCCTGAAACACCCAGTAGTTGTTGGAGTCGAACGGCGCGCCGGGACGGAACACCACCGGATAGCGATTCCACACGAGCACCTTCCCGCGGTGCCTGGTGCTGCCCTTGGGAATGAGCGCCGAGTGGATCGCGTTGAACCGCTGTGCGACATGGTGCGAGGGTTGCCAACCCCAGCCGAACATCGGAAAGATCAAGCCCGAGGCTGGCGGCCCAGCGAAACCAGCCCCGCCGAACGGCGCAAGGAAGTCGGTGGCCGTCGGCGCGGTGATCGAATGATCGAATCCCGCTTCCCACGATCCGGTCGCACTCTGTGATCGAGCCGGTGACCCGATCGTCGCCAACATGGCGAGTGCACTCACGCTACCGAGCAATGCCCGACACCCTCTCTCACTCAATCTCTCCAGCGACATCATTGCCTCCTGGCGCCCGACACGCGATCCGCATCCACGACAGAAGCGACGCCCCGCGAAAAGGGAATCCAAGGGCTCCCGCGGGTAGCAAGTTCAAGCTGGCTCCAGACCACCCGGAGCCGACCGACAGAAGATCCCCCACCCGGCCGGAGACGTCAACCGGGCCCCGCAAGGCTCTTGCGAGGCCCTGCCATTCTTGCATGGTCTGGACCGGGTAGACCAATGCGGGCAACACCGGCTCAGCGACGCAACCCTGCTCCCGGTCGGCCGGTGCAGCGGTCCGTCACTCGCCCGGCAGTAGCGACTCCGGTGGACCCCGCGCAGGAGCCCCCACCGACGGCTACGACGGCAGGCCCAGTGACATCATGCGCAGGAGCCCGTGCCTGCTGGCTGCTGCCAGATCGACTAGGCGCCGGCGCCGCGCACCGGCGGCCGCAGCTCGACGCCGAGCCGCCGCGCCAGTGCGTCGAGGAACGCGCCGACGTCGGTGACGATGCCCTGCGACTGCGCCGAGCCGCGATCGCTGAGCTTCTGCACCACCGCCGGATGGATGTCGACGCACACCGTCATCACGTCGGCGGGGATCATGTTGCCGGTGCCGATGCCGTGCAGCATCGAGCCCAGGATCACCACCAGCCCGGCGTCGACCAGGATCGACGCGTACTTCTCCTGGGCCTTGATCAGGTCCATCTCGGTGTCGGGCAGCGGACCGTCGTCGCGGATCGAACCGGCGAGGCAGAACGGCACCCTGGCGGTGACGCAGGCGTGCATCACGCCGGTGGTGAGCGTCCCGCTCTCGACCGCGGCCTGCAGGCTGCCGGCGGCGCGCACGCGGTTGATCGCCCGCATGTGATGCATGTGGCCGTGCACCATCGACCGGCCGGTGGCCAGCTCGACGCCCAGGCTGGTGCCGAACATGGCGGCCTCGACGTCGTGCACCGCCAGCGCGTTGCCCGACAGCAGGCCGTCGACGTGGCCCGAGCGCAGCAGCGCCGCCAGGATCGGCGCCGCGCCGACGTGGACGATCACCGGCCCGGCCACCAGGATCACCTTCCGCCCCTCGGCGCGCACGGCCTGCCAGGCCCGGACCACCTGTTCGATCTGCGCCGCCAGCCGCCGTTCGGAGCTGGCGCCGCCCTGCATGAAGCCGAACTTGCCCTCCTGCAGCTTGCGGGTGGTGACCGGCGTGACCCGGATGCCGCCGTGACCGACGACCACCACGTGCCGTTCGTGCAGGTCGCGCAGCTTGACGCAGCGGGCGCGCTCGCCGTCGACCACCACGGTGGCGTCCATCCGCTGGCTCTCCACCGGGATCCAGCGACCCTGCACCCGCACCTCGGTCTGCAGGTTGGTGGTGGAGTAGAAGCCCTCGGGCGCCACCCCGGGCTGCGTCACCGGCGCCAGCACCGCGTCCTGGGCGTTCTCCTCGCTGAGGCCCAGCGACATCAGGTCGGCGCAGGCCCGCTCGTAGACCTTGCGGGTCGGACAGTGCACCTGCAGTTCGAGATAGCTCTCGTCGCTGCGATGGGTGCCGATGTCGAGGCGCTGCACCTCGTAGGTGGCGCCGGCGGCCTGTACCGCCTCCAACGCATCGGACAGGAGCCCCGAATCGATCAGGTGACCGCGGACCTGGAAGACGGCGACGATCGGCTTGCTCACCCGGGCCACGTTAGCCGGGGCCCGGCGGCGCGTTCCAGTCGGGGGCTGCCGAACGCGGCCGCTAGCGGTGCCAGCGGCCCAGGTCGAACAGGAGCCCGAGGCCGGCGCCGATGGCCGCGCCGCGGTCGCGGCGGCCGGACTGGTGGCCGATCACCGCGCCGAGCCCGGCGCCGAGCAGCGTGTTCACCGGGAACGCGGTCTCGCGCACCGGCCGCCGGTAGACCGGGTAGGAGTCGTAGCAGTCGTACGTGTGATAGACCGGCTGGCCGCAGGCGTCGTAGCCGTAGCCGACGTAGCCGCGCCGCCAGTAGGGACGCTCGACGTAGACCGTGCGATCGACGTAGACCGGCCGTTCGACGACCTGGTAGACCGGCTCCGGCGGGCGCTCGGGGTTCACCGCGTCGACGCGGGCCCGTTCGGCCTCCAGCCACCGGTTGGTGGCATCCTCGTCGGTCGGGTTGACCCCCGGCTGGCGCGGCGGCGGATCCTGGGGCGCGGGCTGCTCCGCGGCCGGCTGTGACGCCGGACGGTTGGCGGGATGCACGACCTGCCGGTCGATCTCCTGCCGCAGCCAGGCCTGGGTCGCGGCATCGTCGTGGGTCGCCATCGGCGCGCCGGCCGACGGCGCGATGCCGGGCAGGCCCACCGGCGGCGGCACCGGCGGCCGGCCGGAGACCTGCGGCGAGGCGCAGGCGGCGAGGGCGGTGAAGGCGGTGAAGCAGATCGCGGGGAAGCGGTTCATGGTTCTCTCCTCACTTGTTCCAGCCGATGCGCAGGATGTAGTCCATCGCATCGGATCGGACCGAGATGCACTCGAAGTTGACCGTCATGCCCGGCGGGATGGTCATCACCTGCCGGTTGGTGGAATCGCCGAGCGGGCGCTGCTGGCGGTCGCGGAAGTCGAGCTGGGCCAGGACCTGCACCGGGTCGTCGTCGATGTTGCGGATCGGTACGACCACCCGCAGGTTGTCGCCGGGGACGCGCTCGACCAGCGGGTGGCCGACGCGGATGACGTCGCGCAGGGCCTTGTCCGCCACCACGACGTGATTGCCGAGTTCGGCATCGTCCTCGATGGCGTAGGCCGCGTAGGGCGGCGCCGAGCTGCAGGCGGCGAGCAGGCCGAAGGCCAGGAACGGCGCCCAGCGGCGCGGGAACGGGTTCTTCATGGGATCCTCTGCAGACGGTCCAGCCCCGGCAGGGACCGGAACAGGTAGTAGCTCTCGCCCTGGTCGGGCACGTCGACGGTCCATTCCTGGGTGAGGTCGGCCAGCGGCCGGCCGCGGTCGTCGGTGAACTCGATGCGCAGCCGGTGGCTGCCCGGCGCGGCGTCCACCGCCAGCACCTGCACGGTGCTCGGCAGCGTCGGCCAGTGGCGCACGTCGGCCTCGGTGCTGGTCAGCGCCGACAGCAACAGGAGGCTGCCGCCGACGATGGCGGCGCCCTCGTTGATGCGCCCGCGCCGGTCCACCGACTGGCTGAGCGCGACCACGCCGCCCACGGCGGCGGCGGTCTTGAACACCGCCTTGCCGCCGCGGATGCCGTCCATCTCGGTGCCGCCGCGGGTGCGGGCCTGGTAGTCGACGTCGGCCAGCACCGCCGGCGGCGGCAGTTCGCGACCGTCGAGGAACAGCCGGGCGCCGTGGGCCGGGTGCCAGCGCGGCCGGAACCGCGCCAGCTCGTTCTGGCTGCCGGACGCGTACTTCTCGGGCCCGAGCCCGACCTCGACCAGGCAGACCAGGTTGCCGCGGCCCGGATCGTCGAGCAGCGCGTTGGGCACGCTGCCGCGCGAGCCGTTCTTGCGGCTGAACTCGTCGGCCTTGCGCGCCTCGGCGAAGAAGTCGCGGGCGTCGCCGGACAGCCCCATCAACTGGCTCATCCGGCCGGCCAGCCAGAACAGCAGGGTGAAGTCCGCCTGGTACTTCTCGTCGGCGCTCTCGCCGTCGGCCAGGATGCCCTTCTTGAAGGCGGCGCGGGCGTTGTCGGGCTCGCCGCGCCAGAGGAACAGGAGCCCGGTGTAGAAGGCGTTCATCGCCTTCTCGTAGGGATCGCCCTTCCAGGTCTTGCTGCTCTCGCTGCCCAGCAGCGCGCCGTACACCTCGCCACCGGACGTCTGCCAGTTGCCCATGATGCGGCCGGCGGTCTGGAAGTGCCGCCAGGCCGCCTCACCGTCGCCGAGCAGCAGTTCGGTCTGCGCCAGCCCGTTCAGCACCAGGGCCAGGTTCTCCTCGTCGCCCTGCTCCACCTGCTCCTGGAAGAACTTCTTCACCGCCGCGACATCGCCGGCGGCGAAGCGCCGCATCGGCACGGGCGGCTGCTGGACGGCGCAGGCGCCCAGCAGCAGGGTCAGCAGGAGCAGGAACGCGCGCACGGACGGCTCAGCGGCTGATGACCGACTTCTCCGACTCGAACTTGGTCTCGTAGTCGTTGGTCCAGGCCAGCTCGCCGGTCTCCAGGTTGGTCAGCTCGAAGGTGACGAGGTAGTAGGCCGACTTCAGGCGGCCGCTCTGCTGGACGCGGTCCTGGATCACGCCCTTCAGCACGTAGTCGGAGCCGGCGACGGCGCCCTTCATGCCCTCCTTGCCGGCCACCGCGCCGCTGCGCTTGGCCTCGCGCTCGCGGCGGACCGCATCGAGGCCCTCGGCGCTGCGGTCGAGGATCTGCACGCGGCCGCCCATCGCCTGGTAGAGATCGGTGCGCAGCTTGGTCAGGATCATCGTCTTGTTGATCGTGTCCGACGACTCGTTGCGCATCTCCGTGATGTGGAAGCTGATCCGCTCGCCGGCGGGCGCGGCGGCCAGGACCCCCTTGGCCTGGATGTCGCGGGCCATGTTCTGGGCCATGGTCCGGATGTCCTGGCTCTGCAGGACGGCGCCGCCCACGGCATCGGGCTGGTCGGGGTCGACGCGCCGGTCGATGGTGCCGGCGCAGGAGGCGAGGAGAAGGCCGAGGAGGCCACAGGCAAGGGCAGGGATTCGCATGATGTTCCGAAGGGAAGGACCGGTGCTCCGTCGAACCGGCCGTCGGGGTGGATCGTTGGGCCGGGCGCGCCACAGCGGCAAGTCGCGCCGGGCGTTGATCCCTGCCCCGTGTCGGAGCCGATCGGTCCGGTAGTATCGGCCGCAACGATCCCGATGGAAGCCGTTCCGATGCACGACCTCGCCCACAAGCTCCAGACCGCCGTCGGCGGCATCCTCCTCGGCAAGGAGAACGCCATCGAACTGGCCGTGACGACCCTGATCGCCGGCGGCCACCTGCTGATCGAGGATCACCCGGGCGTGGGCAAGACCCTGCTGGCCCGGACCCTGGCGAAGGCCCTGGATCTGCCCTTCCAGCGCCTGCAATGCACCGCCGACCTGCTGCCGACCGACATCCTCGGCAGCCAGATCTACCATCCGCGCACCGGCGAGCTGACCTTCCGGCCCGGACCGGTGTTCACCTCGGTGCTGCTGGCCGACGAGCTGAACCGCACCCCGCCGCGCACCCAGTCCGCCCTGCTGGAGTGCATGGCCGAGCGGCAGGTGTCCATCGACCGCACCGTGCACCCCCTGCCGGACCCGTTCTTCGTGGTCGCCACCCAGAATCCCGGCCTCACCGCCGGAACGTATCCCCTGCCGGAGAACCAACTCGACCGCTTCCTGATGCGGATCCGGCTCGGCTATCCGGATCCCCGGCGGGAGGCGGCGATCGTCGCCCAGGAGGACGGTCACCGCGCGCTCGCCACCATGTCGGCGGTCGCAAGCCAGGAAGAGATCAGGACTTGCCGCGGAGTCGTCGATCGGATCCGGGTCGAGCCGGACCTGGTGGCCGCCATCGTCGACCTGGCCGGTCGCACCCGCCGCCTGTCCGAGAGCCAGCTGGGCGTGAGCACCCGCGGGGCCCAGGCTCTGCACCGGGCCTGCCGCGCCCGCGCCGTGGTCCGCGGCCGTGACCACGTGGTCCCCGACGACATCCACGCCCTCCTCCCCCACGTCTGGGGCCACCGGCTCAGCGTGCGCGGCGGCAGCGAGCAGGCCGAGGCCATGCTGCACGACATCCTGGCCGCCGCAACCCTGCCCGACTAGACCGTGGTCCAGCCCGAAGCATCGCTCCCGGCTCCACCCCCGCCCGCCGCGGCGCCGGCGCCGACGCGGCTCCGCACCGAGGTCGAACCGACGCCCCGGGGCCGGCTCGCCCTGCTGCTGGTCGGGCTGGCCGCCGGCGCGGCCTGGCTGAGCGGCGAGGCCAACGCCCGCCTCGCCGCGGCCCTGCTGGCCGCACCCCTGCTGGTGGACCTGGCCCTGGTGCCCCGGCACCTGCACCGGGTCGCGGTGCTGCTGCGGCCGCGGCGGGCCATCGCCGGCGCGCCCTTCCGCGAGGAACTCGAACTGAGCGGCACCGGCCGGCCGCTCCGCGACCTCTGCGTGCACGAACCGCGGACGGCGATGGCCGGCCAGTGGGGTTTCGTCGAGCGGCTCGGCGCCACACCGGTGACGCTGCGCCTGCAGGGCCGCAGCAACCAGCGCAGTCACCTGCTCGAGCGGGTGTTCGTCCTGGAGAGCAGCTGGCCGTTCGGCTTCTTCCTCGCCCGCACCGCCCTGCGCGCCCAGGCCGAACTGGTCACCGAGCCGGCCCGGGTGCGGCTGCCCGCGGCCCTGCTCGATTCCCTGCACCAGCCGGCGCGGGCCGACCGCACGCGGGCCGTGCACGACGGCCTCGACTTCCACTCGCTGCGCGAACTGCGCCCCGACGAGGATGCGCGGGCCGTGCATGCGCTGCGTTCCGCCGCGCTGGGCGTGCTGGTGCGGCGGGTGACCCAGGGCAGCGTGCCGCACGACGTCGGCCTGGTGCTCGACCTGCGGCGGCCGCCGGGGCGGAACCCCCGCCTCGGCCTGCGCCGCTTCGAGTGGTGCATGTCGGCCTGCGCCACCCTGGTGGACGCGCTGCGCGCCAACGAGGCCACCGTGCGCGTGCTGGTGCTCGGCACCCGCACCGCCCGGGTCACGCTGGCGGCCGCCGACCAGCACGAGTCGTTCCTGACCTTCCTGAGCGAGGCCGACCCGGCGCCGCACCGCCCGCTGGACCAGCGCGCCGTCGAGACGCTCTCGCACTGCGAGCAGTGCTACTGGATCGCCGCCGGCGGTTTCCACGACCCGACCGAGGCGAGGCTGCTGCCCGGCGGTGCCATCACGCTGGCGGAGGAGACGCCGTGACCGCCGCCGACGGCATCCGCCGGCTGCAGCGGCTGGCGACCTGGGCCGGCGGCACCGCCGCCATCACCGCCCTGCCGGCCGGGCACCTGCCGACGCCCTGGCTGCTCGCAGGACTGCTGCCGGCCGCGCTGCTCGGCCTGCTGGTGGCCGCCCGTCGACGGCTGCGCTGGGTGCTGGCGCTGGCGCTCGCCGTGCAGGTGCTGCTGGGTTCCGTCGCCTACCACTGGTCCGGGCCGCTGTCGCAGCCGGCGGCGCTCGCCGCCACCCTGCTGCCGCCGCTGGGCTTCGTCGTCGTGCGCGGCCACGGCGGCGAACTGGCGCTCGGCCTGTTCCTGTCGTTCTGCCTGTTGCTGATCGGCGCCATCCTCGGCGGCCTCCACGCCGTGCAGGTGGTGGCCTTCGTCGTCGCCGCCGCCATCGCGCTGCGCTGCGAGGCCCGTCGCGCGGCACTGCAACTCTGCGCGGCAGAGTCGGACCGCGACCAGGTCCGCCTGCTGGGCCACGCCGTGTCGCTGGCCATCCTGTGCGGTGCCACCGCGATGCTGACCGAGCGGGCGCTGCAGTTGCTGCCGTCGCCCAGCGTCGAGCCCGGCGCCGCGGCGCCCGCCGCCCGCACCGCCAGCGGCGGCGTCCGCCAGCTCGGCCTGTCGGACTCGTTCGATCTCGGCGGCGGCGCCCTGCCCGACCTGACCGGCCAGCTCCTGATCCGCGTCACCGCCACCGACCGGCGGCCGGTGCCCGCGGACCTCTATCTGCGCACCGGCTTCTTCCAGGCCGCCGATCTGGAGCAATGGCAGGTCGGCCGCCTGCAGGTGCAGACGATGGCGGCGATCGACCGCGAACTGGTGCTGCGGCCGCCGATCGCGGGCCTGCCCGAACGTCGCCTGGAGGTCCTGTGCGAGCCGGCCACCCGCGACCTGCTGTTCGTGCCGCCGGGCGCCACCACCCTGCTCGGCATCACCACCCTGCGCCGCGATCCGCGCCGGGAATGGCTGCGCCGCACCTCGCCCGCCGCCGGCGACGTGTTCGAGGTCGGCTACCAGGATCTCGCCGCGGTCGCCCAGCGCTGGCCGATCGACACCCGCTGGGCCCGGCAGGGCCTCCTGTCCCTGCCGGCCGGCCTGGACCCGCGCTGGCTGCAGCCCCTGCTGGACGAATGGCGGCCGGGGCCCTCGGCCTCGCCGTGGCAGCTGGCCGAGGCCATCGGCCGCGGCCTGCAGCAACGCTGCACCTACACGCGGCAGGAGCCCTGGGGCCAGCACCCCAGCACGCTGCTGAACTTCCTGCACGGCAGCCGCTCGGGCTACTGCATGCACTTCGCCTCGGCGGCCGCGCTGCTGCTGCGGCTCGGCGGCGTGCCGTGCCGCATCGGCGTCGGCCTGCAGGGCGGCGAGGCGGATTCCGATCACCCCGGCGGCCGCCGCTACGGCAGCCAGAACGCCCACGCCTGGGTGGAACTGCCGGTGGAAGGCGTCGGCTGGGTCGTGTTCGACCCGACGCCGCCGGCCAACCGCGGCACCCTGCCGGACCTGCCCAGCACCGAGGCCTCGCCCGAGAACGCCGACGCGACCGACGACGACGCCCCGGGCCTGCTGGACGGACTGGTGCAGCTCCTGCGGGAGCCGTGGCCGGCGTTGGTGCTGCTGATCCTGCTGCTGGCGGTGCCCGCACTGCTGCCGGCGCGGCAGGCGCGACGCGGGCCAGGCCTGCCGGGCGCGGCGCGTCCCGCCCGCCGGCTGCTCGAACGGATCCTGCGCGAGCTGCGCCAGCGCGGCTGCGGCCGCGGCGTCGGCGAGCCGCTGGAGGTGTATCTGCGGCGGCTGCAGCGGCGCGGCCTCGCCGCCCCCGACCTCGGCCATGCCTTCGCCGCCTACCAGCAGGTCCGCTTCGGCGGCGCCGCGTTCGATGCGGCGCGGGAAGCGGCGCTGCGGGCGGGGCTCCACGCCGCGCAGTCGGTGCCGGCCCAGCCGCAGGCCTGAGCGTCAGAACAGCACGGCGGCGCCGATCCCCAGGAACAGGTCGTTGGCCTCGTCCGACAGGCCGATGCCGACGCTCGCATCCACCTGCAGGAAGTTCGACAAGCGATGCGTCACGCCGCCGTCGAGGTGGTGCGCCGGCCCGTCGTGGCGCGTCGGCGGCGCGATCACGAAGTACTCGACGAACAACGCGGTGGTGTCCTGCAGCGCGAACGTCGCGCCGAACGCGCCCTGGGCCTGGGCGTAGCGCTGCTGGTCCGGCCGGGGCAGCGCCAGGTTGGCGTTGGCGAACAGGCCGATGCCGTTGCCCAGGTCGCGCTCGGCGATCGCCTTGAACACCGGTTCCAGTTCGCGGTTGGTCACCGCCGCCGAACCGGTGCCGAGCCCGCTCACGACCTCCACGGCGAACGTCGGCAGCACCTCGTCCTGCCGCTGCAGCAGCATCTTGCCGCCCACCACCAGGTCGGCCCAGCCGTCGTCGGTGCTGGTGCCCGGTCCATGGGTCGTCCGGGCGGAACTGAAGCCGCCCCAGCCAACGCGCAGTTCGAACGCATCGCTCACGCCGTAGCGGCCGAGCAGCTCCGGCGCGCTCCACCGCTGCGTCTCGGCGCCCTGGTCGCGGCGCAGGATGAATGTGGCGCCGGCCTCCACCTGGTGGCGGCCCTTCGGCACGATCCCGGCGCTGTCGGCGAAGCCGGGCCGGTCGGTGGCGATCACCACCTCGGCGGGCGGCGCCTGCAGGGCCGGCTCCTGCGGCGAGCGCGGCGGCGGCGCGGCGCAGGCGCCGAGCAGGCAGATGGGGACGAGGGGAGAACGGAGGAACGACGGGTTCATGGCCTTGCTGGGGATGGGTGGATCAGCGGATCTCGAAGCCCTGCCCGCCCTCGGGGTCGATCGGCCGGGCGTGGACCTCGTCGACGCGGCTGCCGCGCGGCCCCCGCCGCAGTTCGGCCAGCAGGACCTGCAGGGCCTCGTCGGCGCCCTCGGCCTCGCAGCAGACGCTGCCGTCGGGTTCGTTGCGGACGAAGCCGGCGAGGCCGATCCGGCCCGCCGCGCGCCGCGTGAACCAGCGGAAGCCGACGCCCTGGACGACGCCGCGGATCTCGATGCGCAGACGGGACATGACGGACGCGGTGACGACACCGCGTATCGCAGTGTGCCCCGGGCCGCGGACCTGCTCCAGCGCTTTCCGTTCAGGTGCTCGCCGGCCACGCCAACGCGATGCGGCGGCGGCCGGCGCTGCCGTCCACCAGCAGTTCGCCGCCGGCGTGGGCCAGATCGAGACCCAGCCGGCCGACGCGCGCCGACAGCGAGGCCGGATCCTGCCGCCACCAGTGCTCGCCGGCGCGCAACGCCGCCGGATCGCCGCGGTCGTGCAGGGCGACGATTCCCACCGGCCGGCCCGCCGCCGAACGGCCGCCGGTCACGCGCAGGCGCAGCTCGCCGGCCCCGGCGTCGTCCTGCGCCAGCAGGATCGCGGTCAGGATCGCCTGCATGGCATCGGCCGCGACCACCCGCACCGCCGGCGCCGCGGCATCCACCACGAGCTCGATCGGCCGATGCCCGGCGCGGGCGCGCTTGCCGAGCAGCGCGAGCACGTCCCGGGCCAGGTCGGCCAACGAGATCGTCTGCCGATCCCGCGGATCGCGTCGCACCATGGCCGAGAGCGCCTGCAGCATGGCCAGCCCGGACCGCGTGCCCGCCAGCAGGGCGGCGAGGTCGTCCCGTTCGGCCGGCGTGGCCCGGTCCATGACCTGGTCGATCAGGCCGACGGCGGCGCTGAGCTGGTTGCTGAGGTCGTGGACGATGTCGCCGGCGAACGTCGCCAGCAACCGGGCCCGCGCGACCTGCCGCGCGGCGGCGTCAGTCGGCGGCGGGCTGGGATCGGACGATGCGCCCATGGGTGGTCGGGAGCCTAACCGGGCCGCGTCAGCGGATCGCCTCGATCCTGACCCGCCCGCGGTCGAGCGTCACGCGGCACTGCAGCAGCAGATCGCCGCCGATCACGCCGTGCACCGGGAACAGCCCGTCGGCCTCCCGCGGCACCACCGGCAGGGTGAGCCCGCGGAAGCGCGTCTGCGACACGCGCAGGGTCAGCTCGCGCACCTCCCGCACCGAAGTCGAGCGGCCGGCCACGGTGTGGATGCGGCGGAAACCGGTCCCCGCCCGCGCCGGGCCGTCGGGGATCGCCCGCAGACCCGCCTCGGTCAGGCTGGAATGGCTGGCGCCGGTGTCGAGCACGAACCACAGGCCCTGACCGTCGATCACCACCGGCACGAGGCAGCGCCCGTCGGCGCGCACGCACTGCACCGACTCGGCCTGACCCAGCCCGCGGGGCCGTTCCAGCGCCACCGACCGCCGATCCGGGTCGAGGGTCAGGCGGAACAGGGCGATCAGGCCGAGGCCGAGCACGCCACCCGGGCTCCGTTCGGCACCGCCCAGTTCGTCGCGCAGCTCCAGGCGCGCGTCGTCGATCACCAGCACCGGCACCGCGCCGAGGTCCACCTCGCCGACGGCGAAGCCCTCCAGGATGCCGATCTCCACCGGCAGCTCGCGCCCGGCGCCGTCGCGGGCGGTGCCGGCGCCGGTGAGCACGCGCACGCCGAGGTCGGCGGCGAGGCTGCGTGACAGGGTCGTCATCGAGGTGCCGGTGTCGATGGCGAACGGCCGCCGCACGCGCCCCGTGCCGCACAGGAACTCCGGCGGCGCCCCGGCCAGCAGCGGCTGCTCGGTGGCCAGCGGCCCGGCCTGCATGCGCCGGAAGGGCAGCTGCCGCGCGGCCATGGCGAACGCCACCCGACGCAGGCCTTCCGGCCCGGTGTAGGCCGCCTGCAGCGGCGCCACGCTCTCGCCCCACCGCCCGGCCAGGAACAGGGTGTCGCCCAGCAGCCCGTTGGCCTCCGCCGGGTCGAGCCCGCCGCGATCGCGGGTGCGCCGCAGCATGTCCAGTTCGGCGGCGGCGCGGTCGTCCTGCCACAGGAGCTGCGACACCACCGCGCTCCAGCGCAGCCCCAGCGCGTCGTCCGGGTGCCGCTGGCGCAGCCGTTCGCGCAGGCGGTCGGCCAGTTCGATCTGGCCGCCGGCCAGGGCCACCGCGATGGAACGCGCCGACTCCTCGGCGGTGGGCTCGGCGGGCGGCGCCTGGCGGCAGGCGGTCAACGCCGCGGCCGCCGCCGCGAGGAGGAGGCCCTGCGCCGCTGCCCGCGATCCGGCCATGCTACGGCGCGCTGGTGATGGCGAAGGAGCGCGACGCCATCGCCGTCACGCCGCGTTCGTAGGCGTCGACGGCATGCCAGAACGTGGTCAGGTCGCGATAGGGCTGCGGCGACTGCAGCAGCGGCCCGGCATCGGCGCGGAAGGCGGTCACGGTGAGCGTGTAGGCCCGGCCGGCGCGCAGCGGCGTGGCGGCCTGGGTCGGCAGCCGCGGGAAGACGAACGAGGTCGTCTCCGGCGGCACCACCGCCAGCCACGACAGTTCGCTGCCCGGATCGGTGCTGCGCAGCTCCAGGGTCCCGTAGAAGCTGCCCGCCGGCAGCGCGAACGCGACGGCGAGGCCATCGCTGGCCACGAACTGCGAGCCCGCCACCGGCGCGGTCACCGTCGGCGGCAGCAGGAACGGCCGCGGCGTGATGCCGCCCGGGCCGGCGACCATCAGGGTGCGGTGGCGCAGCGTGTCGGCGCCCTCGGTCCGTCCGGTCGACAGGGCCAGCAGCCAGGCGTGATCCTGCAGGCCGGCGTCGAGGGCCGGCAGCAGGAAGGTGACGTTCGGGCCGCTGGCCAGATGGTTGCCGCCGAGCTGCCGGGCGACGTCCACCGCGGTGCCGTCCGGGCGCAGCAGGCCGAGATCGAGGCGCAGGTCGCCGCCGCCACCGTTCGCGAGGGCGCCGGGGGCCGGGAAGGCCGCGTTGGCCGCGCGATCCAGCGGCAGGTCCCGCGCCACCTCGGCGCCCTCGGGCACCACCTGGTCCAGCAGCAGGCCGAGGCGCTCCATGGTGAACACCGGACCAGCCAGGGTCCCTTCGGCGACCGCGAGCTGGCCCTCCGGCGCCGCCACGCCCACCCGGAACGTGAGACCGGTGCCCGGATCGGCCTTCAACGGCACGCTGCTGGCGATCGACTGGCCGAGGAACACGTCGTCGAACCACTCGCCGGGTTCCAGCACCCGCGTGCTGATCACGCGGTGCTGCCGGCCGGCGGTGCCACCGGTGAGGGTGCCCGTGATCAGGCCGTGACGGTCGAAGGCGCCGAGCGCGGGCCGCAGCGCGCGCCGCAGCGGCATGTCCAGGTGTTCGCCGTTGGGGCGCTCGATCGAGAAGGCCGACACCACCGTGACGCCGCCGCTGCTGGTCTCGGCGGTGGCGGTGGCGCGACCGCTGAAGTCACGACCGGCGAACACCAGGCCGGATTCGCGGGCGACGTCGACGAAGCCCTCGCCGGCGGTGCTGCCCCGCACCACCGCGCCGCGCATCGGTCCACCGGCGAGCCAGTCCATCACCCGGGTCCGCGTGTTGCGGCTGCCGGAGAACCAGAACGGATCGTCGTAGAACTGCGAGATGTCGGTCCGCAGCCGGCCCGGCGGCAGCCAGGCCACGCCCGCCGATTCGTTCACCTGCCGGGAGTCGAGCGGGTAGCCCAGGACGAAGCCGTAGTACTCGCTCGGCACCTCTTCGAAGACGTGGGCGCCGCGGTGATCGGTGATGCCGACCAGCGAGACCGCGCCATCCAGCGAGCCGAGCGACGCGCGGCGATGCACCTCGGCGCGGCCGCGTCGGACCTGCAGCACGCGCACGTCGCCGGCCTGGACCGTGGCCAGGGTCAGATCGCCCAGGTCGGCGGTCGATCCGGCCGCGAGATTCGTCGTAAAAGAAGCTCCGACAGGAAGTTGCGTCCTCCCACCGCGGAGCGCGACGGCCACCGGGCGGGGACCGCCGTTGCCCAGGGTCGCCGCCAGCCCGTCCAGCAGGAAGCGACCGTCGCCGCCGGTCACCGTCATCGCAGTCTCGGCGCGCACCAAGACGCCGGCCAGGGCGCGGCCGCGCTCGTCCAGGACCCGGCCGCGCACGCCGGCGCTCGCCGCCACCGCCGTGGCGAACGCGTAGTGTCCGCCGCGGGCCACCGCACCGGTCGCGGTGAGCTGGCCGCCGGCCTCGGTGCCGGTGCCGGCCTGCACCCACTGGCCCAGTTCCGGATCGAGGAACAGCAGGACCGCGGTCCCGCCGCCGCCGACCTGCAGATCGTCCGGCAGCCGCAGGGTGGCCGGCGGCGCGAACGTCGCCCCCGGCGGATCGATCAGCACCGCGCGCCCGACCAGCCACGGCTGCGCCGCCGCCGGCAGCGACCCGGACACCTGGCCGGCGCCGAGGCTGCCGGTGCGCAGCGTCACGCTGGCGGCGCCGCCGTCGCTGACCGCGCTGCCGGCGCCGATCGTCAGCACCGCGCCGCTACTGGCGGAATCGTCGAGGGTGCTGGTGCCGGCCTGCACGCCGGTCGGCACGGTGAGCCCGGCGCTGCCGGCGAGATCCGGCACGAACACCGGGCCCGGCAGTTCGTCGCGATCCAGGTCGGCGGCGAACGTCACCGCGCCGAGACGGTCGCCGGCGATCGCCGACCCTGCGGTGGCGTCCACGGTGACCAGCCGCCGGCCGCGCGGCGACGCCAGCAGGTCGGCGCGACCCGAGCGGCCGGTCACCGCCGGCGGCACGCCCTGCACGGTGACCCGGGCGGCGCAGACGCCGCGACCCTGGGCGTCCAGCACCTGCACCTTGAAGCTCGCGTCCGGCAGCACGTCCAGGCGCGGGCCGATGTCCGAGCCCCGTCCCTGGCACCCGACCACCGCCAGCAGCACGCCCACCAGCCACCGTCCCTGTCCCGCACCCATCAGCGATCCTCCCGCGGTCGTTGGCTGAACCGATCCGGCTCCGGCGGCGTGGCGACGCGACTGCGGCTGCCGTCCTTGCCGATGGCGCGCACGCCCACCACCACGTCGTCGAGGCACACGCCGGGCAGGGTCGCCACCAGCCCCTGGCGGCCCTCGCGCACCTGCGCGTCGGCCCGCGCCACGGCCCCCTGCCAGTCGGCGGCGGTGGTCTCCCGCCACACCAGTTCGAAGTCCTCGGTGCCGGGCGCCAGCTGCAAGCCCACCTCGGTGTCGTAGCGGTCGCGCCGGAGCTGGGCGGAGCGCACCAGCGGCGGCGGCGGCGCCGAGGCCAGTTCCGCCAGGGTCGCCACCACCGTGCGGGTGACGTTGCCGAGGTAGGCGAAGTCGACGAAGTCGGCGACGTCGCCGTACGGCCTGCCGTCGCGTTCGACGACGTCCTGGTGCTGCCGCGAGAAGTCCTCCCGCGGCTCGGTGAAGCGCACCGCCGGGTAGCCCTGGTCGAAGAACGAGCGATGGTCGCCGCCGCGGCCGTAGCGGTCGCCGCGGAAGATCAGCTTCAGGCCGAAGTCGGGCAGGTGCCGCGCCGAGGCGAACGTCGCCGCCCGGGCGAGACTGCGCCCGGAGCTGTCGTTGCCGGTCGGCGCATAGGAGAAACACCGCAGATGGCCGGCGTGGCGTTGGCCGTCCATGCCCAGCGTGTTGCCGACGATGTCGCAGGTGATCATCCCGTCGACCCTGGCATTCGCCGCGGCCAGCGCATCGGCGTGGGCCTTGCTGCCGATCAGGCCCTGTTCCTCGCCGTCGTAGGCGACGAACACCAGCGTCGCCGGGAACTCGTGGGAGCACATCACGCGGCACGCCTCCAGCGCCGCCGCCGTGCCCGAACCGTCGTCGTTGGCGCCGGGCGCCGGCCGCCTGCCGTCGGCGCCGTTGCCGTTGCGCGAGTCGTAGTGGCCGCCGACCAGGTAGATGCGGTCGGGATCGGTTGTGCCGCGCAGGGTGGCGACGATGTTCACCACCGCCACCTCGCGGGGCATGCCGGGCCGCGTGCACGGCACCGTGGCCTCCTGCCGCTGGACGCTGAGCCGGCCGCCGCCCTGCGGGATCAGCGCCTCGTATTCGCGCTGCAGCCAGGCGCGGGCGGCGCCGGTGCCGGTCTCGGTCGACGTCGTGTCGGCCAGCACGTGGCGGGTGCCGAACGACTCCAGCTTGCGCACCGTCGCCTCGAGCCGTGCCGGCTGCACGGCCTGCAGCATGGCGGCGATCCTCGCCTCGATCGGCGCGCCGGGCGGCGGCACGGCCTGGCCCGGCAGCGCCGCGCCCAGGGCAGCCCAGAGGACCAGCATCCGCACGAGCCTTGCAACACGTGCGCCACGAGGGGAAGCGTTCATGCCAGCAGATCCACTCCTTCCATCACCGGCTCCCGGTCCATGCCCAGGATCGGCATCAGGGTCGTCACCACGTCGCACAGGCGGCCACCGGACCGCAGCCGGCGGCCCTTGATGGCGTCGTTCACCAGCAGCAACGGCACCAGGTTGGTCGTGTGCGCGGTGTGTGGCTGCCCGGTGGCGGGATCCACCATCATCTCGCAGTTGCCGTGGTCGGCGGTGATCGCCAGGGTGCCGCCCCGGGCCAGCACCGCCGGCGCGATCCGGCCGAGGCAGGCGTCGATCGTCTGCACCGCCCGCACCGCCGCCGGGATCACGCCCGAGTGGCCGACCATGTCGGCGTTGGCGAAGTTGAGGATCGTCACGTCCGGCGGCGCCGCACCCTGCAGTTCCGCCAGCAGCCGGTCGGTCACCTCGCCGGCCGACATCTCCGGCTGCAGGTCGTAGGTCGCGACCTTGGGGCTCGGCACCAGGATCCGCCGCTCGCCCGGCAG
>CAZMGG010000101.1:0-21314 GCA_964565715.1 uncultured candidatus Brocadiaceae bacterium | reverse complement strand
CGGCGGCAACGGCGCTGGCACGTGGGCTGGCCGCACCGCCGGCAACACGCTGGCGATCGCCGCTCCGAAGTGCCAGGTCACGGAGATCAGCGACGGCGACGCCGACGGCGTGGCCACGCTGCAGGTCACCCTCAAGCCCCGGCGGATCCAGGACGCCGGCGATGACGAGTACTGCCTGGCGATGTTCTGACCTCCGCCATGGCGATCGCCCTGACTCCTCACGCCACCCGCGAGTTCATCCTCGCGCGTGAGCGTTCCCTGCCCGCCGACCAGCAGACCCGGTTCCTCCTGCGCGCCGTGCCCCTCACGGTGCGCACCGAGTTTCTGATGCTGCTGGGCCTCAGCGCGGCGGATGGCGAGCAGACCGCCGAGGACCTGATGCGGTCGGTGGATCCCGGCAAGCTGTCCCGGCTCTACGTGCTCGCGCTGCGCACCAGCCTGGTCGGCTGGCGCAACTTCCGCGACGCCGAGGGCCGCGAAGCTCCCTTCGCGACCGAGCCCCTGGACGTCAACGGCGTGCAGCTGAAGGTGCCGACGGTCGACACCATCGAGCTGCTCGCGCACGAGGACTTCCAGGAACTCGGCACCGAGTCCCTGAACTCCATGCTGCTCTCGCGGACCGACGCAAAAAACTGACCATCGCCGCCGGGTTGGCCTTCGGCGGCGGATCGTGGCCACAGACCTGCAGGGTATGCACCAGCAAGACGAACCCCGATGCCTCGAGGCTGCGCCAGGAGTGGGGCTGCGACGCGCCCACCGAGGCGCCGCAGTTCGAGGTCGCCTGCGTCGTCTGCGACGGCAAGGACTCGTCCTGCCAGGATTGCGGCGGGTCCGGCCGGGTCGCCTACCACCGGTGCCCGTTCCACTACGTGCAGCCGATCCATTGGGACCTCTGCCGGGCCGCCGATCTGCTCGAGGATGGCGTGCTGCCGGCCGCCGGCGGCTGGGCGGACCAGGCTGCGACGTTCGTCGATGGGCTGATGCTGGTGCGGCGCTGGCGCGCCGAGTACCGGAAGAAGGCCGAGGAGCGAGCCGCGGAGAAGGCGAGGCGTAGGCGTGGCAACCGCTGAACGTCGCTCCCTGGCGATCGAGGCTCGCGTGTTCGACGCGGCCAGCAAGCAGTTCCGGGCCATCTCGGCGAGCGCCGTTCACGCCGGCCGGTCCATCGTCGGCGGCTTCCGCGGGGCCATCGGCACGCTGACGAGCCTGCGCGGGCTGGCCACGGGGATGGTGGCGGCGTTCGCCGCGAGCCGCGTGGTGGGCGCCGTGCGCTCCGTCGCCGACGGCCTCGACCAGCTCGCCAAGACCAGCGACCAGCTGGGCCTGACGGCCGAGAGCCTGGGGGCCATCCGCCACCAGGCGGAGACCGCCGGCGTCTCCCTGCAGGAGGTGGGATCGGCGCTGCGCACCTTCGCGCGGAACCTGACCGCGGCGCAGAAGGGCACCGGCGACCAGGCGCGAGCGCTGGGCCTGCTGGGCCTCCGGGTCGAGGACTTCCAGGGGCAGCAGCTCGACACCGTCGAGGTCTTCGCGCGCGTCGCCGACGGGCTGAAGGGTGTCGGCAGCGCCTACGAGCGAACCCGCGTCCTCACCGACCTGTTCGGCGACAGCGGCGCCAAGCTGGCCACGTTGCTAAAGCCCGGCGGCGACGCGATCCGGCAGATGGCCGAGGAGGCGCAGCGCCTGGGCCTGGTGTTCAGCCGCGAGGACCTCGCCCGGGCCGAGGCCTTCAACGACGCCATCACGCGGCTGCAGCAGACCTTCCGCGGGCTCTTCGAGCGGATCTTCGTCGACCTGGCCCCGGTGCTGACCAAGGCCATGGAGGACCTGCGCGATCTGTTCGTGCAGCACGGCGCGACGATTCGGGACACGGTGCTGGCGATCAGCGAGACGTTCGCCGGCCTCGCCGAGATCGTCGCCATTGGCACGGCGAAGATGGTCCACTGGATCACGCAGCTGTCGGCTGTCCTGCGCGACGTCGGCAACCGCATCGACGTGATCCGGGCCGCGGTGGGCGTGGCCCAGAGCATCATCGGTTTCGGCTCGGACTCGGAGCGCACCCAGGCCCGCGCCCAGCTCACGCTCGCGATCGACGAGTGGCGGAAGGCGCAGGTAGTGCTCGGCGACGAGATCCTGCGCAGCGGGGCCCTGGCGGAGAAGCAGACCAAGGTCATCGAGGAGTTCTTCGAAAAGCTCCGGGAGAAGATCCGGGCTGCCCGCGAGGAACAGCAGCGGGGCCTCGGCACGGCGCCGGGAGTGACGCCGCCGCCTGCGCCCGCCGCGGACGCCGCCACCGCGGCGGACAACCTGGTGGCCGGCATCGAGAAGGCCAGCGTGGCCTGGCGGGACTTCAATCAGGCAGCGTTCCAGGCCGGCCAGGACCTGGTCAACGGACCGCTGCACGCCCTGCAGGGCGCCTTCGCGTCGATCCTCGACGGCACCCGCAGCGCGCGGGACGCCTTCAAGGACTTCGGCCGGCAGACCGTGCGCGTGCTGGCGCAGGTGATCAGCAAGCTGATCACCGTGCGGATCCTGTCGAGCATCTTCGGCGGGACGGCGGTCGGTGTGGATGGCGCCGCCACCGGTGTGCTGCGGGCGCGGGGCGGCGTCGACCCTGGCGGTGTCGAGCGCCTGCTGCCCGTCCGCGGCTTCGCCAAGGGCGGCATCGTCCGCCGGCCGACGTTCGCGCTGATGGGCGAGGGATCGGCGCCGGCGGAGGCCTTCGTTCCGCTGCCCGATGGCCGGTCCATCCCGGTCAGCTTCGACGGTGCCGCCCCTGGCGGAGGCGGTGCCGTGCACGTGACCATCCAGGCCTGGGACGGCGCCGATGTGATGCGCGTGCTGCGGAAGCACCGCGGCATCCTGCGCGAGCTGCAGGCCGACGACCTGAAGCGGCACACCACCGTCCGGCAGCAGCACCAGAGGGCGCTGCGGTGACGGAGACGGTCTGGGGCGACCTGCAGGTGGACCAGGTCCGTGTCGACGTCACGGGCGTCGGCTCGCAGCCTGGCCCTGGCGGCGGCGACGGCTGGCAGATCGTCGCCAGGCTGCCCAAGGAGCGCCTGCAGGCGAGCCGGCACTATGCCTTCTTCGTCACCGGGCACATCGAGCACGTGCAGTGGTCCGGGGCCACGCCCAACCGCGGGCTGGTGCAGGTCTGCCTCGGCGACAGCGCCGGCACCAAGCACCCGCTCTACCGGGCGCAGGTCGGGCTGACCGATCCGTCCGGCGAGTTCCTTGCTTACCCCTTCCAGTTCCTGGTCCTGTTCTCGTCGTCGCCGTCGATCACCGACCCGCTGTGGGGCAGCACGTGGTCGAACGCCGAGGACCTCGTGCTGTGGGCGCGCATCTACCGCAACGGCGACCCCGCGGCGTACAGCGCCAGCTGCCGCGTCAGCATGATCAGCTGGCTGTGGTTCGACCTCGACGCCATCCCGAGCGGCAGCCAGCGGGCGGAGCAGTACTACCCGGGATCGCCGGCGCTGAACGCGCTGAGCACGGCGAGCCCCGCGCAGCACTTCCTGACGGTCGGCAGCCCGGGCAGCATCGGCGAGCAGTGGCTGCACTTCGTGAACGTCTGGTTCACGCCGCGCGGCAATGGAGCGGGCCCGGCAGGCTTCGAGCACGGCTACGTCACGGACGGCACGTGGGGCACCTTCACCGGCAAGGTCGGCACCGGCGGCCGCTGGGGGCACGACACCCGCGGCGTCTGGGACACCAGCGCCGGCGAGCAGCCGCAGAGCCAGATCGGCGGGTTCTTCCCGCTGGTGAAACCGTCGGGCGCGGGCTTCGCGATCGGCTTCCGCGGCCGCGACTGGCACGCCGTGACAGGGCGCGCCACGCAGGTGCACCGGTGGCGATACCTGGGCCTGCGGATCGGCGACCTGCCGAACGTGTCTGCGCTGAGCCTGACCAACCAGGCCGCGCAGAGCCAGAAGGCCGCGCACGTGACCCAGATGGGCCAGGTCTTCGCGCCCCACGAGCCTGGCGCCAGCACCGCGGTCACCCGCAGCATCTACCTGGCGCAGGGTCAGCTCGACGCCCCGGCACCAGGCCAGAGGAGCAACAGCTGGGCGATCCTGACGAACCGTGGCAGCCTGATCTGGCCGCCGGCGTCGTACGTGCAGCAGCGCGGCGCCAACGAGGGCGTGCCGGTGCTGGCATTCGCCTCCCAGGGGCTGGGCTACGACCCGCTGGCGGTGCGCTACGAGAGCGCGCTGCTGCGCGTCGATGGCGAGCCCGCACCGCAGCTGTGGCACATCCGGGACGCTCACCTGGTGCAGCTGTGGCTGGTGCAGGACCCGGACATCCTGCTGCCGCCCGTCTCGCCGGCGGGAGCCCCGGTGGTCATCGACCCGGGTCGGGAGTCGATCGCGGTCGGGTCCCTGCTGGATCCGCCGACGGCGCCGGACGGCGCGACGCCGGAGCAGCCGGAGCGGGTCCGGGTCGCGCACCGCGGCGTCACCGGCTACGTGCGGTCGTGGCCGCGGTTCGTGGGCATGCGGCGCCGGTGGTCGCTGACCTGGTCGGTGCTGCGCCAGGCCGAACGGGACGCGCTGGACGCCTTCTTCCGCGCGAACGTCGCCTTCCGCTGGCGGCCGCCCATGGAGACCAGCGCCGTCGCGATCGGTGCCATCGAGCGCCCGCGGTTCGTGCTCGTCGACCCCACGGGCCTGTGGACGTGTTCCCTCGAGGTGGCGGAGCTGATCTACACCCTCTGACCCATGCCGATCCCCATCCCCACGCAGATGGCCGCGCAGGCCGAGCGACCGCACCAGGATCAGCAGTGGATCTGGTGCTGGGAGATCGAGGCCGAGCCCTGGCTGGGCGCCAGCGCGCCGGTGCTGTTCCGGCTCACCAGCTGGCAGCAGGAGCTGGTCTGGCCGGTCAGTCTGTCGCCGACGCAGACCTGGTATCCGTTCCCGTTCACCATGTCGGAGATCGCCGAGGAGGGCGATGGGTCCCTCCCGCAGGTTGATCTGACGATCGACAACGCGACCCGCGTGATGATGTCGCTGCTGCACAGCAGCAACGGCTTCGAGGGCAACCGCGCCACGCTGTTCCTGCTCAACGCCGCAAGCAAGGGCATCGCCTACCCGAACCACGAGTTCCTACAGTGGAACTTCCGCGTGGCGTCCGCCGCGGCCACGGACGAGGCGGTCACCCTGCGCCTCGAGATGCCGAGCTGGTTCGAGCGGAAGTCGCCGCAGGATCGCTACGTGGCCGCCCGGTGCCGGTGGCAGTTCGGCGGCCAGGAGTGCGGCTACATCGCCAATGCCGTCGCCGCCTACACGACGTGCGACAAGACGATCGCGGCCTGCATCCTGCGCGGTGACGACGAGGTGGCGCGCAACCTGCCGCGGCTGCACCCGCAGCGGTTCGGCGGCTTCCCCGGCATCCCGACGGAGAGGGCTCTCTGATGGCGAGCCGGTGCCGGTGGCAGTTCGGCGACACGCCGTGCAACAAGATCCCGGCCTGGCCCCCGCGCGGTGACGACGGGTCCGTGGCCGATCACCGCGACCTGCTCCGGGCTGGCTTCCGCCGCGGCGGCCGGAACCCTGACGATGCGCTCGACTGCGCCGGCGTGGTGCTCGAGCTGGCCCGCCGGCGGATGCGGCCGCTGCGAGACCCGTGGGACCAGGTGCGGGAGCAGTGGCAGGCAGGCCAGCAGGTGCCGGGACACGCCTTCAGCGCCGGCTGGCGCCGGGTCGACGGGGCACCGGCCGACGACGACGTCGTGATCCTGGAGAGCGCCAGGGAGCAGGGTGTCGGCTACGTCCTCGACGGCTACGTCTGGACCGCGAGCGTCGAGCACGGAGTCTACCGGGCCCCGTTGGCGCGCCTGGCGCCGAGGATCCGCCAGGTCTGGAGGTGGGAGCCGTGATCCGCCTGCACGCGAAGGCGGGCATCCTGGGCGAGGGACCGGTCGAGACGGTCCGGATCCCGTGGCAGGCCGGCATGCGGCCGCGCCAGCTGCTCGAGCAGGCTCCCAGGCTCTGCCCGGGAGTCCTGCCGGCGCAGGGCCTGGCGATCGCGGTCAACGGCCGCCGGGTCGCCGACGATGACCTCGACGCGCCCCTGCCCGACGAGGCCGACGTGATCGTGGCCGCCGACGTCGCCGGCGTCGAGTTGCTGACGTTCGCGCTGGTGTCGGCGCTGGTGTCGACCGCCATCAGCTACGTGGCGTCGCTCCTGATGCCCGGGCCGAAGCCGCCCGGCGTGCCGCAGGAGCGTGGCGACGAGTCGAGCCCGACCTACGCCTGGGACCAGATCACCACCAGCTTCGGCCAGGGCGGCCTGGTGCCGTTCGTCTACGGTCGCCACGCCGTCGGTGGCCAGGTGATCTACACCGACGTGTTCGCCAGCGCCCAGAGTGGCACGCAGCGCGAACTGCTGCGCTTGGTGCTCGCGCTCAGCGAGGGCTGGTGCTTCCGCATCGGTGACACCATCATCCGCGAGTGGAACGGACTCGGTGGTTTCGCCGGCGATCCGCCTGGGTCGGCGATCCCCAGCGGCATCGCCATCAACGGCAACCTGTTGGATCACACCAACTTGCTGCCGGGGGCGCGGGTCTGGACCAGGCCCGGCAACCTCAACCAGACGCCGCTGCCCAGCAACCCGTTCCGCGGCGCCACCGCGACGATCGCCATCGGCGAGGCGCTCAACGACGACAACGCCGAGGCGATCTACACCTGGCCCGGGACGGACCCGGTCGCCTCGCTCGCCATCACGATGGCGTTCCCTGGCGGCATCTACGCCCAGGACAACCAGGGCAACCTGGTGGCAGCACCGGTGCAGTTCTCGGTGTCGTGGCGGCCGCAGGGCACGACGAGCTGGCGGCCGCTCTACCGGCCGACGACCACCCTGCCGCTGGGCACGGTGACGTTCGGCGCCGCACCGCGCCAGGGGGCCACGGTCGAGAGCTTCGGCGCCGACCTGCAGATCGGCGCCGCGCCGGTCGAGCAGGTCTTCGAGGTGCGCGTGCGGCGCCTGCCTCGAGCAACCCTGCCGGCAGGCACGCAGGCGGTCGACGGCGCCACCTGGCGCAGCGTCGGCTTCAACATCGCCCAGACCTTCGCGTATCCGCGTGTCGCCCTGCTTGGCCTGGAGCTGCTCGCCACCGGCCGCCTGCAGGGTGCCCTGCCGCAGGTGCGGGTGCAGCTCGACGGCATCATGGTCAACGTCTGGGACCAGAGCCTTGGCTGGTCGCCGCTGTGCTGGGACGTGCCGCCGGCGCCGTTCAACTGGATGACCTACCCGCCGGGTCGCAACCCGGCCTGGATCGCGCTGCACTGGTTGCTGTCGCCCTGGGGCCTGGGCAAGTGGATCAGCTCGGCGGACATCGATCTGGCGGCGTTCCGCCGGTGGTCGATCTTCTGCGACCAGGACCCGAACCCCGGCAACCCCTGGGGCGAGGCGGCCTTCACCTGCGACCTGGTCGGTGACTCGCCGCGGCCGGCGTGGGAAGTACTCCTGGCGATCTGCGCGACCGGCCGCGCCAAGCCACTGATGGTCGGGCGGAAGATCAGCGTGGTCTACCAGTTCCGCGACGCTCACAGCGACGCGCTGGTCAGCGTGCCGGCGAAGGCGCCGGTGCAGCTGTTCACCTCGAGCAACTGCACCGACCTGACGGTGGAGTGGCTGCCCAAGAACGCCAGGCCCACGGCCTTCCAGTTCCAGTTCCTCAACGAGGCGAAGAGCTGGGCGCAGGACGTGCTGATTGTCGAGGACGACGAGGGCTCGCTGAACAGCCCGAACAGCCTGGGTGCCGACCAGTGGCGGCCCGAGGTGGTGCAGGTCTACGGCCAGACGCGCGAAGGCCAGCTGCGCCGCCAGGGCGTGCTGATGCACCGCCTCAACCGCCTGGTGCGCCGCAAGGTCACGTTCCGGACCGGGCCCTGGGCGCTCGCGGCTACCGTCGGCGACTTGATCGAGGTCGAGCACGAGGTGCTGCGCCCGTTCGCGGCGGCGGTGCCGATGAGCTGCGTGGTGCGGACCGGAGGCACCGCCACGACGACGATCGTCGTCGACCACGTGGTGACCGGCAGCGGCCTGCAGGTGGTGGTCCGGGATCCCGACGGCGAGCCGCAGCGCGCGGCTGTGTCGAGTCTGACGCCGGTGGCCGGCGGCACGCAGCTGAACCTCGCCGCGGCGGTGACATGCGCGGCCGGGGCGCCGGCGGTGGTGGGGCAGGTCGACCAGCTCACCGAGGTCTACGAGATCGCATCGATCGCTCTGACCGAGGACGTCGAGCGCCAGGTGGTGGCGCTCCAGTGGGTGCCGGAGGTCTACGACCCCCTCGACCCAGGCGCCGGCGGGACCGAGTCCGCCAGCCAGGCGCAGCGGCCCGGATCGCCGCCGGCGGCCACGGACCTTCGGGTGGTCCCGCAGCGCGACGGCACGCAGCTGGTGACCTGGCAGCGGCCGCCGGGACGGGAGGCCGCCAGCTGCCGCGTCTGGGTCCAGGATCCGGCGGTCGGCGTCTGGCTCTTCATCGACGAGACCCGGCGCGGCGAGCTGCGGGTGGGGTCTCTGAGCCCCTGGCGGACCTACCTGGTGGCGGTGTCGGTCGCCGACCAGTTCGGCGTGCACGCAGCGCCGGAGGACAGCGCCCAGCTCGAGGTGGTCGCCGAGGAGTTCCCCCCGGTGGCGCCGCCGCCGGCGCGCCGCCTGCAGGCGACGCCGACCCCAGACGGCCTGCTGTTCGCCTGGCCGGAGATGGGCTTCCAGGACCTCGCGTACTACGAGCTGCGGGCCGGCGCCGACTGGGGTGCGGCCACTGTGCTGTGGCGCGGCCTGGTCGCCGAGGTGGCCCTGCGCTGGCCGCGCGCCGCCGGGACCTACCAAGTGGCGCCGAGGGCCCGATCCGGGCTCTACGGCAGGCCTGCGCGGCTGCAGGTGGCGTCCGTCTGGACCCCGCCTGGTCTCACCCAGGTGGGCACGCGCGACGAGCTGTCAGGGGCGCCGACCGGGACGCTGACCGGGCTGACCTACTCCGGCGGCACCCTGGTGCTGTCCAGCGGGGTCCACCAGGGCACCTACGAGACCCTCGAGCTGGAGCTGACTACGGTGACATCGTGCTACTGGCAGGTCCGCTGGGACTCGGAGGAGCGCGACGCCACCACGGCCGACGAGTGGACCTTCCTCCCCGGCAGCGGCGAGGCCGCCTGGCGCACGGCGAACACGCGGCCGCCGAGCCCCGGCCTGCCCGGCATCGACCCGCTCGAGATCGCCGACGACCTGGTGGTCACAGCCGAGGACCTGCCTGACACGATGCTGGCCGGCGTCGACGCCGGCGAGGTGGGCCAGCACACCTGGTGCCGTGTCGAGAGCCGCTACCACGACGGCAGCAGTTGGGGAGCATGGGCGCCGCATCAGGATGGGGTGGTCACGGCATGTCGCATCCAGGTGCGCGTGATCCTGGGTCGGCGCTCCGCGACCTACGCCCGCACCATCACAGAGCTCCAGATCTTCGCCTACTCGTACAGCCCCGGACACTTCCACTTCGACGCGGAGGCGGTGCTGAACGGCCGTACCGGCAGGATGCTGGTGTGGAGTCGGAACCCTTAGCAATCAACAATGGCACAGAACTACTCCTCGGTCTCCGGCACCGACCAGAGCCGGATCCTCCTGACCTCCAGCCTGCCGGACCGTGACGAGGCCCTGCGCACGATGTTCTCGGGCAACTCGGCGCCGTCGAACCCGGTGGCCTACCAGCTGTGGGCGCAGCCCAGCACCAAGAGCATCTGGCAGCGCAACGCAGCCAACTCGGCCTGGGTGTTCTTCGCGCCGCTTGGCGGGAACGCCGGCCGGCTGTCGCCGACCCGCGGCATGGGCGCTATGGCCGCGGCGACGAACCTGCTGTTCGTGGCGCCAGCGCCCCTGCAGGTCGTGCGCGCCCTGATCGTGTCGCCGACGGCGACGACGGGCAGCACCGCCAGCATCGAGTGGACCTTCATGCTGAAGAACCACACCACGGGACTGAACCTGTTCTCGGCGTTGCCCGGCACGGGGACCGACATCGAGGCGGTCGGCGGCGGCGAGATCGCGGCGAACACGGTCTACGAGCTGCTCGCGGACCAGAACGTCCTGGCCAGCGCCGGCGACGTGCTGCAGTTCATCGTGGCGCAGGAGGGGTCTCCGACGGCGATCGCCAACTGGCTCCTGCAGCTCGACTGCTTCGAGATCGGTCCGTAGCACCTCCACCCTTTTCTGCACTGCTGATCCGGAGGGAGTCCACCGGGCTCAAGAGTCAGCAACATCTGCACCCATGACTTGGCGCGCAATCTTCGATGACGGTGACCTGAGCAACGCAACCCCAAGCGCGACGACCGGTGCGGCCGGCAGTGCCGGAGCTGCTACGACGTTGGCGCGCGCCGATCACCGGCACGCCTTTGCCCCGACGCAGAACCTGGACATGGGTGGGTTCGCTCTCACGAACATGGCGACGCCGGACGGCACCGTGCCGGCGCAGGCGGCGAACGTCGCCTACGTGCAGGCCGTGGCGCAGGGGCTGACGATCAAGACGCCGTGCCGCGTTGCGACCACGGCGAACATCACGCTGAGCGGCACGCAGACGATCGACGGCGTCTCGGTGATCGCCAACGATCGCGTGCTGGTGAAGGACCAGAGCACCGGGAGCCAGAACGGCATCTACGTCTGCAGCGCCGGGGCGTGGTCGCGCGCGACCGACGCGGACACGTCCGCCAAGATGCGGTCTGGCGTGTCGGTGCAGATCGAGGAAGGCACCGTCAACGCGGACACCAACTGGGTGCTCACCACGAACAACCCCATCACGCTGGGGACCACGGCGCTGGTGTTCACGCAGTTCAACAGCCTGGGCCAGATCACGGCGGGCGCCGCGCTGACCAAGAGCGGCCAGGTGCTGGACTGGAACCCCGACAACAGCACGCTGGAGGTGTCGAGCGACCAGGCGCGAGTCAAGGCGGGCGGCATCGCCAACAGCCACATCAGCGCGTCGGCGGCGATCGCGCTGTCGAAGCTCGCCACGGACCCGCTGGCGCGTGCGAACCACACGGGCACGCAGACGGCGAGCACCATCAGCGACTTCACCAGCGCGGTGCAGGGCACGGCGGTCGGCGGCGACCTGACGGGCACGGTCAGCAACGCGCAGATCGCGGCGGGCGCGATCATGAACGCCGACATCAACGCGAGCGCGGCGATCGCGCTCTCGAAGCTCGCCACCGATCCGCTGGCGCGTGCGAACCACACCGGCACGCAGCTGGCGAACACGATCAGCAACTTCGACACGCAGGTGCGGACGAGCCGGCTGGACCAGATGGCGGCTCCGACGGCTGAGCTGAACCTGTCGAACGCTTCTGCGGTGGTCGACGGCCTCAAGCCCAAGAGTTACGTCACCGCCAGCCGGCCGACGGAGCAGACCGGGCGAATCATCTACGACAGCGACCTCGGACGCCTGATGGTGAGCCGGTAGGCGAATGGGGCTGGCGGATCGGGTGCGGCAGCGGGAGGCCGTAGAGCAGGGCGAGGTGCCACCCGCACCGACAGCCCAGCTTGTGCCGCCCGTCGATGTGGTGCCGGAGCAGCACGCTCACGACTGGGTGCCCGACGATGTCGCCGGCTACGCGACCTGCGCGTGCGGGAAAACGGCGAGACTCGCCCCGAAGCAGAGTCCCGAGCCTGTCGCGACCGCCTCTGTGGACGCGCCCGAGTCCCAGCCTGCAGCCGTCCCGCCGCCAGCAGCCGCGACGGAGCCGCCGGCCCATGCCACGGCCCCGGGCGAACAACAGGCGGCGCAAGCTCCCGGCGACCGCGTCGTCGGAACCATCACCCGGGATGTGCAGGTGTCCATTCCCGTGACCGCTAGGCAGCTGGCGACCATCGTGCGGGCGGAGGCCAAGGCCCTGCACAACGCCATGGTGGACCTCGCCGGGCGGTTGGGCTCGGGAGCCCCCACGATCATGCTGGCGGCCCAGATGCTGATGGATTCGGCCCTGCGCAGCGAACGGGCCCGCGCAGAGCGAGAGAGCCAACAATGACGTGGCGCCAGTTGATCGACGACGATGATGTGGCACTGACGCCTGCCGCGGACAAGATCCCGCTCGCCGACAGCAGCGGGAAGCTGCATGGAGACTGGCTGCCGATCAGCGCCGAGGGACAACTGCTGTATGGCGTCGACTCTGACGGCAGCGTCGGAACTCTCGCGGCGGGCTCTGACAAGACGGTGCTTCGATGCCTCTCGGCGGTCGAGGGCAAGCTGGCCTGGGGCAAGGTCGATCTGACTAGCGACGTCGCCGGCACGCTGCCCGCAAGCAGCGGAGGCACGGGGCAGACGACCGTCGCGGCGGCCATCGATGCGGCAAATGGTTCGCGTTGCCTCGCCAGCGTGCTCGACGCAGCCGAGGTTGCCAACACGGTGAGCGAAACCGACATGCTCAACGTGTCGCTGTCGGCGAACACGATGGGAGCCCGCAGCTTCCTCGAAGTGACCATCGAGGGGTTCATCTACAACCAGAGCGGGGCCAACATCGACTACACGCCACGAGTGAAGTTCGGCGGCACGACGTTATGGGGTGACGTGTTCTCCATCGCCGGCAACAGTGTGCGCAAGCCGTTTGCAATCACCTTTCGACTGGGCAACCTCAACGCCACGAACAAGCAGGCGCTGCATGGCGTGGTCCACCTGCACAACGCAACGGCCAACGGCAGTGTGGCTGGCATCGGCAACTGGGGTGCGGCGAGCGAGCAGATCAACCGATTCTCGCACAACAGCGCGAGCTATCCGGCGATCGACACGACGGCAACGCAGTCGCTGGTTGTGACGATGACGATGGGCACGGCCCACGCGAACGGCCGCTTCAAGATCGACCACGCCACCGTTGAGCTGAGGCAGGCCGCATGATGTCGAGGAGGGGAGATTGACGGATTCCGCTAAGATCGACGGGGTCTCGATGGGTACTGGGGTTGTGGAGCAACTCCGACGCATCGACAAGCGCCTCGGCGAGATCGAGGGCGACGTTCGCCCGCGCACCGGCGACCGGCTGTGGGCCATCGCCCAGAAGACCGTGGTCGCCATCGCCGTTCCGCTGACCCTCTCGGTGATCTACTTCGGCTTCCGCCTGCACGACCGGGTGAGCTTCATCGAGAACACCCGGATCCCGCGCACCGAGGTGCAGGAGAAGCTCACCGGGCTCCAGCAGGATCTGATCCGCGCCCTGGGTCCGACGCAGACCATGAGCCAGCAGCTGGTCAACATCGAGGCCAAGATGGACCGCACGCTGTCCGAGCTGATCGCGCTGCGCGAGCGCGTGGTTAAGCTGGAGAACGGGAAGTAGCCCATGCGGGACGCCACCGTGGCCACGGCGCAGTCGCCGGCAGCCGTCGCCGAGGGCGAGGACTGCGGCGATCGGCTGCGGGACTGGGTCGAGTACTCCAGCCGCTCGCGCGCCAGGCCGATGGTCTACCTGCCCGGCGGTGACTACTGGTTCCGCGGCACGCTGAAGTTCCCTGCCGGCGGCAAGGGCGGCCTCTGCGGCGACGGCAACAGCACCAGGCTGATCCGCATCCAGGAGCCGGACGGCGTCGAGCAGCCGCCGGCGATCGACGTCGGCGACATCGCCGGCCCGCAGTCCTGGCGCTACGAGTTCCGGCGGTTCTACCTGCTCAGCGACCACATCAACCGCGGCCAGCAGAACGTCCGCACCGTCCGCGGCATCGGCATCGACACCGATTACGCGCAGTCCTGCGTGCTGCAGATGCTGCGCATCGAAGGCTTCGCCGAGGGCTGCACGATCAACGAGCGGTCCGCGGGCCTGCTCGTGGACAAGTTGCGCATCACCGGCTGCCGCGACGTCTGCCTGCGGGTCACCGGCGGCGACACCACGTCGCCGGATGAGTGGCTCACGGAGAACTGCTTCCGGACGGTCTACGTGTCGGGCTACCCGGGGATCCACAAGCCAGCATCCGGCGTCCTGATCGAGGGTGGCAACGTCGGCGATCAGATTTTCACCGCGGCCTGCCGCGCCAACCACTGCGGCGTCGGCTTCCGCGTCGCCGGTGTGCCTGGCGGCATGGGCACCCGCTACCGCCGCAACATCCGGCTCGAGGGCCTGATCAGCGACTGGGGCAACGACCTGGCCATCGAGGTCCGCGATGCAGCCGACGTGCTGATCCAGAACCCGTGGTGCGGTGTCAGCGGCGTCGCGCTGGTGCGCGCGCAGTCCAGTTCCGTCGTCGGCGGTTGGTTCGGCGGCGACGCCGCGAACCCCGGCGAGCGCGACGCGATCAACCTGACCGAGAGCGACGGCTGCATCGTGGCCGGCAACCGGATCGAGCACTGGCTGCGCGGCGTGCACCTGGTCAATTCGACCGGCTGCCAGGTGACCCACAACAGCATCCGGCACGCGCGACACTCGCGGCCGATGCCTGGCGGCGCCGGCGTGCGCGTGGTCGGCGGCCGGCAGAACATCGTCGCGGGCAACGTGATCCGCGCGCGGGCGCAGGATCGCTGCGCCTACGGCATCACGGTGGAGGGATCGCCGGAGACCGAGGCGAGCCCCGCCGGCATCTTCGGCGCGTTCGGCGTCCGGCCGTTCTCGGTCACCTGAGGAATCCCATGACCAGTACGCAACTCTTCTGGCTGTCCGCCATGGCCCTCGCCGGCGGCATCGTCCTGCTCGCGCTGACCGACCAGACCGAGATGGGGGCCTCGCTGATCGTCGCGGCGATCACGGGCAGCATCGGCGCGCACCGGAAGCGGCAGCGGGCGAAGGCGAAGGCCAAGGCCGCACCAGCGCCGAAGCGCCCGCCGCGGCCGTCGTCGTGGCTCCTGCTGGCGACCTTGGTGCTGCTGGGGGCGTGCACGGCGCCGGACCGGCTGGACGTCGCCGCCGACCGGGCGCGGCACCGGGCGTTCACCGAGCGCTGGCTGCCGGTGCTCACCGGGGTGGCGCCGCCGCTCGACGCCGAGCAGCAGCAGGACGCCAGGGACTTCGCCGAGGCCTGGGGCCTCGAGCTGGCGGCGCGGGAGGCGCGGGCGCGATGACCTGGCGCGAGGACCTCGCCGCGGCCGTGGCGCAAATCGAGGACCCGGCGACCCGGGCGCTGGCCGCCCGCACGCTCGAGCGCGGCGCCGAGCTGGCCATCCGGGCCGTGGCCGGTGACGAGCAGGCCGCCCAGGACCTGCTGGTGGTCCAGGCGACCGCCATGACCCTGCCCAACGCCGTCCGGCACCAGATCGCCTGGCGCATCGAGGACGCCGCCCGGCGGCAGTTCCGCCAGCTGTTGTGGGGCACGCTGCTCGGGCTGCCGGTGCCCTAGCGGGGATTTTCTGGGTCAGTTTCTTCCCCGGGAGGGGGGGCGAGGGGCTAGGATCCTGCGGCTCCCTCGCTCCTGACCGTCCTGACAGAAAAGTGGTGCGCCCGGTGGGATTCAAACCCACAACCTATGCGTTCGACAAACACATGCTCTATTCGATTGAGCTACGAGCGCCCCAGCTGTCTGAACCAAAAGAACGAGTGGGCATGCCCCCGGGGCCTGTGCGGCGCGCTAACGCCGCATGGGCCCCGGTTCTTTTGACCGCCCTACCCCGCAAGCGAACTGGTGAGGTGGTCGCGAGGAAAGGGCCTAGACGGGAAAATCCTGCGGGGTAGTGGACAACCTGTGGAAGACGAGAGTTTGGGTCACCAGGCCAATTCTCGGTCACTAGGAATGACCGTAGGGATGCCTGCTCACCCACCTAGCCTCCAACCGGCGGGGGTGGATTGTCAACCGAAAGGGGAGGGCGTCTCCCCTTCCCACAGGGAACCTCAGCGGTGTTCCCGCACCTCGACCAGCAGCAGTAGATCTGGGCAGTCGAACTCGTACAGCACCACCGGCGAGCTGGCGCGCCGACGCAACTCGATCGTGCCGCGGTCACCGTCGCACAGGCCGCCTCGCACCGAGTAGGTGCCCCGCAGCAGGCCGTCCTCGACGATCTGCGCCCGCACGTCGATGAAGGCGTCGTCGTAGGCCTGCATCGCCACGGTGACGGTGCTGCCGCCGGCGCGCACAGTCCCGGAGAGCCTCGAGTAGCACAGCACGCCGGAGATCAGCGACAGGTTGAGGTCGGCGAGGAAGCGGCTGGCGTCGCCGGCGTCTGCCTGGATCGTGGCGCTGAGCGAGGCCTGGGGGCCGCGGTCGCTTTGGAGCAGGCCCTGCCAGGCCCCCAGCAGGTTCGGGTGCGTGGCGTTGAGGTTGGCGGAGGCGCCGCCGGCGCCGGCTCCACCTCGGCAACTGCAGAGCCCGGCCAAGAGAAGGGCAACGGCCAAGTGCGTGCGCATGGGGTTCACCGCGGCGTGGTCGAGAGGTGCTGCGCCAGTTCCGGGATGAGTCGCAGCAGCGCGACGAGCCCCAGGAAGACGGCGATGGCGAGGAACACCTGCGCGATGGTGAATCCGATGCCGAATCTGAAGCCGTCGCCGATGGTGATCTTCAGGCGGTAGTGGTCGGGGAGGAGCGGTTGCGGGCGCGTCACTGTGGGCGAGTCCTTCGTGGTTGACCCTCCCAGGCCACCCGCGCGGGAACGCTACCCGTGGCCGCCGGCGCCGCCAAGGGGGCTAGATGATCGTGACGACCAGGTCCTCGCTCTGCCCCGTGTCGTCTTCGATGACCACCCCCCCCTTGGCGTTCGCCGGGACGATGGGCGCCTTGCAGCGATCCTCCTTGGTCAGCGTGATCGTCGGGTTGGGGTTCTGGTCGGGGGTGTAGTGCAGGGTCGCTGTGATCGGCCACTGCACGCCCAGGCCATCGAGGTAACAGATGATCAGCGGCTTGCCGGCCTCGACCGGATCCGGGGATGCCTCGAAGCGCTGGACCATCAGCGGGTCCCCAGGCTCTTCAGCGACGCCTTGGCGTGCGGGACGTCCTCGGCCTCGCGGAGGGCGTCGATCGCCTGGCAGGCGATGCGGCGCAGCTGCTCGGCGGCGGCCTTGCGCCTGGTGTCGGTCTGCTGGCGATCCAGCAGCTCGGCGCGGGCCTGCTCGAGCGAGAGGTGGCGCGTGCCGAAGCCGGACCAAGCGGCCGTGGCGGCGCCGGCGCAGCAGAGTAGAGCGATCGCGGCCAGTGGGGCGAGGATCCAACGACGCGAGGGCGGCGCGTCGGTGGGGAAACCGAGGGTGTGAGCCATGGGTGTAGTTGCGCTCTCCGAAGGCACTGACCGCCTGCGATGAGAACCACCCCGGCGCAGCCGCGCAAGGCCCGCGTGGTGCAGTTAAGATCGTAGGTCCACCCGCAGGCGCCTCGCCGCCTCCTGCAGCCGCCGCATGTCCTCGGCGTACTGCTCGGCCGACACCAGGTCGTCCTCAGGGTCGATCCGGCCACCGACCGGGAGGCATTCCCGGAACGTCGAGGCCTTCCGTGCCGCCAGCGCCTGGGCCAGGGCGCGCCCGTTCCGGTAGTGCACGGGCTGGTCGCGGCGCGCGGGCACGTCGGTGGTGTGCTGGACGCCGAGCAGGACGTCGGCCGAGACCTGCAGGGCCTCGGCCAGGCGGGCCACGTTCAGGGCGTTCGGCTCGCGCTGGCCACGTTCCCACAGCGAGATCGTGTCCTTCGAGCAGCCGACGCGGTCAGCCAGTTCGTGCTGCAGCAGGCCGCGGCGCTCGCGCCAGAGGACGATCTGCGCACGCAGTCGGTCGCCGAATTCGTGGTCGGAGGGCATGGACGAGCGATCGGTAGTAATGCCGAATCCCCTCGCGAGCCGAAAAACCGAACGACTGCACTTGCAGTCGAACAACTGCACGAGTAACGTCCGCCCCCGTGAAGCAGACCAAGGAGTACCAACCATGCCAACCCCCTCGCCGCGCGGCTTCGCGCGCGTCCTCGTCCCCCAGCATCGTGATCAGCATCAGGGGCTGACCGGGCAACGGGGGGACGGCCCCAGCTCGGCGGACTCCTCGGGTTCGGCTTCACAACCTCCCGGCTACGCGGGTCCCGTCCGGCCCGCGGAGCTTTTCCCTTCCCACCACTGCGGGGTGGAGCAGTCAGCAGCTCGTCGGGCTCATAACCCGAAGGTCGCAAGTGCGAATCTTGCCCCCGCAACCAACGTCTCCACCGGCCAGGCCCTGCGGCTCGCCGGCCCCCTGCCGGCCAAGGCCGGCGGGGCATCTCACACCGCCGGCGGTCGCGCACAGAACCCCGGGGCCTGCAGGGGCCCTTCGCGCGCCGCCGGCATCACCGTTCCAGGCGTGCAGGAGGGGGCGGCGGCCGCGGCGGGCGAGCCGGGGGTGCCGCCGTCTGCATGGACCTCGTGCGCGCCGAGTGGCACGTCCGGCCCGGCCGACCTTGCCCGGGCCGGCGTGCTGCGTTTCGTCGCGGACGCCGTCGGCACCGCGCTGATCACGCTGGCGCTCCTGGCGCTGGCCCTGTGGGGCGACGTCCTGCTGGAGGCCCTCCGGTGATCATCCCCGGCTACTACACGGGCGACGTCGTCGAGCTGCGCTGCCAGCCGTCGCTGCTTGGGCTGGAGGAGAGCGAGCGGCGCTCCATCGATGCCGTGGTGGCAGCCTACCGCGCCGCCGTGAAGCGGACCCATCCTGACGCCGGCGGCTCGGCGGAGGCGTTCCAGCGCGTGCAGCGGGCCTACGAGCAGGCCTGCGCCGAGATCCCCGTCGGAGGCCGCGCATGAGCCTCCGCGTCGAATACCGCCCCGACCCGCCGAAGGGCCCGGCCCATGACCCGCAGGCCGTGGTGGCCCTGCTGCGCGACCTGGACCGTCTGCACACGGACCTGAACCTGCACTACGGCGGCGGCCCGCGCCTGACCATCGCCGACGTGATCGAGCGGGTGGAGCAGATGCGGCTGCGCTGGCGCGCCAGCCGCCTCCCCGAATCCTCCTCGGCCGCGGTGGTCCCTGGCGCGCGCCCGGACCGCGGCCGCCCGTCGGCCCGCCCCCCGACAGACCCGCGGGGCCCGGACGGCGCCCGCAGTGCCAGCGAGGGCCACCTCTCGCGAGCGTGACCATGGGCACCACCGAACCTCTCCAGCCCCTGCTGGTCGACCTGCACCAGGTGCGCCAGCTCGTCCAGCTCAGCGCGCGCACCATCTGGCGCCGCGTCGCCAGCGGTGCGTTCCCGGCGCCGATCGAGGTCGGTGGCGCCCGGCGGTGGGTCTACACCGAGATCCAGGACTGGGTGGCGAAGCAGGTCACGCAGCAGAGGCAGCCGGCATGACGCGCAAGAAGACATCCCGCTTGACCGAGATGGTCGCCGCGGCGCCGGTTGCGCCGGCCGTGGTGCCGACGGGCGAGTTCCGCCTCGTCCACGCCAGCTGTGTCGCCGAGAGCAAGACGAACCCTCGGAAGACGTTCGATCAGGACTCCCTGTTGGAGCTGACCGAGAGCGTGCGTGCGCACGGAGTGCTGCAGCCCCTGCTCGTCCGACCGGACCCCCGCGATGGCGAGATGTTCGAGCTGGTCGCCGGCGCCCGGCGCCTTCGCGCCGCCTGTGCGGCGGGCCTGGTGCAGGTGCCTGTCATCGTGCAGCAGCTGGACGACCGCCAGGCCCTCGAGGTGCAGGTCCTCGAGAACCTGCAACGCGCTGACCTGCACCCGCTCGAGGAAGCGAACGGCTACCAGCGCCTGAACGAGGGTCACGGCTACAGCGTCGAGCAGATCGCGGCGAAGCTGGGCAAGTCGAAGGCGTACGTCTACGGCCGCATGGCCCTGCTGAGGCTGGCTCCCTCGGTGCAGAAGCTGTTCCTCGCCGGGAAGCTGGACGCGAGTCGTGCGCTGCTGGTCGCGCGCATCCCTGTGCCCGAGCTGCAGGAGAAGGCGGCCATCGAGATCACCGACGAGGATGAGTGGACGGAGCCGATGGGCTACCGGGAAGCCGTCCGGCTGGTGCAGCGGGACTACTCGTGCCATCTGAAGGGGGCGCCGTTCGACCCGAAGAAGGCCGACCTGGTGCCCGAGGCTGGCCCGTGCACGACGTGCCCGAAGCGCACCGGGAACCAGCGGGACCTCTTTGGACCGGTGGCCGGCGAGGACCGCGCAGACGTCTGCACGGACCCGACCTGCTTCGCGAAGAAGCGCGAGGCGCAGTTCGCGCGGAAAGCGGCCGAGGTCGAGGCCAAGGGCGGCAGGGTCCTGCCGATGCCGAAGTACCAGCACCAGAGCTCGTTCGGCCACGGGAGCGAATACGTGTCCCCTGGCGATTGCTGCTGGGACGATCCCAAGCAACGCACGTGGAAGCAGTTGTGCAGCGGCGATCATGAGCCGCGGCCGGTGCTTGGCCGCGGCGCGCGAGGTGTCACAGAGATCCGGTGGTCGGCCAAGGAGGCCCGCGCCGCGGCAGAGGCCAACGGGCACAAGCTGCGCAGTCATGCATCGCCGGCAAAGACCGGCGAGGACCCGAGGGAGCGGGCGCACAAGCAACGCTGCAAGGCCATCGCGGCGGCAGTGCCCGAGGTCGTGCTCGGCGCGCAGTCCTCGGACGAGCACAAGCTCCTCTCGTTCGTGGCGAGGCGTCTACTCGACCGCGGCTACAGCGATGCGTGGAAGACCACCGCTGCCCGGCGCGGATGGAATCATGTCAAGCAAGGACTGAACGGTGCGCTGAGGAAGGAGATCGAGAAGGCGATCAATGCCATGACCGTCGGCGAGCTGCGGGGTCTGCTGGTCGAAGTGCTGGCGTGCGACAACCCTACGAGCCTGTGGTCGACCACGCCGTTCTCGGATGGCTGGAAGGAGGCCTGCGAGCTCGCCGGCGTCGACATGAAGCCCCACCTGGCCGCGGCGAAGGCGGCGGCCAAGAAGGGCCAAGCCAAGAAGCGAACGGCAGCCCGCAGATGACGCGCCGCGTCCAGCTCTCGATCTTCCGCCGCGGCCGCAAGGGCTCGGCGCGCACAAGCTCGACCTGGGTGATCCGGATCACCAGGCCGGATGGGCGCAAGATCGAGCGGCGCGGCTACACCGACCGGCGCGCCACCGAGCAGCTGGCGGCGAAGCTCGTGCGCGAGATCGAGCTGGACGAAGCGGGCCTCGACGACCGCATGCGGAAGTGGCGCGCGGTGCCGCTGGCGCAGCACCTGGTCGACTTCCTCGTGGCGATGGAGGCCGGCAGCCTGGGCCGCCGGCGCCGCGGCGGCCGGCCCGAGAAGGCGTACGTGGAGCGCTGCCGGCACCGCCTCGAGCGGCTCTGGCGCGAGCTGCCGGCGACCTGGCTGGTCGACCTCGACCAGGCCAAGGCCGACGAGTGGTTGGCGGCCAGGTCCAGGGAGGGCATGGCCGACAAAACGAGGGACGACCACGCCGACCTGCTGCGGCAGTTCGGCGCCTGGCTGGTCGACGCCGGCCGGAT
>CAZMGG010000100.1:19674-21409 GCA_964565715.1 uncultured candidatus Brocadiaceae bacterium | reverse complement strand
TCTAATCGGCAAGGAAGCGCGCACGCGCCCGCCGCCCCGCCGCGCCTACCGTCTCACGTACCCGCCCAAGTGCCCGTCCCGGGCCAGCATCTGCAGGAACAGCCCACACGCGTCCTCCCGCCGGCTCGGGTCCCGGGTCACCAGATCCGCCAGCGCAGCGCCCGCAGCACCCTGCCCACCCACCACACCGCGCAGCGCCGCCGCCGCACCCGCCTCGCCGAGCCGACCTCGCAGTCCGCCGACGCACTCCTCGGCGCCATCCACGTCGCGCACCGACACCTGGTACTCCGCACTCCCCACGAACGCCGCCTCCTGCCAGTCCAGCTGCGGCACGAACGGGCCCTGCTCGATCCACAGCCGCCCCACCGCCTCGGCGATGCCGCCGACCCCGTTGCGGTCGGCGTTGCCGAACACCGCCACCGCCACGTCGTGGTTCGGCCAGACGATCACCTGCGTCCGGTACCCACCGATCGAGCCACCGTGATGGAACGCCGGCCGGCTCGCCTTGTCGGACACAAACAACCCCAGCCCGTACCCCGACCCGTTCCCCGGCATGCCCGGATCCACCCGCATCGCCTGCAGGCTCGCCGGCGCCAGCACCTGATTCCCCATCAACGCCAGCAGCACCCGCCCCAGATCGCCGATCGTCATCGACCAGCCCCCCGCCGGCCCGTGCCAGCCCGAGTACACCGGCGTCGTCTCCTGCCAGTTCGCCGTGTAGCCCTGCACCTCGTCGGGGATGTCGCCCGTGCGCCAGTGATGCTGCAGACACGCCGTCAGCGCCGCGTCGTCGGCACCGGCCACCAGCGACCACACGAACCGCTCGTAGCCGCGCTGGCCATCGCCGAACGCCGGCAGCTGCGTCACCCAGTCGACGATCGCGCCGAGCATCGCGTAGCCGAGGTTCGAGTACAGGTAATCGCCGATCTGCCCCGGCTGCGGCGCCGCGTTGTCGGTGAGGATGAACTCCAGCACGCCGAAGCGCGGGTGCTGGCTGCAGCGGAAGCCGAAGTATTGATCCAGGAACGCCGGCGGCAGGAAGCCCGCCTGGCCCGCATCGGGATCCCGCGGCAACCCCGCGCGGTGCGACAGCAGCTGCCGCACGGTGATCTGCGACCAGCCGCCGGGCGTCCAGTGCGGGAAGTAGCCCGCCACCGGCGCATCCAGGGCCACCTTGCCCTGCTCGACGAGCTTCATCACCGCGATGCTGGTCAGCACCTTGCTCACCGAGCCGATGCCGCACACCGACCGCTTGGTGAAGGGCACGTCGTCGTTGGGGTTGGCCGCAACCTGGAAGTCGGCGACCCCGTAGCCGCGCAGGTAGCGGATCTGGCCGCCCTGCACCACCGCCAGCGCGCAGCCGGGCAGCACCCCCTGCATGCGGCTCATCACCTCCTGGTCGACCGGCGCGATCGAGCCCTGGTGCTTGGCGTCCTTCAGGGCAGTGATCGCGTAGTTGAGGTCCGGCGCCTCATCGTTGTGGAGCGGGTCCTGGCGCGGCGCACAGGCCGCGAGCGCGAGGGCCACGGCGGCGCAGGTGGCGGGACGGAACAGACGCAACGGGATGGCTCGCATCGCTGGTCTCCTGGTTGGAAGGAAGGGAATCGGGTCCATCCCGGTCAGCGACGACCCCGCACCGATCCCCAGGTGCCTTCTGGGCGCGCCCCCCCCCCCCCCCCAACACCCCCCCCCCCCCGCGCCACCCCCCCCCCCCCAGCCCCGGTGTAGCCCCACC
>CAZMGG010000100.1:0-19664 GCA_964565715.1 uncultured candidatus Brocadiaceae bacterium | reverse complement strand
GGTTCTTGCACCGGCTGACCAGCTGAAGGCGCGGCCAGCGGATGGCCAGCGGAGGGCCAGCGGAGAAGGCGCCCGCCGAGGCGTGCGCAGCGAGCGTAAGTGGTTACCCCGCAAGGATTTGAACCTTGACAAACAGGACCAGAACCTGTTGTGCTACCGTTACACCACGGGGTAGGAAAGTCGGATCAGCGAGCCCTCAGATCATCGCCAGAAGGCCCGGAAAGAACAGCGTCGGTCGGGGTTGGTTACCCCGCCTGGACTCGAACCAGGAACTCTCAGGACCAAAACCTGATGTGCTACCGATTACACCACGGGGTAGGGGGCCGCAGAGGATAGCAGCCGCCCAGGCCTTGTCACGCACTACTTGGCGCCCCCCCCCCCCCCCCCAGCCCCGGCCCCCGGGCAGGCCCGCAGCAGCGCCACCAGCCCCTCCACCACCGCCCGCTCGCGGACGAATTCCCGCCCCAACGGCGCGATCCGCAGGGTCCAGGCCCGGGACGTCCCCCGGTCGAACAGGCCGAAGCAGACCATCCCCACCGGCTTGTCCGGGGTGCCCCCGTCCGGGCCGGCGATGCCGGTGATGCCGAGCGCCAGGTCGGCGCCCAGGCGCTGGGCCGCGCCGAACGCCATCGCCGCCGCCACCGGTTCGCTCACCGCGCCGTGGGCGGCCAGCAGGTCCGCCGGCACGCCCAGCAGTTCCTGCTTGGCCACGTCGGCGTAGGTGACGAGGCCGCCGCGGAAGACCGCCGAGATGCCCGGCACGTCGGTGAGCCGCGAGGCCAGCAGGCCGCCGGTGCACGACTCCGCCAGCGCCAGCGAACGGCCGGCCGCCAGCAGGGCCTTGCCCACCAGGACCTCGAGGTCGTCGGTGCCCTCGGCCACCACCCACTCGGCCACCGCCGGGCGCAGTTCGGCGGTGGTCAGCGCGCACGCCGCCTGCGCCGCCGCAAGATCACGGCCGGTGGCGACGACGCGTACGGTCAGCATGCCGTAGGAGGCGGTGATGCCGACCGCCGGATCGCGGCCGGGCGCCATCCAGGTCTCCAGCCGCTCGCCGAGCAGCGCCTCGGAGGGCCCGACCACGCGCAGGTAGTGGGCCGCGCTCGGCCGGCAGTCGGGCAGGGTGCGCACGAACGGCAGCACGTGGTCCACCAGCATGGCCTGCATCTCGCGGGGCACGCCGGGCAGCGCGAAGACCTGGGCCTTGCCGAGCGGCAGGCGGAAGCCCGGCGCCGTGCCGACCGGGTTGGCCAGCACCTGGGCCGTGGCCGGCACCATCGCCTGCCGCCGGTTGCTGTCGGGCACCGGCCGGCGCCGGCGCTGCAGCCAGTCCTGGATGTGCCGCCAGGAGTCCTCGTGAAAGCGCAGCGGCACCTGCGCCAGTTCGGCGGCCACCTCGCGGGTGCGGTCGTCGAGGGTGGGACCGAGGCCGCCGGTCAGCACCACCACCTCGGCGCGGCCGCTGGCCTCGAGCAGGGCGAGGCGCAGGCCGTCGGGATCGTCGCCGACCACCGTGAAGCGTCGCACCTGGGCGCCCATGGCCTCGAGCTGGGCGGCGATCCAGCGGCTGTTGGTGTCGAGTGCTCCGCCGTGCAGCAGTTCGTCGCCGCTGGCGATCACCTCGGCGCGCACGCTCATCGTGGGGCCCTCACAGCGGCGCCTCGTGCCGGCGGCCGCGGGCGGTGAGGAACAGGCCGAGCACGTAGAGCAGGACCGCCGGCACCGCCATCAGCAGCAGGTTGAAGGGATCCGGCGTCGGCGTCAGGACCGCCGAGATCAGGAAGATGATCAGGATCACCAGGCGCCACTTCTTCACCATCGTCTCGTGGCGCAGGAGGCCGACGCGCTGCAGCGCCACCATCACCAGCGGCAGCTGGAACAGCAGCCCCAGCGCCGTGGTCAGCGAGAACAGGATGGTGAAGTACTGGCCCACCGCCAGCATCGGCTGCACCTGGCCCATGTTCATCAGCTTGATGAGGAACGACAGGCCGAACGGCACCGCCAGGAAGTAGCCGAACAGGATGCCGCCGAGCAGCAGCACCACCATGAACGGGAAGTAGCGGGTGAAGACCTTCCGCTCCTTCTGGTAGAGGCCGGCGGCGATGAAGGCCCAGATCTGCCAGATGACCACCGGCGAGGCCAGCGCGAAGGCGAACAGCAGGGAGGCCGAGAGGAAGGTCCAGACGTCCTCGATGCCGGAGATGGCCACCAGCTCGTAGGGCACGCGGAAGCCGGTCTCCCACGGGATGGCGTGCGGGTGGGCGAAGGTGCCGTCCAGGATGGCCTGCTGGTGCTGCCGGCAGAACTCCAGGTAGCGCTGGTCGAGGCCGTCCTGCGACATCGTGCCGGCCACCGCGCGCGCCTCCAGTGCGGCCACGTAGTCCTGGAAGCTGCCCTGCCAGAGGATCCGGTAGGGCTCGACGACGATGCCGATCACCTGGTCGTGGAACGGCATGATCAGCACCAGCGCCCCCACCAGGGCCAGCAGCGCCCGCAGCAGGCGCTTGCGCAGCTCGTCCAGGTGGTCGCCGAACGACATGCGCGGCAGTTCCTCCGCCGGATCGGCGGCCTGGGAGCGCGGTTCGTCGGGCGGAGCCATGCGAGCCGGAAGACTCTATCCACGGGTCCGGACCGGCTCCACGGCGCGTTGCGTCCGGGGTGGTCGCCCCGTACGCGACGGAGCCCGCGGGGCCGGTCGGCGCCGCGGGCTCCGTTCTGGGGCGCGAGCCCCGTGCTGCGAACCGAATCGACTAGAGCTTGATCAGGTCGCGGATCTTGTGCAGCGGCGCGAACACCACGCCGAGGTTGAGGGCTTCCTTGTACTCCGCGGTGTCGGTGACCGGGATGAAGCCATCGCCTTCCTCGGTGATGCTGTCGTTGCCCAGGATGACCAGGTCGACGCCCGGCTCCATCTTGTGGTGGACCTTGTTGCCCAGGTTGGTGAGCAGCTTCTCCAGCTCCGGCTTGTTGTAGGGGAAGCTGAAGCGGCCCATCAGGTAGATGTTGCGCGGCAGGTTCGGGGTGTAGAGGTCGTTGAACAGCAGGTCGCCCTCGCGCACCTGGTCGCCGACCGGATCCACCACACCGCTCAGGCTGACCTCGGCGCGCTCCTGCTCGACCTTGGTCACGGTGGCGTAGGCCTTCACCGCGTCCGAGTTCGGGTTCTTGATCCGGAAGATCGTGCCGGGCTGCAGCATGTCCTTGCGGCCGAGCCCGATCCACGCCGTCGGGACGTTGTTGCGGGCGGCGATGACCTTGCCGTCGGCGGCGTCGGGCGGGTTGATCAGATTCAGCTTGCTGGCGTAGGCCGTGTTCTGGCCGTGCAGCTTGCCCAGCTCGTGGTTCAGCGCCTTCTTCTCGGCGGTGAAGGCCTCGCGGGCCTTGTCGGCCTCGTCGATCTTGTCGCGCAGGTTCTGCCGGGTGCTGTCCAGCAGGTTGCGGACGTCGGCCACCTGGGCGTTGAAGGTCTGGCTGGTCTGGTTGAGCTGGTCCCGCAGGTTCTGCTGGGCCGAGCTGTGGTCGTTGGTCGCCCGCGCGAAGTTGGCGTCGATCGTCGCCTTCTCCTGCGCGATCTTGTCGCGGTCGGCGGCGATGTCCGCCTCACGCTTCTTCAGCGCCTCGACGCGGCCGTTCACCGCGCCGAACAGGTCGTCCAGGCCGTTGCTGTTCGACACCTCGACCTGGCGGGCGAAGGACTCCAGCTTCTGGCGGACGGCGGCGGGATCCATCACGCCGGCCACGCCTTCCAGCGTCTGGTTCTTGTAGTCCTCCTTGGAGACCTGCGGCCGGCCGTTGTAGGTGCCGGGCAGCTTGAACACCTCGCCGATGTCGGCGATGTAGTGGTCGCGGATCAGGACCTGCCCCTTGGCGGTGTCCGCATCCTGGCGAGCGGTGGCGATCTGCTGCTCCAGCTCGTTGTTCTTCGTCAGCGTCACGTAGCCGAAGCCGAGTGCGCCGAGGAACAGGACCAGCAGGATCAGGAAGAACAGGATGGGAACGTGGGCGGCGCCGCTCTGGCGGGTGTGCATCGGTCCGTGCTCCAGTGGGGTCTCTAGCGGGAAGGGGTCCCTCGCCCGGGCCGGCGAAGGGGTCGGAGAAGCTTAGCCCGGAATCGCGAGGTCGGCCCGCAACAACTTCCGCCGGATCGCTCCAAGCCAGAACCCCACACGGGGTTGGCACCTGGCAAGGGACGTCTCGACGGAGGGGGCCGCGGGGCGGCGGATTCTAGGTAGCCGGCCGAGCGAGGGTCAAGCGGCTCGCGCCACCGTTCTCTCGCCTTGCCAGGCCGTGGGACTCTACCCCACCATGGAGCCGTGCCCCCTCCGCCGCCCTCGCCGGAAGCTCCCGTGGTCGCCCCGTTCCGGCCCAGAAGGCCCGTTGTCATCGGCCTTCTCGGCGGCGTCGCTTCCGGCAAGTCGACGGTGGCCCGGGCCTTTGCCGCCCACGGCCTGCGGCACATCGACGCGGATGCCGAGGCCCGGAGGGTGACGGCCGATCCGGCGGTCCTCGCCGAGGTGGCAGGGGCCTTCGGCCGTGGCGTGCTGTCCCCGGACGGGACGATCGACCGTCAGGCCATGGCCGCCCTGGTGTTCGGCGACGCGGCGGCCCGGGCCCGCCTGGAGGCGATCACCCACCCCCGGATCCGGCAGGCCATCCTGGCGGCGCTGGCAGCGGCGCGCACCGCCGGCGAGTCGGTGCTGCTGGACGTGCCCCTGCTGCTGGAGAACGGGCTGATCGAGGCATGCGACGTGGTGGTCTTCGTGCACGCCAGCGAGGCGACCCGGCAGGCCCGGGCCGCGGCCCGCGGCTGGCAACCCGGCGAGCTGGCGCGCCGCGAGGCCGCCCAGGAAAGCCTCGCCAGCAAGCGCGCCCGCGCCACGTATCAGATCGACAACGACGGTCCGCTCGAGATGACCGGCACCCAGGTGCGGGAGATCCTTCGGCACCTCGAGCGCCGCGGCTGACCAGCGGGAGGGTCCAGCAGCAGGCCCACCCCGCTCATGCGGCCGGATCGACCTTGATCCTGCGCTCGCGGGCGGCGGCGAAGGCGAAGCAGGCCAGGACATCCTCGTGCGTCAGCTGCGGGAACTCGGCGAGCAGCTCCTGCTCCGGACGACCGCTGGCCAGGTACTGCAGCACCTCGCCCACCGTAACCCGGGTACCACGCACACAGGGCTTGCCGAACCGCACCTGGGGATCGATCGAGATGCGTTGCAGTTGATCCATGGTTCGCAGCGGCCAGGGCCGGATGCGGGCGGGATTCTAGCAGGCCCGGTCGAGGCTCCGCACGTCGCCCTGCGCCCTCGCGCCAGCAATCCCGGCCGAGCCACGTATCAGCGTGGGCACCTCGAGCGCCGCGGCTGACCCGACCCGGGCCGTCGGTGCTACCGTTCTCCCGCCCGCTCTCCTCCTCTCCCTTGCGGCCCCGGTCCGGTCCCGGCGTCGCCCCTCCTCCCCATGACCGACACCGACCAGGGCGAACCCGCCCACCGCCTCGAACGCCTGCCGCCGCACGAGCGCAACCGGGTCTACGACGAGGCCCGGCAGGCCGGCTCCGACATCCCGGTGCTGCAGGCGATGCCGATGCCCGAACTGCTCGAGCTGGCGCGCACCGAGGGCATCGAGTTCCTGCCCAACCTCACCCGCCAGGAGCTGCTGTTCGAGGTGCTGCGCCATCGCGTCGAGCGCACGGGGCTCGGCTGGAGCGAGGGCGTGCTCGAGGTGCTGCCCGACGGCTTCGGCTTCCTGCGCTCGCCGAGCCACGACTTCCGGCCGGGCCCCGACGACGTCTACGTCAGTCCGAGCCAGGTGCGTCGCCTCAACCTGAAGCCCGGCCATCAGGTGGCGGGCCCGGTGCGGCCGCCGCGCCGCGGCGAGAAGTACTTCGCCCTGCTGCACGTCGAGCTGGTGAACGGCCAGGGCGTGGATCGCCTGGGCCGGCGCATCCCGTTCGACGACCTGACCCCGCTGCTGCCGCGCCGGCGCCTGCGACTGCGTCATCCCGAGGGCGGCATCGGCGCCTCGGCCCTCGACCTGCTGGCGCCGTGGGGCTTCGGCCAGCGCGTGCTGATCAGCGCCCCGCCGCAGTGCGGCCGCACGCTGCTGCTGACGCAGGTGGTGCAGGCGATGCTGCACCAGCACCGGGACCTGCACGTGATCGTCTGCCTGCTCGACGAGCGGCCGGAGGACGTCACCGAACTGCGGCGCGCCACCCAGGATCCGCGCCGGGAGCTGGTGGCGACGAGCTTCGACGAGCCGCCGGCCCGGCATCTGGCGCTGGCCGAGACGGCGCTGGTGCGCGCGCAGCGGATGGTCGAAGGCCAGCAGGACGTGGTGCTGGTGGTGGATTCGCTGACCCGGCTGGTGCGGGCCTGCCAGCACGAACTGCCGCACTCCGGCAAGATCATCACGCCGGGGCTCGACGCGACGTCGCTGCACCGGGCGCGGCGGCTGTTCGGCGCGGCGCGCAACGCCGAGGAAGGCGGTTCGTTGACCGTGGTGGCGACGGTGCTGACCGACACCGGCTCGCGGATCGACGAGGTGATCGCCGAGGAACTGGCCGGGCGCGCCAACTGCGACGTGGTGCTGGACCGGGGCCTGGCGGAGCGGCACGTGTTCCCGGCGCTGGACGTGGCGCGGACCGGAACGCGGCGGGAGGACTGCCTGCTGGCTGGCGCAGCGGCGGCGGACCTGCAGGCGGTGCGGACGGAGTTGCTGGCGCTGCCAGCGGAACGGCGGATCGAACGGCTCCTGGCGATCCTGCGGCAGCGTGATCCGCCGGGAGATTCGTCGTAAGTATCTTATATACAGATATTTACGATCAATCTACGGCAGCCGGTCCAGCGCCACCCGGCTCACGCACGGCACGAACCCGTGGGCCCGGCTCTCGGCCAGTGCGCGGGCCACGTTGGGCGGCTGCAGGGCGTAGTCGAGCGTGAACACCGGCAGGCCCGCGGCCCGGGCGGCCCGCAGCCGGCGGGCGAGGCCGGCGGTGGACCACGATCCTGCCGCCGCGGCCGGGATGTCGCCGCCGTTGGGATCCTCCCAGCCCGCGCCGGCGGTGCCGCGGAAGCTCAGGTCCTCCTGGCTGATCGCGTCGACCACCGCGGCGAGATCCGGGCGCCGTTCCAGCAGTTCGATGCCGTTCTGCGCGATCAGCAGGAAGCCCGGCGCGCGGGCGCGGGCGTAGACGCGCAGGTCGCGCAGCAGCGTCACCATCGCGGTGCTGGGATCGACGCCGGCCTTGGCGGCGGCGGCCTCCACCTGCGGATGGCAGTGGCCCAGCACCCAGTCCAGGTAGACGCCGTCGAAGCCCTGGGCCAGGATGCGGTCGAGCAGCGCGTCCGGCTGCCCGAACAGGACCTTCCGCCACTGCGGCGTCCAGAAGGCCACCGGGTAGTTGCCGGCCCAGCCGTCGGGATCCAGCGCCAGCAGGAACGGCGGCTCGCCGGGGCCGGCGGCGGTGGGCGCGCGCCAGTCCGGCTGCCAGTAGGTGCGGTAGTCCTCGGCCTGGCCGACGTTGAGGTAGGCGAGGCAGAGCTTGCGGTCCCGATGGTCGCCGCGACTGGCGTGGACGCGGGCCACCATCGCCCTGGTGGGAAAGCCGGTCATGCCGCGCACGGTGTCGACCGGCTCGAGCACCAGCAGGTCGACCCGGGCCTGTTCCAGCCGGTCGAGGGCCCCGTCGCGTTCGAGCCCCTGGAGTTGGATCGCCCAGGAGCGGACCTGGGGCAGGGGGCCCTGGGGTAGCGGGGAGCGGTCGGCGTGCCTGGCCTGGCCGCAGGCGGGCAGCGCCAGCAGCAGGGCGCCGATGACAAGGGCTGCGCGGGTCAAGTTCATGCGGGCCGGGATCCGAACCTGAGATCGGCAGCAACCCCCTGCCAAGCCAAGTCATGTCCGCCCCCATCCGCATCGGGGCCGGCCTCGGGCCGGCGCTCGCCGTCCTGCTCTCGGCCGTCGGTGCGGCCGGCCAGGCCGTCGACGACGGCGCCGCCCGCGAGGTGGCGCGCCACGTGCTGATCCTGACCGACACGGCGCGGGACGACGCGGCGAAGGGCGAACTGGACGCCGGGCGGGACTTCCTGCAGCTGCCGCTGGAGCACCTGGGGATGGTGTGCCGGGTGCACGACCTGCGGCACGGCGAGCCGGCGGACCTGGACCCGCTGGTGACGCGCGGGGTGATCGTGGCGCTGCACGGGCAGGAGGCGGCGCCGGCGTGGACCTGGCCGTGGCTCGTGCGGCAGCGGGCGCGGGGCATCGGCCGGTTCGTGCACTTCGACGGCGTCGAGCCGCTGCTGGGCGACGATCCCGGGCCGCTGCGGGAGTGGCTGCAGGGCTTCGGGCTCGCCTGGGAGCAGGGGCATCTGACCGATCCGCTGCGGGTGGCGGTGCGCTTCCGCAGCGAGGCGGAGTGCTGCCACGAGGGGCCGCCGGTGCGGCGGGAGCACCTGGGGCCGCGCAGCGAGGATCCGCGCAACGTGGTGTGGACCACGACCATCGACCGCGACCGGCCCGCGGACGTGCGGCATCCGGTGGTGACGGGACCGTGGGGCGGGCTGCTGCTGACGCCCTATGCGCTGACCATGGGCACCGGCGTCGGCGACCGGCGCTGGCACGTCGATCCGTTCGTCTTCCTGCGCGAGGCGCTGGGGCTGCGCTCCGTGCCGGCGCCGGATCCGTGCGTCGAGCAGGGCCGGCGGCGCTTCCTGCTGCACGTCGACGGCGATGGCTTCGAGAGCGTGTCGGTGGCGCGACCGGGGCAGGAATCGTGCGGCGTGGTGTTCCGCGACGAGGTGATCCGGCGGTTCCGGCTGCCGATGACCATCAGCATCATCGTCGCCGGGCTGACCGACGATCTGGCCGGCGAGGTCGTGACGGAACGGATGGCCGAGGCGCGGACCATCTTCGCGCTGCCGTGGGTGGAGGCGGCGAGCCACGCGGTGCTGCACCCGATGGACTGGCGGCGGCAGCTGCATCCGCGGTCGCCGCCGCGCAGCGTGGTGTGGTATCCGGGCATCGCCAACTACCGGCACGACATGCCCGGCGAGGTGCGCGAGTCGGTGCGCTTCATCGAACGGCGACTGCTGCCGGCGGGCGGCCGCTGCGCGGTGATGCTGTGGTCGGGGATGGCCAATCCCGATGCGGCGACGCTGCGGGCCTGCGCCGAGCTGGGCATCTGGAACGTCAACGGCGGCGTCTATCGCTGGGACCGGCAGCAGGCCTCGGTGGGCTACGTGGCGCCGTGGTCGCGCGAGGTGGACGGGCAGCTGCAGGTGCACTGCGGCGCCGCCAACGAGAACGTGTTCGACGGCTTCTACGACGACCTGCCGGGCGCCTTCCGGCACGTCGACCAGACCATCGAGAACACCGGACGCGGCCGGATCCTGAAGCCCGCCAACGTCTACGCCCACTTCTATTCGGCCGAGAATCCCGGGCGGCTGCGGGCGCTGCTCTGGCTGATCGAGAAGTGGGCGGTGCAGGCGGAGACGATCGCCGTGCCGGCCAGCGCCTGGGCCCGGGCGGTGGTGGCGGCGCGGCGCTGCCGCATCACTGAGGTCGAGGACGGCTTCGCGCTGCTGGGCTTCGCCGGCTGCCGCACCCTGCGGCTCGACGACGAGCCGCGCGACGTCGACTGGGCGCGCAGCACCGGCGTGGTCGGCGCGCGGCGGCTGCAGGGTTCGCTCTACGTGCAGCTCGCCGGCGACACGGCGACCCTGCGGCTCGGGTCCGGCGCGCGGCCGTGGCCGCACGTCGAGCAGGCCAGCGTCGTTCTCGACGACGTGGCGATCGACCAGGGCGGCGTGCGGTTCGGCTGGCGGTCGTTCGCCGCCGGCAGCGTCGTGCTGGCGGGCTTCCCACCGGGAGCGAAGCTGGTCCGGACGCTGGACGGCGTCGACGCGGACGTCGTCGGCGACGGCGACGGCCGCCTCACGCTGCCGCTCGCCGAGGGCGAGCACCGCCTCGAGGTACGGGTGCGGTGAAGGTCACCAAGCTGGCGTTCTGGCTGTTCATCGCCATCGCCGGCGGCGCCCTGTTCCTGCTGATGGCGATCCCCGAGGCGCGGATGCGGCCGGCGGTGGGTGATCCGGCGCAGGTCGCCCACGACCTGGTCGTCGCCGCGCTCGGCAGCGGCAACGCGGTGACGGCGCTCGACCGGCTGATGGCCGCTCCCGAGGAGTGCCAGTGGAACGCCGAACTGGCCGCGACGCGGGCCGCGTTGCAGCAGGAACTGGCGCCGATCCGGCTGCGGGAGCTGGAGGCGGTGCCGCCGACGCCGGCCGAGATCGGCGCGCTGCCGGCCCGGGCGCTGGTCGAGCGCCTGCAGGCACGCTGCCACGACCGCCGCATCGCGGCCGGCACCGAGCGACTGTTCGCGCGGGTGCAGGCGACGCCGTCGGGCGTGCCGGATCTGGACGCCAGGGCCGTGCGGCTGCTGGCCAGGGCTCCCGACGGCGACTGGCCGGCGGCGGCGCTGGCCATGGCCGAGGCCTTCCGCACCGCCGGCCGCGAGCGCGCCTGGCAGCGCTGGCTCCTGCGGGCGCTGGCGGCGGCGCCGGCCGACGCGGCGCCGCGGCTGCGGCTCGGCCGTTCGCTGGTGGCCCAGGGCCGGCTCGGCGAGGCCCTCGCCGTGGTGACGCTGCCGGCCGCCGACGTTCCCGCCGGCGAAGCCGGGCTCGAGTGGTGGCGGCTGCGGGCCGACCTCGGCCGCTGGCTCGGCGACCTCGCGGTCGAGGCCGATGCCCTGGAGCAGTCGATGACGCTGGTAGCCGATGCCGCCTCGCTGCAGCGGCTGGTGGAGACCTGCTTCGCGCTCGAACAGCCCGATCGCGCGCTGCGTCACGCCGCGGCCCGCGCCCGCCTCACCGCGCGCGACGCCGACCGACTGGCCACCGCGCAGCTCGCCCTGCAGTGGGGCGACCTCGACCTCGGCATCGCGTTGCTGCAGGAGATCGGACCGGGGCCCTTGCGGCGCGACGCCCAGCAGCGGCTGGCCCTGCTGCTCGAACAGGATCTGCGCCTCGAGGACGCCCTCCTGGTCCGCAGGCAGCTCCGCACCGACGGCACCGCCGACGACGTCGCGGCCCACGAGGATTTGCTGCGCCGCCTGCAGCGGCATGGCGAGCTGGCCGATGCGCTGCTCAGCCGTTCCGCCGCCGCGCCGATCGACCTCGACCTTGCCAGGGAACTGCTGCATCTGCTGGTGACGCTGGACCGCGAGGCCGACGCCCGCGTGCTGCTCGGCCGGCTGCTGGCCGAACGCCGCCCGACCCGCGAGTTCTTCGCGCTGCTGCCGATGGCGGCGCGCTGCGGCCTCGACGACCTGCCGGCGCAGGCCGCGGCGCGGGCCCAGGCGGACGACCTGCGCGCCGACGACCTGCCGGCGGTGTTCGCCGCGTTGCTGGCGACGCAGCCCTACCTGGCGACGCCGGCCCTGCACGACGTGCTGCTGCGCCGCTTCGGCGACCAGCCCGGGGTGCTGGCGCAGTTCCTCGCGCTGGCCGACGCCCGCGAGGATGCCACGGCGCGGGCCGCGGCGATCGGCGCGCTGGCCCACGCGCACCCGGAGCATCCCGCCCTGTGGGCCGCCTGGCTGCAACGGCTGGACTGGGCCGCCGACGAGGCCGGGCTGGTGGCCGCCCGCGGGGCCTGGCTGCGCCTCCGCCCCGACGACGCCGACAACCGCTTCCGGCTCGTGACCCTCCTGCTGGCAGCGGATCGCACCGCCGAGGCCGCGGCGATCCTGGGCCTGCAGCCGGGCGACGTCACCGCGTCGGCGGTGGCCACCGCGCTGGCCGCGCTGCCGGTGAGCACCGGAGTCCGGCGCGAGGCCGCCGACCTGCTGGCCGGGCGCAGCCGTTACGCCGCCGCCGCGCCGCTCTACGACGCCATCCTCGCCGCGCAGCCGGACGATTCCCACGCGCTGCTGCAGGCCGGCCGCGCGCTGGCCTGGTCCGGGCGGCCAGGCGAGGCGGCGGACCGGCTGCAACGCTTCCTGCGCGGCACCCGCGGCGACGCCGAGGTGCACCTGCTGCTGGCCGACGTGCTCGAACAGTCGGGCCAGCCGGCCCTGGTCGAGGAACAGCTGCGCCTCGCCCTGCAGGCGTGCGACACGATCGCCGAGCGCTCGCCACAGCAGCAGCGCCTGCGCGCCACCCTGCTGTTCCGGCTCGGCTCCCTCAGCGAGGCCGAGGCCGCCTGGCGCGAACTGCTGCGGCAGGATCCCACGGACCTGCCGGCCCACGTCGCACTGGCCCGCGTGCTGCTCCGTTCGGGCCAGCGCGGCCCGGCAGCGACCGCGCTGGCCCATGCCGCGGAACTTGGCGCCGACGATCCCGACGTGCTGCAGATGCGCAGCGAGCTGCTGCAGGCCGAGGGCCGCTTCGGCGCCGCCGCGGAACCCCTGCAGCAGCGGCTCGGCACCGGCGACGACGAGGAATTGCTGGCCACCATCGCCACCCTGCAGGAACGCGGCGGCGACCTGCGCGAGGCCCTCGCCTCCTACCAGCGCTGGGCGATCGCCCGGCCCGGCCGCACCCCCGAGGCCCATGCCCAGCGCCTCGCCGACCGCATCGGCTCGCTCGCCGGCGGCCAGGTCTCCTACCGGCAGGTCGGCGACGACCGCGCCGTGGAAGGCGGCCTGATCGGCGCGCTGCCCCTGCACGACCGGCTGCGCGCCCACTTCCGGCTGGGTGCCGCCGAGTACCGCGGCCGCGCCGCGGCGTTCGCCGGCGGCACCGCCGACGCGGTGGCCGACACGCCGCTGCTCGACCTCGGCGCGGCCTGGCGCCACGGCCGCGGCCACGACCAGCTCGGCGCCGGCGTGATGCTGGCTCCCGACGCGCCCGGCGACCACGACGCCGGGCTGTGGGCCGGTGGCCACTGCAGCGGCGGCGAGACGTTCCGCAGCCTGGAGGTCCGCGTCCATCACGACCAGCTCTGGACCGATCCGATCGCCGCGGCAGCGCTGGGCGGCCGCAGCCACGGCATCGACCTGCGCGCCCATCAGGATCTCGGCGCGGGTTGCTGGGCCGGGGCCGCCGCCGGATACCGGCGCCTGCGGCTGCAGCCGCCCGACGGCAGCCATCCCGACGACGACGAGTGGTTCGCCGAACTGAGCCTCGGCCGGATCCTGCGGCAGAGCGACGTCGCCGTCGCCGATCGCTTCCGGCCGCAGATGGCGCCGCCGGGCCCGGACAGCCCGTATCTCGGCCGCCCCGCCGCCGACGCCGGCGGCCCGCAGATCGCCGCCTGGGCCGGCGTGCGGCCGACCCGCCTGCGCGACGACGCCGAGCTGGCCCAGCTCCTGCCGGTCAGCCGGCGTACCGACCTGCTGTTCCTGGCCGGCAGCGTCGACCAGCAGCTCGCCCGGCACCTGGGCTCGCGCCTGGAGGGCTGGTTCGGCCACGACCTGCACGAGCACACCGAGAGCTTCGGCATCGATGCGGCGCTCTGCTTCCGGCCGCGGGCGCACCTCCAGTGCTCGCTCGGCGGCGGCTTCGGCCGCGCCTTCGGCCGCGGCGGCGCCGATGCCGATGCCGCCCACATCCACTGCGAGATCCTGCTGCGCTGGTGACCCCCATGCCCCGTCCCGACGAACCGATCGAAGCGCCCGAGCCGTTGGCCGATGGGCCGTCGCTCGCCGCCGCCCCGGACTGCATGGACCTGCTGGCCGAGGTGGGCCGCGGCGAGGCCGCGACAGCCACCGCCGACGACGAGGCGGCGTCGGACTGGTGGGTGCTCGAGGATGGGCTCGACGACAGGCCCGACGGTGGGCTCGACGATGGGATCGAGGATGGGCTCGACCGGGACGGTGATCGCGGTGACGACGGCGGTGCCAGCCACGAACGCGCCGCAGCGGCGGCGGCGGCGGCGGCGCCGCTGCCGCGGCACCGCGGTCCCTTCGCGGGCACCGTCTTCACCTGGGGCGCCGTCCTCGGCGAAGTGGCGCTGGCCCACGCCGTGCTGGCGGCGGTGGCGGTGCAGCTCGGCAGCGACGGCTTCGGCTGGCCGCTCGCCACCCCGCATCCGTTCCTGTTCCTGGTCCTGCTGTTCGCCGCCGGCCGCGGCCTGGTGGCCGGCCTGGTCGCGGCGGTGGCCAGCACCGCCCTGCACCTCGCCGCGCTGCACGTCGGCGGCGACGTGGTCGGCTGGGCCTGATTCGACTACGCGACGATGCGCGAGCCGCTGGTCTGGCACGTGGTCGCGTTCCTGGTCGGCCATCCCCGCGACCTGCTGCTGCGCCGCTGCCGCGACCTGCAGGAACGGGAGGCGCGCCACGAGCAGGACGGCCTCCGCGCCGCCGAACGGCACGAGCGCCTGTTCGCCGCCAACCAGCGCCTGAAGGCGCGCCTGCTCGACCACACCGCGCAGTTCGGCAACCTGATCGACACCGCCCGCCGCATCGAGCAGGCCCGCGGCCCCGAGCTGTTCGAGATCGCGCTGGACATGGTGACCGAGCACTGCGGCGCGAGCCGCTGTTCGATGCTGGCGGTCCAGGACGGAACCGTCGCCCTGGCCGCCAGCCGCGGCTGGGACCCGGCCACCACCGCCGAGGAGCTGGCGATCGCGCGCAATTCCCCGTTCGTGCAGCGGGCGCTGGCCCGCGGCGAACGGAGCGACGGCTTCGATCCGGCGCAGACGCCGCCCGAACGCGGCCCGCTGGTCACCGCGCCCCTGCGCGACCACCGCGGCCGGGTCACCGCCGTGCTCTGCCTCGACGAACTGCCCGCCGAGCGCTACGTCGCCGACGTGGCGGCGATCCTGGCCGGCATCGCCGAGTGGACCGAGGTCGGCCTCGCCCGGGCGGCGCGGGGCGAACGGCCCGCCGTCACGCGCACGGCAGTCAAGGACCTGCTGCGGCCGCAGCCGTGGCTCGGCGAGCACCACCTGCTGCCCTGGCGTCTGCGCCGCGAGGCCGCCCGCGCCAGCGAACTCGGCGTGCCGACGGCGGTGCTGGCGATCCAGGCCGAGACCGGCACGACGCCGGGACCGGCGCAGGCCCGCCGGATGGATGCCTTCGTCACCGGCGCCCTGCTGCACGGCCTGCTGCGCGAGTCGGACTCGCTCTACCGCGGCGACCGTCCCGGCCGCTGGGTCGTCGTGCTGCCCGCCACCCCCACCACCGCGGTGGAAGGCGTGCGCCGCCGCCTCTCCCGCCGGCTCAACCTGGCCCGCTGCGAGGGCGTGCACCTGTTCGGCCTGAGCGTGCCGCCGCCCGGGGCCCTGCCGACGCCTGCGGCCGACGCGGCCCTGCCGCCGCTCGGCGACGCCGCCACGCTGGCGCGGCTCCTGCGCATCGAACTGCACCTCGCCGTGCGCCACGGCGGCGAGCTGTACCTGGCAGTGCTGCGCCCAGGCATGGTTCCGGACGGCGACGCGCTGGTGCGGCGGGCCACGGCGGGCCTGCTCGGTGCTGCCGACTCGCTGCACCGGCTCGCGCCCGGCCGCTACGCCGTGCTGCTGCCGGGCACCATCGGCGCCAGCGCCTTCCCGCGCGCCGCGGCGCTCACCGCCGCCCTGCGCGCCGCCCTGCCCGACACGCCGGTGCCCCCGGCCGAGGTCTACGCGCTGGGCAGTTCGCTGGCCGAATCGACGCGCCTGCTCGACCGCATCCTCGCCCGCCAGCTCGGCCACCTCGCCCCGGCGGAGGCCGCGCGATGAACGTGCCGGAGGGTCCCGGACACCGCAGCAACGACGGCGCCGGGAACGCCATTCCGGAGGATCCCGGGCATCGCAGCGGCGCGAGCACTGGCAACGCCCTGATTGCGGATGCCTGGCGACCGATCGCCGGCGGGCTGCTGGGCCTGCTCGGCGCGACGGCGGGAATCGGCGCGGCGGCGCTGCTGCTGGCGCGGCCCGATCCAGCCGGGCTCGGCGCGGCCGCCCTGCTGCACCTCGTCGGCGCCGGCTCCTGTGGCCTCGCCGCCCGGCTGCGCCACCCGCGCGACCGCGTGCAGCCGCTGCTGGTCCTGCTGGTCGCCCTGCTGATCCCCGGCTTCGGCCCGCTCCTGGCCGGCTGGCTGCTCCGGCGGCCGCGCCGCAGCGACACGGCGCTGCAGGCGCACCTGCAGTCCCTGGGCGGCGCCGACACCCTGCCCATCGCCAGACCCGCCCGCATCGACCCCTGCGAACGCGCGCCGATCGGGCTGCGCGAACTGCTGCGCCACGGCAGCCTCGATCACCGCCGCAACGCGTTGCGCACCCTGGCCCGGCTCGGCCAGCCGCACCACCTGGCCCTGCTGCGCAGCTGCCTCGGCAGCGACGACGCCGAGATCCGGCTCGGCGCGTTCGCCGAACTCGACCGGCTGCAACGGCGGGCGGAGGCCGAGCGGAAGACGCTGGAGGCGGCGGTGCTGGCCATGCCGGACACCGGCCGGGCCCGCGCCGACGCGCTGCTGGCCCTGGCCCTGGCCCACCAGCAGGCCGCCACCAGCGGCCTCGCCGACGCCGAGTCGGCCCGCCGGCACGTGCGGCTGTGGCGGCAGCGGGCCGCCGAGGCCTTCGCCCTGTGGCCGTCGGCCACCACCGCCACCGCGCTGGCGATGGCGGACAGCGCGCTGGGCCGACACGACGCCGCCGCGGCGCTGCTGGACGGTCTGCCTTGGGCCGAAGCCCGGCTGCCGCCGGTCGCCGTGGCGCGGGCCACCATCGCCTTCCGGCGGCGCGACTTCGGTCTGGCCACCCGGCTCTGCGGCGACCTGCGCACCCGGCGGCTGCAGCCGCCGGCGTGGCTGGCGGCGTTCACCGCGCGACGCACGTCGCCGACGGCGGCGGTGACGCCATGAGCCGCGACGAGGGCCTGGCCGACGTCTGCCTCGTGCTCGAGGGCACCTACCCGTTCGTGCGCGGCGGCGTGTCGTCGTGGGTGCACACGCTCGTCACCAGCATGCCGGAGCTGACGTTCACCATCCTGCATGTGAGCCCGCGGCCGGGCTTCCACCGGCGGCCGGTCTACGAACTGCCGGCGAACGTGCGCGGCGTCGACGAGTGTCACCTGGTCCCGGCCCCCGTGCGCGGCGGCCGCGGCCTGCGCCGGCGGACGCTCCGGCAGGCGATCGGCTTCGTGCAGGCCCTGGCCGAGGCCGATCCGACGGCGCTGGACCTGCTGCTGCCGATCCTGCCCGAACTGCGGGCGGCGCCGGCGGCGACCCGCGAACTGCTGGCCTCGCCGGAGGCCTGGCAGGCCCTGCTGGAGCAGCACGGCGCGACGGCGCAGCGGGAGGGTTTCCGCGACTTCTTCTGGAACTGGCACTTCGTCCACCAGCCGCTGTTCGGCGTGCTGACCACGAAGATCCCGGCAGCAAGGTGCTACCACGCCGTGTGCACCGGCTACGCCGGGCTGCTGGCGGCGATCGCGCGGCTCGAACGGGCGGCGCCGATGATCCTCACCGAGCACGGGCTCTACGCCCGCGAGCGCCGCATCGAGATCCAGGCCGCCGAGTGGATCCACGACCCGCCGGAACGCGACGTGGCGCCGGCCCCAGCGGCGCCGGCCCTGCGGGCGCTGTGGGATCGCCACTTCCGCGCGCTCGGCCTGCTCGCCTACCGCCACGCCGATCCGATCCTGACCCTCAGCCGCGGCAACCGCACGACCCAGATCCAGGACGGCGCGCCGCCGGCGGTGACGCGGATCGTGCCCAACGGCATCGATCTCGAACGCTTCGCCGCGGCGGCGGCGATGGTCGCCGCGCGGGGCGCCGACGCGCCGTTCACCGTCGGCTTCGCCGGCCGGATCACGCCGATCAAGGACCTGCGCACCTTCCTGCAGGCGATGCGGCTGCTGCGCGACGAGGTGCCGGGCCTGCGGGTGGAGATCATGGGGCCGATGGAGGAGGACCCGCTGTACGCCGCCGACTGCCGCGCCTTCGCCCACGACCTCGGCCTCGACGACTGCGTGGCGTTCCTCGGCCAGACGGACCTGGCGGTGGCGTTCGGCAGGATCGACGTGCTGGTGCTGACCAGCATCAGCGAGGCGCAGCCGCTGGTGATCCTCGAGGCCGGCGCCGCCTCGGTGCCGGTGCTGGCCACCGACGTCGGCGACTGCCGCGAGATGCTGCTCGGCGAGGCCGCGGGCATCGGCCCGGGCGGCGCGGTGATGCCGATCGCCTCGCCGGGAGTGTGTGCCCGGCTGCTGCGCGAACTGCACGCCGATCCGGCGCGGCGGCGCCGGCTGGGCCAGGACCTGCAGGAACGGGTCCGGCGGTGCCACGATCGGACCGCCATGATCGAGGCGTACCGGGGCATCTACGCGTCGGCCGTGCAGGAGGCGGCGGTCTGACATGGCGGGCATCGGCTTCGAACTCCGGCGCGTGCTGCTGGCGGGGCCCGGCGTCCTGCGCAAGCTGTCGGCCCTGGCGGCGGCGGCGGCGGTCACCTCGGGCCCCTGGCTCCTGACGCTGCTGACGCTGCTGCTGATCGATCGGCTGGCGCCGGCCGAACTGTCCGCCGACGACCGCGGCACGTTCCAGGCCACCGTCACCTACTGCTTCGCGTTCACCCTGGTGCTGATCGGCGCGTTGCAGATGCCGTTCACGCGGCACCTGGCCGATGCGCTGTTCCGCGGCGACACCGACGAACTGCTGCCGGCCTTCGTCGCCGCCCTGGCGGTGGCCGGCCCGCTGCTGCTGCTGGTGGGCGGTGGCTACTGCCTGCTGGCCGGCACCGAACCGCTGCGCACGGCGGCGTTCCTCGCCCTGTTCGTCGCCGTCGGCCTCAACTGGCTGGGACTCACCTGGCTCACGGTGCTGCGCCGGCACGGCCTGATCCTGCTGGCGCACGGGATGGGACTGCTGGTGGCCGTGCTCACCGCCGGGCCGCTGGCCCGGACCCACGGCGTGGCCGGCGCCCTGCTCGGCATCGCCGCCGGCCAGGGGCTGACCTTCGTGCTGCTGGCGGCCGCCATCGCCCGCGGCACGCCGCGGCCCGCCCGGCTGTCGTTCGACCTCTGGCGGGCAGGGCGCCGCTGGCCGTCCCTGCTGCTGATCGGCGTGTGCTACGGACTGGCGATCTGGAGCGACAAGGTCGTCTACTGGCTCGCCGAAGGTCACCGCTGGGGACCGTGGCTGCAGACCCATCCGGTCTACGACGGCGCCAGCTTCCTGGCCTACCTGACCATCGTGCCGGCGCTGGCCATCAACCTGATCTTCCTGGAGACGCGCTTCCACGATCGCTACCGGGCCTACTACGGCGCGATCCTGGGCGGCGCGCCGCTGGCGCAGATCCGCTGGCAGCGGGAGCAGATGGTGGCGACGCTGCGCGACGGCGCGATCCTGCTGCTGCGCTGCCAGGGCTTCGTCACCGCCCTGGTGATCGTGTTCGCGCCGATGCTGCTGTCGGCGCTCGGCCTGCACCTGCCGGTGAAGGCCTTCCGGCTGTGCTGCCTCGGCGCCTTCTTCCACGGGCTGCTGCTGATCGTGGTGCTGGTGCTGCTGTACTTCGACCTGCGCAAGGTGGCGTTGGTCAGCAGCGCGATGTTCCTGCTGGCCAACACGGTGCTGCCGTGGGCCTGCCAGCGGCTGCAGATGGGCACCGAGCTGCTCGGCGCCGGCTACGCCATGGCGGCGCTCGGCAGCCTGGTGCTGGCCTTCGCCCAGCTGTCGCGGGCGCTCGGCCGGCTGGAGTACCTGACGTTCGCGCCGCTGGTGCGGCAGATGCTGCGGGGCTGA
>CAZMGG010000099.1:0-21466 GCA_964565715.1 uncultured candidatus Brocadiaceae bacterium | reverse complement strand
CGGAGTCCGCCCCGTGACCGACGGCCCCGAACTCTCCTTCGTCGAGACCCCCTTCGTCGACCAGCTCGTCGACCTCGGCTGGAAGTTCACCACCGGCAACCCCAACGACGCCACCGCCACCGGCCGCACCTCCTTCCGCGAAGTCCTCCTCCTCGACGACCTCCGCCGCGCCCTGCACCGCATCAACCTCGACCCCGACGGCCAGCCCTGGCTCGACGACGCCCGCCTAGCCCAGGCCACCAACGCCCTGCAGCGCCTCGGCGCTGCCCGCCTCCTCGAAGCCAACCAGAAGGCCACCGAACTGCTCCTGAAGGGCACCGAAGTCGACGGCGTCGACGGCTGGAACCAGGGCCGCCAGCAACCGGTCCACTTCATCGATTGGGACCACCCCGAGAACAACACCTTCCGCGCCGTCACCCAGTCCCGCATCCGCTGCCCCGCAGGCCAGGCCGACCAGCACATCCACCCCGACATCGTCCTGTTCTGCAACGGCATCCCGCTGGTCGTCGTCGAGTGCAAGAGCCCGTACGAAACCGAGCCCATCGAGAAGGCAGTCGACCAGCTCCAGCGCTACGCCAACCAGCGCAAGGCCCTCGGCATCGTCGACTGCGACGAAGGCAACGAACAGCTCTTCCACTACGTCCAGCTCGTCGTCGCCACCTGCTGGGAGGAGGCCCGCGTCGCCACCTTCAGCGCCCAGACCGACCACTTCCTGGAGTGGAAGGACACCCATCCCACGCCGCTCGCCGACGTCGCCGCCGGACGCAGCAAGACCGTCGAACAGCTCAGCAGCCAGGAGAAGCTGGTCGCCGGCATGCTGTGCCCCGTGTACCTGCTCGACGTCGTCCGCCACTTCACCCTGTTCATGGAGGCCGGCGGCCGGCGCGTGAAGGCCGTGTGCCGCTACCAGCAGTTCCGGGCCGTCCACAAGGCCATCCACCGTCTGCAGACCGGCCAGACCAGGGAACAGCACGGCGAGCTGGACCAGCGTGGCGGCATCATCTGGCACACCCAGGGCAGCGGGAAGAGCCTCACCATGGTGTTCCTGATCCGCAAGCTGCGGTCGCTGCCGGGGCTCAAGCGGTTCAAGGTCGTGCTGGTCACCGACCGGCTGGACCTGCAGAAGCAGCTCGCCGACACCGCGCAGCTCACCGAGGAGGTGCTGACCGTCGTCAAGTCGACGCGGCGGGGCCACAGGACCGTGCCTGCCAGCGAGGTGCTGCAGGAGGTGCTGGCGCGGCCGGGCAAGGACCTCGTGTTCGCGATGATCCAGAAGTACCGGGGCGAGGTCGTGGACGCCGACCAAGCCGAGACCCAGGGCGACGACGAGTCCGAAGAGGCGCCACCGCAGGTGGCCGATCTGCCCGAACTGAACGCCAGCGAGGAGATCCTGGTCCTGGTGGACGAGGCGCATCGGAGCCACACCAACGTCGCCCATGCCAACCTGCTGAAGGCGCTGCCCAACTGCGCCCGGATCGGCTTCACCGGCACGCCGATCATCATGGGGGCGCGGAAGCGCACCCAGGCGATCTTCGGCGGCTTCCTGGATCGCTACACCATCAAGGAGTCCGAGCGGGACGGGTCGACCGTGCCGATCCTGTACGAGGGGCGGACGACCCAGGCGGCGGTGCGGGACGGCGGCGAGCTGGACGAGCTGTTTCCGGACCTGTTCCAGGACCGGACGCCGGAGGAGCTGGAGGCGATCCAGCAGAAGTACGCCACCAAGGGCCACGTGATGGAGGCCACCGCCCTGATCGAGGCCAAGGCAAGGAGCATGCTGCGCCACTACGTGGAGCACGTGCTGCCAAACGGCTTCAAGGCTCAGGTGGTGGCGGTGAGCCGGCGGGCGGCGGTGCGCTACCAGGGGGCGCTGGAGAAGGCACGGGCGGAGCTGGTGGCGGAGCTGGAGGCGATCGCGCCGGCGTTGCTGCAACTCGACGACGAGGCGGTGGCGCGGCTGCCGCGGGCGCAGGCGTTTCTGGTGCGGGCGCACCGGTTCCTGAAGACCATCGCGGCGCTGGAGTTCGCGGCGGTGATCTCAGGCGGGCACAACGACAGCGTCGACCCGCAGCGGGAGTGGACCGAGCGCGGCAGGATCGATGCCCGGATCGAGCGCTTCAAGAAACCCCTGTTCGCGGCGGGGCCGAACACCAGCGATGGGCCGGGCGCCGACCCGCTGGCGTTCCTGATCGTCAAGTCGATGCTGCTGACGGGGTTCGATGCGCCCGTGGAGCAGGTGATGTACCTGGATCGGCCGATCCGGGAGGCGGAACTGTTGCAGGCGATCGCCCGCGTCAATCGCACGTGCTCGCGAGGCGCGGTCGTGAAGCAGTGCGGCATGGTGGTGGACTACTACGGCGTCGCGCACCACCTGAAGGAGGCGTTGCGGGCCTACAGCGACGAGGACGTGGAGGGGGCGCTGCAGAGCCTGCAGGAGGAGCTGCCGAAGCTGCGGGACCGGCATGCGCGGGTGCTCGATGTGTTCCGGGGGCGAGGGGTGGCGGGCATCGGCGATACCGAGGCGTGCGTGGAGCTTCTCGGCGATGAGAAGGTGCGGGCCGAGTTCCACGTCCGCCTGAAGCAGTTCCTGATGACCCTGGACCTGGTGTTGCCGCGGCCCGAGGGGTTGGAGTTCGTGCACGACGCCAAGGTGCTGGCGCACATCCAGGCCCGGGCGCGCAACCGCTACCGGAGCGGCGAGCGGCTGATCGGCAAGGAGGTCGGCGAGAAGGTGCGCAAGCTGATCGACGACCACGTTGTGTCGCTGGGGATCGATCCGAAGATTCCGCCGATCGAGATCACCTCGGCGGATTTCGCGGATCACCTGGGGCGGGAGCGGTCGCCGCGGGCCAAGGCGAGCGAGATGGAGCACGCGATCCGCCATCACCTGCGCAAGCACTTCGACGAGGACCCGGCGCGGTACCGGAAGTTCTCCGAGCGGCTGCGGGAGATCCTGGACACCTTCCAGGGTCGGTGGGACGAGGTGGTGAGCGAACTGCAGAAGCTGATCGACGAGGCGAAGGCTGGGCGGGGTCGGGATGCCGAGACCGGCTTGGACGAGGTGCAGGGGGCGTTCCACGACCTGCTGCTGGAGGATCTGCAGCGCCTTGGCCCGGTGGATCAGGAGGGGCGGGCGACGCTGCGCGAACTGACCGTGGAGTTGGTGGCACGGATCCGGGAGGAGGTGCGGATCGTCGGCTTCTGGGATCGGCCGAGCGCGCGGCATGGCCTGCGGAGCTGGATCTTCCAGGCGGTGGATGCGACGGATCTGCTGCCGGTGGAGGCTCTGGATGCGGTGGCTGACCGGTTGTTGGAGCTGGCCAAGGCCAACCACGAGAGGCTGGTCCGATGACCGAGCAGTTGGTGGTGGATGAGCTGACGTTCGAGGTCCGGCGGAGCAGCCGGCGGAAGACCGTCGAGCTGACCGTGGACCGGGACGGGGAACTGCGCATCACGGCGCCGCCGCAGGCGGATGCGGGCTGGCTCGAGCGGTTCGTGCGGGAGCACCGGTTCTGGCTCTACACCAAGCTGGCCGAGAAGGAGGCGCTGCAGCGGCCGGTGGGCACGAAGCAGTTCGTCACCGGCGAGGGCTTTCCGTACCTCGGGCGGAGCTACCGGCTGCTGCTGGTGGACGGGCAGGGCGAGGCGTTGCAGTTGAAGGGTGGGCGGTTCCGGCTGGCGCGTGGGCTGGCGTCGCGGGGGCGCGAGGTGTTCACGGAGTGGTACTGTCGGAACGGCGGCGCCTGGCTGCGGCGGCGGGTGGAGGGGTGGGCGCAGCGGATGGACCTGGTGCCGACCAGCGTGGAGGTGCGCGATCTGGGTTTCCGGTGGGGTTCCTGCGGCCGGAAGGGCGGCGTGAACTTCCACTGGGCGACGGTGCTGCTGCCGCCAAGTGTGGTCGACTACGTGATCGTGCACGAACTGGCGCATCTGGAGGAGCCGCACCACACGCCGGCGTTCTGGCGGCGGGTGGAGCGGGCGATGCCGGACCATGCGGACCGCAGGCGTTGGCTGGCCGAGCGCGGCGGCGGGCTGGTGGTGCTGTGATGGCCGTCTGCTACCCCGAAGAGTGCAGGGCTGGGTGATCCATGGGCTGGGGGACCTGGCAGCCATCCCGAGTCGAGCGGCAGGTCCGGGTCCTGGGCAGCAGCATGAACACCGTGCAGGTGGTGACCGATCTGGGGGAGGGTTACCTGAAGGCGCTGGGCAACGAGCAGGGCGAGCATGCCCTGGCCTGCGAACTGATCGGGACATCGCTGGCCGAGTGGATCGGCCTGCCCTGCCTCGACTACGCGTTGTTGGAGATCGGCCAGGGGGACGAGGTCTTCCTGGACACTGACGAATCCAAGCCTCTGGGATCGCGCCGGCGGGCTCGGCCCGGACAAGCATTCATCACCCGGGCCCTGGTGCCGGCAAGGCAGTGGAGCGGCGACCCGGAGGTCATCGCCAGGCTGATAGATCCCGGAGTCGCTGCGGGCCTGGTACTGCTGGACACCTGGATCGCCAACCCCGATCGCCATCCGAGGCGCCCGCCGGATGCATCCATTTCCCCATGGGAGCAACGCAAGAACGACAACGTGTTGCTGCATCGGCCGAAGGGGGCCCGGAAGGACCGGCTCGTGGCGATGGACTTCAGCGTGTGCCTGCACTGCAAGTCGGGTGGGCTGCGCCGGAGCTACGACCTGAGCCTTGTGCGGGACGATGGCATCTACGGACTCTTCCCGGAGTTCGAGCCTTGCGCGACCTCCACGCGGGTGGCCCCGTACGTGGCCCGCCTGCGGGACGCCCAAGCTCTCCGTCAATATCTTGTGGTCGTGATGGACCGCATCCCCAGGGAATGGGATGTCGAGCCCTCGACCCGATCCGGCGTCCAGGACTTCCTCTGTGCCAGGGCCGCCTACCTGGCCGACAACTTCGTCGACAACCTGCTCAGGGTCGTCCCGCCCGCATCCGACTAGCTATCCTGTTGCGCCTTCCCAGCGAGGCACCCATGACCAAGGGCTACTACTCCCTGATCCAGTACTGCCCGGACTTCTCCCGGGCCGAGGCTGCCAACGTCGGCCTGGTGCTGTTCCAGGCCGAGCCGGCCCAGGCCAGCGTGCGCGTGCTGGAGGACGTGAAGCCGGCGATGCGCAGGCTTGGTCGCCGGGGGTCCGATGCCAACCTGCTACGCGACGTGCAGGCGATCGAGTACCGGCTTCGGCACGAGCGCTTCGAGAGCGTCGAGGCCTTCGAGCGCTTCGTCCGGACGCGCGGCAACCAGATCGCGCTGACGCCGCCGCGCCCGATGCGGATCGAGGCCCTGCGGAACGACCTGGACCGGATGTTCACCGAGTTGGTGGAGCCGGTCCGCCCAGAGCCGGTGGCCGTGGCATCGTCGCAGGAACCGCCCTTGCTGCGACGCTCGTTCCTCGCCTGGGCAAGCCGCTTGCCCGACCGAGCCTGGGTCGACCATGAGTTCCACGTGGCCGGTCACGGGATCCCCATTCGCGCCGACTACGCCTACCGGAATGGTCGGCTGAATCTCATCCAGGAAATGCCGCATGCGAGGGATGACGAGGCCGTTCGTCGCAACGCGCTCGGCATGAGCAAGGAAGGTGAGCTCGTTCGCAACCTGGAGGAGGGCGAGGGCAGGTTGGTGGTCGTCTCGACGGCGACATCGAGCACAGCCATCGAGCATGAACGGGTGTTCGGCGACATCCTCAATCGACTGCAGGGGGCTGAGTTCGTTCCCAGCTCCGAGGCGCCTGCGTTCGTGGCGAAGGTCGCAGCCGAGCTTGCCGAGCACGGGTAGCCCCCGGCGCCGCCGGTCATCCTGAAGTTGAGTGCGAGAGCAGGGACTCGAACCCTGAAGGGCTGTTCGCCCACTGGGACCTAAACCCAGCGCGTCTGCCAGTTCCGCCACTCTCGCGAACGGCTGCGCGCAAGCTACGGCCCCACCGGCGATTCGCAACCCCGATCCGACCCTGGTCCCGCCCCGGGACACGGCCGGCGTCCCGTTTCCAGCCAGCCGACCGCCGCGCCGAAGAGGGAGCCGCGCCGTCTCCGATCACCGGAGACCGCGGAGACGAGCATGAACACGGTGCGAGCGATGGGACGGAAGGGAAGGCACTACGGAGCGATCCTGCTGCTGGCCATGCTGGCGGGGTGCAGCGGGGCGGGCACCGAGGCCGGCGGCGGCGTCGGCGGCGGCGACCCGGGCGGCAACGGCGGCGGCAACGGCGGCGGCGGCAGCGGCGCGCCGCTGGACATCACGCCGGAGTTCACCGTGCGCAACGACCAGCCCACCGAGCGCACCGAGACCATCCTGGCGTCGGTGCCGTTCCCGAAGGGCGCGCGGCCGGACCTCGCCAACGTCGGCGTCGCCGACCATGCCACCGCCTGGCGCGTCCTGCAGCGGTGGCCGGACGGCACCGTGCGGGTGGCGCAGGCGCAGTTCACCGCCACGCTGCCGGCCAACACCACGGTCACCTACCGCGTCGTCAAGGACGTGCAGCCGATGACCGCCGCGTTCGAACGGCATCCCTGGGTGGCGCAGCTCAGCGGCGGGTTGAGCGTCGGCGCCGAGGTGAAGGACACCTTCAACGTCGCCTATCGGGGCTACCTCGAGGGCAGCGGCGAACTGCTGGCCTCGACGGCGCTCAGCGAGACGCGGCGGCATCGCACGTATCATCGCGCCGCCCTCGGCCAGGGGCTGGGCCGCGACTACCTGACGTCGACCTTCTACAAGACCGAGTTCCGCGACCTGCCGATCGTGATCGTCGACTGGGTGCTGGGCAACGACTACCTCGGCAGCGACGCGCCGAACGGCTCCACCGATCCCAACCTGTATCCGCTGGGCGGGGTCGACGTGACCGAGGCGCGCTTCCTGGTGCGCGGCGCGGGCGTGCAGCCGTACCGGCCGGTGCAGGAGGCGATCGAGGCGGCGCAGAACCTGGCCAACGGCTACGTCGGCTTCCGGGTGATGCAGAACACCTGGCTCGACGACGCGCAGACCCGGCGCTACCGGTTCGTGCTGACGCAGATCGTGCCTGGCGCGGCCCAGGCCGAACGGGATCGCTGGGTGGCGCTGGCCGGCGCGATGGTCAACCAGCCGCTGCGGGCGCTGGCGACGCAGGATTCGTGGTACCGCACCGAGGCGCTCGGCCTCCTGGGCGGGCCGATCGCCGGGCCGGCCAATGCCGCCACCCGGGCAGAGAACGAGTTCCAGGCCTGGAGCAACGCCGGCTGGTTCGGCACCTGGGGCAGCCGCGGCGATGCGCTGATCACGGCGACCACCGGCACGCCGCGCAATCATCCGCTGTCGCCGGATCTGGCCCATGCGGTGCAGGCCAATCATCACAAGCTGCTGACGGTCCTGGAGCAGAAGGCCTGGGCGCAGGCGATGCGGCCCTATCACCTGTACGGCCTGCAGGTGGGCAGCAGCCAGCGCATCCTGCTGTGGGACGGCGTGCCGATCTATCCCGGCTCGCGCGACCTGTCGCAGGAGTCGCTCGGCCGGCGGAGCCTGTATGCCAGCGGGCTGTATGCCGCCTACCGCACCCGGGTGCCGGGCGGCTCGCAGCGGGCCCATGGCTGGGAGCACTTCGATCATGAGCACTGGTCCACGGACCTGCTGTTCGACTACTGGACGGTGAGCGGCGACTGCTGGGCCCAGGAGGAGCTGCGCCAGCTCGGCCAGAGCCTGAAGGCGCTGATGCGGCTGCAGGACTACAGCACGGCCTGGATGCAGGCGGCGCGGGCCGAGGGCTGGTGCATGCAGGGCTTCGCCCAGGTCTACCTGGCCACCGGCGACGCCAGCATCAAGGACTACGCGGTGCGGCGGGCCCGCGAGATCGTCGACGTGCAGCGCAATCGCAGCCATGCCAGCCGGGCGATGGTGTTCCAGGGCACCTATCCGGGGACCGGGTTCCCGGGCACGCACACGTTCTACATGCCGTGGCAGCACGGCGCGGTGCTGTATGGCTACCTCGGCGCCTGGCGCTTCTTCCAGGAGCCGGTGCTGCTGCAGATCTGCGAGGACGTGGTGCCGGCGGTGCAGTACGCGTGGTTGACCAACCATCAGGATCCGGTGCGCGGGCTGGTGGCGGAAGGGCTGCGCTACTACGTGCCGATCTCCGCCAACGGGCAGCCGGTGCCGGCCAATCATTTCGACGCCACGGTGGGCGTGAAGTGGGGCGACTCGCCGCTGGGCGGCGCCCACACCTTCCTGATCGGCGGGCTGATGCACCTGGCGGACGCCACCAGCGATCCGGCGGTGCGGCAGGGGGCGCTGCGCTACGGCCGGGTGATCCGGGGCACGGTGACCGACAGCGACCGGTGGGACAAGTGGCGCTTCGTGCTGCGCGACCATCATCTGGACTGAACGGGGACCGGCGGTAGCGGCGGCGCGCCATCCTGCGCTGGCCTGGCATGATGCTGTCCCGCGACCTCGGCGATGCTGCGGCGGGGCCCGCGGCCGCGGTGCTGCGGGCGGGCGAGCGCGTGCTGCCGCTGCCGGCCAGCGAGGGCTGGCGCGGCGTGCTGGGCCGCGGTGCCGGCTGCGAGCTGCGGGTGGCCGAACCGACGGTGTCACGGCGGCATCTGTGTGTCGAGCGGCGGGGCGGGCGGCACTATGCGCTGGACCTGGGGGCCACCTGGCCGACCCTGCGCAACGAAGCGCCCCTGCTGGGCTGGCAGCTGCTGCAGCCCGGCGATCGGTTGCAGGTGGGCGGATTGCTGCTGCGCTACGAGTGCTCGGAGGGGATTGCGGTGGCGCCGGTGGCGGACGCGGCGACGGTGTCCGCAGTCGCGGCGAAGTCCTTGGAGTTCGTCGGGACGGTCGCCGCGGCGCGGCGGCACATCCCATGGCGCCGGCTCCTGCGGTGCGCGGTGATGCTGGCGCTGCCGCTGCTGGCGTGGTGGTGCCGGCACTGAGCCGTCGCCGCGCCGGACGTGGGATACACTTCGCACCGGAATGAACGAGAGTCCTCGCCAGCCTTCTCCTCCTCCCGAGCCGCCGTCCGGGCTTCCTGCGGATCCTGCCGGTGAGCCGCACCATGGCACCACCGTCCTGCTGCGGCAGGCGTGCGGCCCTGCCGCACCGGTGCCATGGCCGGACCTGGCGGCGCGCATCGGCGCCCGGGTCGCCCGGCTGTGCGGCGGCCGTGAGTTCCCGCCGGGCCATGGCATCGAGGATCTGCAGCAGGAGGTCCTGCTCTACGCGTTCCGCAACCTGGCGGCCTTCGACCTGCGCTCGGTGCAGCAGTTCTGGGAATGGGTGCGGCAGGTGGCCGACCACAAGTGGCGGGACCTGTGGCGGCGGTCGCGGGCGCAGAAGCGCGGCGGCGGGCGCCGCCGGCTGCGGCCCGAGGCCCTCGACGAGGCCGGCACCGGCCTGGACGGCCTGCCCGGACCGGCCGGGCTGCAGAGCGCGGTGGCGCGGGCCAGGGAACTCGAGGAGCGCTTCCGGGCGGCGATCGCCGGGCTCTTGCCGCCGCACCAGGAAGTGCTGCTGCTGCGGATCCTGCAGGGACTGTCGTTCGCCGAGATCGCCGAGCGAATGGGCTATGAGCGCGAAGGCTCGGTGCGGGTGCTGTTCCATCGCGCCCTGGTGGCGTTCCGCCGCCTCGGCTTCGACTACTGAGACCGGCGCGTCGGTCCGGGGTTGAGCCAATCCGCCGGTCCCATTCCGGCGTCGCGCCGCGGAGGCGCCGGCGGCATCGCCGCCAACGGCTCGCACGCGGCGGCGGGTGTCCCAGGATGCACACGGCCCGGCGGGTGGAAGTTGCCGCTCAGCGGATACGGGTCACACTTCGCCGCCCGCGGTGCGGGCTCCCTCGCCAACCATGACCGATCCCCTCCTTCCTCATCTGCGTCCTGCCGCAGCGACGCCCGGCCGCATGCTCGGCCGCTGCGCCGTGCTGGAACGCATCGCCGACGGCGCCCAGGGCAGCGTGTACCGCGGCTTCCATCTCGACCTGCGGATCCCCGTGGCGGTCAAGGTGATGCACGCGGCGTTCGCCGGCAGGCCCGAGCATCGCGAGCGGTTCCTGCTGGAGGCGCAGGCCTGCGCGCGGGTGCAGCATCGCAACGTCGTGCGCATCTACCAGGTCGGCAGCCATCACGGCGTGCCCTTCCTGGTCACCGAACTGGTCCGGGGCGTGGACCTGACCGAACTGCTGGCGCGCTACCGGCGGCAGACCGGCCGGGTCGGGCTGCCGGACGCCGACGCCATCGCCATCGCCGCGCAGGTGGCGGCGGGGCTCGGCGCGCTGCATCGCGCGCGGCTGGTGCACCGCGACGTGAAGCCGCGCAACGTGCTGGTGCGACCCGATGGCCGCACCAAGCTGTCGGACCTCGGTCTGGTCAGGCAGATGGACGACCCGGGCCGGACGCTGCTGGGCGACGTGCTGGGCACGCTGCCCTACGTGGCGCCGGAGCAGGTGCGCGATCCGCGCAGCGCCGGGCCCGCCGCCGACATCCACGGGCTCGGCATGACGATGTTCTTCCTGCTGACCGGCGAGGATCCGTGGGCGATCCTGCGCGGCACCCTGGAGCCGCGGTCGCTGACCGAACTGATGCAGCGGGTGGTGTGCACCGAGGACCTGGACCGGCGGCTGCTGGCCGCCGGCGTCGGCCCGGACCTGCGGGCGGTGGTGGCGCGCTGCGTGCTGGAGGCGCCCGACGCCCGCTACGCCGACGGCGAGGCCCTGCACCGGGACCTGCTGGCGGTGATGGCGAAGCTGCCCGAACGGGGGCGGGTGCCGGGCGTTCTGGCGCGGCCGACGTTCGCCGCCGACGGCTTCGGCGAGGCCCGCGACCTGCTGGCGCTGGACCGGCTGCAGGCGGCCCCGCGCGAGACGGCCAGACCGACGCTGCCGCCGGCCGACGAGGATCCGGACCGGGTCGGGACCGCGGTGCTGCTGCTGCAGGCGCGTACCGCGACGGCGCCGGCGGTGAGCGGGCCGCTGCCGCGCCTGCCGGCGGGCTTCGCCGTTGCCGCCGGCGCCGAACTGGACGCCGAACGGCGGCCGCTGGCGATCGTCGAGCCCTGCACCGGCATGGTGCTGCGGCTGGTCGCGCTGCCCGGCGGCAGCGCCGTCTACTTCGGCGAGCGGCCGGTGGACCAGCGGCAGTGGCACGCGGTGATGGGCACGCGGCCGGGCCGGACGCGCGGCGACGACCTGCCGGTGGAGAGCATCGACTGGAGCGAGGCGCGGGAGTTCTGCCGGCGCATCGGCGGCCGACTGCCGCGGGACGCGGAATGGACGGCGGGCATCGCCGCGCTGGGCGAGGCGGCCGATCCAGCCCGCGAGCAGGTCTGGGAGTGGTGCCTGGACGAATGGCGTGGCGGGCCTGGGGCCACCGGCAGCAGGCGCATGCGGGTGGTGCGGGGCGCCAGTTGGCTCAGCCAGGGCGGCGGCGGCGGGCCGGCGCGTTCGGCGCGGGCCGCCAACCTGCACGCGCCGTTCGTCGGCGTCCGCCTGCTGGTGCCCGCACCCGGCAGCCTCGCCCGGCTCAGGCCCTGACCGGCGCCGGCGGCGGAGCCGGGGTGCCGCCGGGCGTGCCGGCGGCGATGGCGGCGGCCGCCAGCCGCGCCAGCCCCACGCAGTCGTTGTTGTTGAGGATGCAGGCGGGAAGCTGGGCGTTGTTCACCGCGAACACGCGGCCTGGGACGATGCTGCGCGGCGGCTGCACCGGGCCGCGGCCGGTGAGCGGCAGGGGCTGGATGAAGGCGGCCCGATGCACGGCGGCGTGCCGCAGCCACTCGGCGTCGGCTCGGGGGTGAACGGCGGCGAGGTCCTGCAGCGCCGTCTGCCGCACCTCGGCATCGTCGGCGGCGAGGTCCCGGGAGCCGTGCAGGCCGTAGCGCGGCAGGTAGACCAGGGTGTGGCCGGCGGTCTGGCCGGGATCGACGACGTTGCTGGTCTCGATCACGCCGGTGATGCGCAGGGCGTCGTCGCAGAGGTTGAGGATGTAGTGCGGGCCCAGCCGGCCGGCACCGACCGCCACGGTGCAGGCGACGCCGAGGTAGGGTGTGCCGCGCAGGGCGGCGGCGGTGTGCTCCGGCAGGTCGGCTGTGACCTCGGCCAGCGCCGGGTTCGGCAGGGTCAGCACCGCCTGGTCGAAGGGCTGGTCCCGGCCGGCGGCGGTGACGGTGACGCCGTGGCCGTCGCGGTCGACGCGCACGCGCGCGACCGGCGTGGCCGGGCACAGCCCGGCGCCGCCGTCGCGCAGCCGCTGGCACAGCCGTTCGAGCACGGCGGCGTAGCCGCCCTCGACGTAGCCGAAGCGCTCGCCACCGCCGGTGCGGCGTCTCGCGGTGAGCAGGCGCCGCAGGGTGGCGATGATGAAGCGGGCCGACACCTGCCCGGCGGCGCTGCCGAGCTTGGCCCGCAGCAGATGCCGCCAGAGCCGGTCCCAGGCGCGGTCGCCGCAGTGCCGCCGCAGCCAGTCGGCGGCGCTGGTGTGGTCGAGCACGTCGGCGCCGTGGTTCTTCCGGGCGTGCAGGGTGAGCGCGCCGACCCGGAACTTGTCCCACAGCGACAGGCCCGGCAGGCGCAGCAGGTCCCACGCCGAGTCGAGGGAACGGACCGCGCCGTCGAGCCAGAGCCCCTGCCGCGTCGGGGTCCAGCGCACGGCCTCGCCGAGGCCGAGGTCCGTGAGCAGGGCCAGCAGGTGGCGGTCGCCCGGCGCGATGACGTGGTAGAAGCGGTCCCAGACGAAGTCGCCGTGCGCGCAGGCGGCGCTGAGACCGCCGAGCTGCGGCGCGCCGTCGAACACGGTGACGGCGCAGCCGCGGACCTGCAGGTCGTGGGCCAGCGTCAGGCCGGTGATGCCGCCACCGACCACCGCCACCGAACGGGTCATGCCTCGTGCGTGCAGCGCCAGTGCACCGTGCGGCCGCAGCGATGGCAGGCGTGTTCGCCCGGCGCCACCGGGGCCCCCTCGGGCACCTTCAGCACCGGCTCGCCGCAGCGGCAGACCAGGCCGCGCAGCCGCGCCGGGTTGCCCAGCACCAGCGCGTGGGCCGGCACGTCGCGGGTCACCACGCTGCCCATGCCGACCATGCAGAACTCGCCCAGCTCGAGGCCCGGCCCGATCGTGCAGTTGGCGCCGATGGTGGCGCCGCGCCGGACCACGGTCGTGAGCGTCTCCGCGGTCGGGTCCGAGGTCTGCAGCGCGGTCACCTCGGGATCGGTGGCCCGCGGGAAGCGGTCGTTGGTGAAGACCGTGTGGGCCGACACCATCACGCCGTCCTCCAGCGTCACGCCGGCGCAGACGTAGACGCAGGCGTTGAGCTTGCACAGATCGCCGATGTGCACGTCGTAGGCGACGTAGGTCTTCTCGCCGACGATGCACTGGCGGCCGATGCGGGCGCCGCGGCGGATGTGGACGCCGTCCCACACCGAGGTGCCGTCACCCAGGACCACCTCGGCTTCCACCAGGGCCGAGGGATGCACCCGCGGCGGCGGCAGCGTGGCGGGCGGGGCCTTCGGCGACTCGCTCATCGGCCGCTCCCGAGCGGCGTCTTCGGCGCGATGCCGGCGGGCTCGTCGTCCGGCGGCGTCGCCACCGGCGTGGTCTCCTCCCAGCGGCGTTCGCGGGCCGAACGGTAGGCCGCGTCGATGACATGCACCGACGCCAGCGCGTCCTCGGCGGTGATCAGCGGCTTCTCCAGGCCCAGGGCGGCGCGGGCGAAGTTGCGGAGCTGGCAGCGGAACGCGGCGGTCTTGTCGTAGCCGTCGCCGAACACGGTCCACGAGCCGTCGCCCTCGCGCTTGTAGCGCGATTGCTTCCAGCCGATCTCCAGCACGCCGGACTGGCCGTAGACCCGCACGAACGACGGCACCTCCTTGTTGATCGACCAGGACAGGTCGACGGCGCCGACGGCGCCGGTGCGCGCCTCGAACAGCAGGCGGGCGGTGTCCTCGACGTCGACGGTCTGCAGCTTGACGCCGAACTGGGCCTGCACCCGGGCGATCGGTCCCAGCAGGTAGCGGGCGACGTCCACCGAGTGGCTGCCGTTGTCGATCAGCACGCCGCCGCCGGCGATGGCGCGCACGCCGTTCCAGCGCCGCGTCATGTCGACCCGCGCGCAGAACACGTTCTCGAACAGCACGACCTCGCCGATGGTGCCCTTCTCCAGCAGCCGCCGGGCCTCGAGCATGTCGGCGACGTAGCGGAACTTGGAACCCATCATCAGCAGGCGCTGGGCGCGGGCCGCGGCGTCGACCATGCGCTGGGCGCCGCCGACGGTGGTGCACAGCGGCTTCTCGCACAGCACGTGCAGGCCCATGCCCAGCAACGGCACGGTGATGGCCTCGTGGGTGTTGGGTGGCGTCAGCACCAGGGCGGCGTCGAACTGCACCTGGCGGCCGGCCCGGGCCCGCAGCAGGTCGGGCAGCCCGGGGAACGCCGGCACGCCGGTGCGCTGGGCCACCTGCTCGCGGCGGGCGGCGTCGGGTTCGACCACCGCCACCAGCTGCAGCTCGGCGACGTCGGGCAGCGCCTGCAGGTAGGCGTTGGCGATGCCGCCGCAGCCGATCACCACCAGGCGGACCTGTTGCGGGGTGGCGCCCATCACGCGGCCTCCGTGCTGAGGCGGGCGGCTTCCTCGCGGATCACCGTGGTGACGAAGGCGATGTGCTCGTCGGTGTAGAGCTCGTTGATCGGCAGCACGATCACGTGCTCGAGGCCGCGCACCGTGCCCGGGTAGTCGGCGCGCCGGAACAGCGGCTGCGGCAGGTCCTTGCGCGGGTTCTGGCTCAGCGGCAGCGCCGTCACCGGCGACTGGCTCCAGTCCTGGAACAGGGCGCACTCGAAGGCGGGCTTCTGGATGTAGCGCGGCACGCAGAACACGCCGCGGGCCTTCATCCGGCGGCCGAGCTCGAGGGCGCCGCCGGGCACCTTCTGCGGATCGACCATGAAGGCGTACTTCCAGAAGGTGTGGCTGCCGCCCTGGGGATCCTGCGGCAGCTGCAGGCCCGGCACCTCGGCGAGGCGCGCGGTGATCGCCGCCGCCACCGCCCGCCGCCGCTCGACCACCCAGCCGAGCTTCGGCAACTGCGCCAGGGCGACGGCGCCCTGCAGCTCGGTCAGCCGGTAGTTGAGGGCCGGGAAGTAGTGGTCCGGGTTCGGGTCGCCGTAGCCCCAGGCCTTGTTGACGAACAGGAACACGCGGCGGGCCAGGTCGGGATCGTCGGTGGTGACCACGCCGCCCTCGCCGGTGGTGATGTGCTTGCCCTGCTGCAGGCTGTAGCAGGCGATCGAACCGTGGCCGCCGACCGGCCCGAGCCGGTCGCTGCTGAGGAACGCCTGGGCGCAGTCCTCGACGATCGGCAGGTTGCGGGCCCGGGCCAGCTCGACGATCGGCCCCATGTCGCAGCTGAGCCCGAACAGGTGGGTCACGATGATGCCGCGGGTGCGGTCGGTGAGCTGGGCCTCGATGGTCGCGGCGGTGACATTCAGGGTCACCGGGTCGACGTCGGCGAACACCGGCACTGCGCCCTCGTACAGGATCGGCGTCAGCGCGCCCATGTCGGTGATCGGCGTGGTGACGAACTCGTCGCCGGCGCGGGGCCGCAGGGCGGCGATGGCGCAGTGCACGGCGGCGCTGCCCGAGGCGCAGGCCACGGCGTGCTTCCGGCCCATGCGGGCGGCGAAGGCCTGCTCGAAGCGGCTGACGAAGGTGCCCTTGGTGGAGTTGAGGGTGCCCGAGCGGATCGCCCGCGCGGCCAGTTCGATCTCCTCCTGGCCCAGCGTACGGCCGCTGCGGTCGCCGTCGCTGGGCAGGGTCACGGCCGCCGCGGCGGGGACCACCGCCGAACGGGCGGGCAGGGCGGCCAGCATCGTGGTGATCGCGGCGACGATGCGTTCGCCGCTGTCGCCGTGACCGTAGGGGTGGGCGAACGGGCCGCGCGGCCGCTCCGTCGCCCGTTCCGCCGCCCGGGCCACCGCACAGCGCTCGACGCCGGCCAGCTCGTTGCAGCCGAGGTCGAGGGTCTCCGGGCGCTCGGTGGAGGTGCGCAGGGTCACGCAGGGCACGCCGAGGATCGCCGTCTCCTCCTGCATGCCGCCGGAGTCGGTCAGCACGGCTGCGGCCGCCTGCTGCAGGCGCAGGCTGTCGGCGAAGCCGCAGGGCGGGATCAGGCGGACCCGGGCGGGCAGGTCGATGCCGGCCTTGCCGAGCCGCGCCACCGTGCGCGGATGCGCCGGGAACAGCACGTCGAGGTCCTGCCGTTCGGCGGTGGCGACGACGCCGGCCAGCACCTCGGCCAGCACGCGCGGATCGTCGACGTTCTCCTGCCGGTGCAGGGTGAGCAGCAGGTAGCGCCGCGCCGTGACGTCGAAGCGCGCCAGCACCTCGGCGGCCGGCGGCGCGTCGCGCAGCACCTGCGCGACGGCGTCGGCGACCGGATTGCCCACCACGTGCACGCGGCCGATCGGCAGGCCCTCGGTCCGCAGGTTCTGCGCCTGCAGCGGCGTGGGCGCCAGCAGCACGTCGGCCAGGTGATCGGTCATCACCCGGTTGTGCTCCTCGGGCATGCGGCGGTCGAACGAGCGCAGGCCGGCCTCGACGTGGGCGAGGCGCAGGCCGAGCTTGTTGGCGCACAGCCCACCGGCCAGGGTCGAGGTGGTGTCGCCCTGCACGATCACGCAGTCGGGGCGCAGGTCGGCGAGCACCGGCTCCAGGCGTTCGAGGGCGTGGGCGAGCTGCCGGGCCTGGCTGACCGAGCCGACCGCCAGCTCGGTGTCCGGCGCCGGCAGGCCCAGTTCGGCGAACAGGTCGGCCTTCAGGGCCGCGTCGTGATGCTGGCCGGTGTGGACCACGTGACAGCGGATCCCCCGCTGGCGGGCCGCATGGATCACCGGCGCGAGCTTGATGGTCTCGGGGCGGGTGCCCAGCACGAAGCAGAACGTCGTCATCGGTTCGTCGCCGGGCGTTCCCGGCCTCCCTGGAGCCGTCGCGGGCGAGGCGGCGCCGCGTTCCGGTCCATGGGGTGTCATCGGAAGGGGCGGTTCTGCGGGTTCATGCGGGGGGCGGGAGGCCGATGCCACCGGCGGATTGTGGCCGACCCGGGACGACTCCGCCACCGCCGGCGCTCAGTGGCGGCCGCGGCTCATGTGGACCTCGATCATCGCCAGCAGGGGCTTGATCCGCTTCTCGATGCGGTTCACGCCGATCACGTTGTCGATGACGATCGCCTCACGGGCGTTGGGCGGCAGGAACACCAGCCGGCCGCTCTGCAGCAGGGCGAACTCCACCAGGTCGTAGATCTCCTTGTTCATCAGCAGGCCGTCGGTGGGCCAGCGGGTGACGTCGCCGAGGTAGCCGTGGTGGTGCAGGATCTCGCGGTGGTTGACCTCGAAGTAGTTGAAGCGCGTGTTGATCACCACCAGCAGCAGGACGAAGCCGAGGAACGCCGAGAGCCAGCCGTAGAACGCCGAGTTCATCTGGATGTCGATCTTGTCGATGACGCGGCCGAGGAAGCCGGTCACCTCCCAGCGCGTGTCCGCCCACAGGATGAACAGGGTGACCGCGATCACCAGGATCAGCAGGGTGATCGACTTGATGCGCGAGAAGTCGAAGCTGAACACCAGCAGGTTCAGGGCGAACACGATCATGAAGGCGTTGCCCAGCCCCGGCACCGACAGGCGGTCGGGCTGCTGGCTCAGGGCCGACACCAGGAAGAAGATCGTCGACACCAGGAAGGTCGGGTACAGGAACACGACCTTGGGCCAGGGGCGGATGATGACGCTCTCGTAGCTCTCGGGCTCGGGCTTCGGCGGTGCGGCGGGGGCGGGAGACGGCGTGGGGTCGGTCGTCGACATGATGGAACCGGTCCGATTGTGGCGGTGGGGCAGCGCGAATGCCAACGCCGCCGGCAGCGGCCTCCCATCGCACGCCGCCGCCGGATATTCGGCCGCGGCCGTCGGCTAGCGCGCCGCCCGGTCGTCGCCGTCGAGCCGGCGCTCGAGTCCCGCCCGCTCCTCGGCGTCGAGCGGCGCCGCGCGCAGGGCCGCGGCGATGCGCTCGCGCAGCGGTGCGGGCGCGCCCAGCCGCCGGGCCAGGTCGAGACGCCGCAGGCACGCCGGCACCGGCAGGGCGGTGCCGCTGCCGGTAACCGCCGCCAGCAGGTCCGGCAGCAGCGGCAGGTCGACCTCGTCGATGGCGATGGCGGTGACCTCCGGCAACGCGGTCAGCAGCGGCGCCAGGTAGCGTGCTGCGTCGGGCAGGCGCAGCAGCTCCGCGCTGCACAGGCAGCTCGCCACGGCGGCGGTGCCGAGTTCGAGCGCCAGCCCGACCAGGCCCTGCACCTGATGCGGGCCGCCCTGCACGCAGGCGGCGATCCAGCCGTCGTCGAGGCGGGCGTGGGCGGTCTGCAGCAGATCCCGGCGCTGCGGCAACGGCAGCGGGCTGCGGCCGATCTCGCCGATCAGCCAGGCGGCGCCGTGGGCGTCGCCGCGGTCGAGCATGGCGCGCAGCACCGCCGCCAGGCTGACGGCGGCGGGCGCGGCCGGGCCGGCCTGCAGGTCCTCCAGGCAGGCCGCGGCGGCCTGCGCCGGCAGGTTGCGGCCGGCCTCGGCGGCCAGCCCGTGCCGGGCCCAGTCCGGCGGTTCCGGCGCCACCGGCAGGGCGTTCCACGGGCCATGCCGTCCCGGCAGCGCGCCCAGCCAGCTCGCCGCCGGCAGCAGTTCGATGCCGCGCAGGTGCGCCCGCCGCAGACGCGCCACCAGATCGTCCTCGGGCGAGCCGGACGCCGAGGCAGGATCGGCGAGGTGGGTGACGAAGGTGCGCACCGCCGCGGCGTCGGCCTCGGCGGTGATCCGCAGGGCGCCGATCCCCAGCGCCGACAGGCCGGCCAGCAGGTCGTCGCCGGGGTCGTCCTGATAGAGATCGCGCTGGCCCAGCCGCGCGCTCCCGCCGCGCAGTTCGATGGTCAGCTCGCCGGCGTGGGCGGTCACCGCCCGCATCCGCCCGGTCAGCTCGCGCAGCGCCGTCGCCGTCAGGCCGTGCTCGGGCCCGTGCTGGCGCAGCAGGCGGCGGGCGCGCTGCAACGCGATCAGCAGGGCGCGCGCGGCGAAGCGGGCGCCGGCCTCGGCGGCGGTCTCGGGCACGGTCACGTCCCCGTTATCGGCCGGAGTGCGGACCAGACTGCTTGGGGAACCAGGGGGGGACTGTGCTAAACCTAGGCGCCCACGAGAGGACGAATGCCCCTGCCGCCCATCTTCTGGCTCCTGTGCGCCCTGCTCACCGCCTGCGGCGGTGCCGTGGCCCCCCTGCAGGACCCCGTGGCCGAACCGACCCCGGTGGCGGTGGTCGTGGTGCCCCTGCGGGGCCACCTGGGCACCCCCGAACTGGCCCTCTGCCACCGCGCCCTGCGCGAGGCCGAGGCCAACGGCCTCAAGTACGTGGTCTTCGACCTCGACAACGCCGGCAGCCTCAGCGACGACCCGGCGGCCCTCTCGGCCCTCCTCGACCGGCTGCAGCACCCCGACCGCCGGGTGCCGACGGTGGCCCTGGTCCGCGGCAAGGCCATCCAGAGCGCCGCCCACCTGGCCCTCTTCTGCGACCAGATCTTCCTCGCCCCCGGCGCCAGCCTCGGCGCCATCGCGCCCACCGACGCGCCGCTGGAGGAACTGCTCGGGCTCGCCGGCCAGGACGCCGAGCGGATCCGGCTCGGCCAGTTCCGCCAGGAGCTGCGCCAGCGCCTCGAGCAGCGCAAGAACAAGTTTTCCGCCGACGCCCTGCGGCTCTGCGAGGGCATGGCCGATCCGACCCTGCAACTGGTCCGGGTGGTGGTGCGGGAGAACGGCGTCGAGCAGGGCCGCGTGGTGACCGGCGACGAGGAGAAGGAACTGGTCCAGCGCGGCGCCACCATCGTCGCCCGCACCGAGCTGACCCGGCCGGTGGAGCTGTCGGCGCAGGAAGCCGAGGACATCGGCCTGTCCCGTGGCCGCATCCAGGACCTCGAACAGCTCGGCACCGACCACCTGCTGGTGGATCGACGGCAGATCGGCGTCGTGCAGCCCACCTGGTCCGAGCACATGGTCTCGTGGCTCGAGATCATGCAGCCGGCCTTCCTCGTGCTCGGCTTCGTGCTGCTGCTGCTCGAGGTGAAGACGCCGGGCTTCGGCCTGCCGGGCCTGTTCGGCGTGCTGCTGCTGGGCCTGGCGATGTTCTACAGCTACCTGGTGGGGCTGGCGGAGATCACCGAGATCCTGCTGTTCTTCCTCGGCATCGCCGCGCTGGCCACCGAGATCTTCCTGCTGCCGGGCACCGTCGTGTTCGGCGCCGCCGGCTTCCTGGCCCTGGTGTTCGCGCTGGTGCTGTCGCGGCAGAGCTTCGTCGTGCCCGCCACGATCTCGCAGGAGGAGATCCTGCTGCAGAACCTGCTCAACCTGACGCTGCTGTTCGTGCTGGTGATGGTGGTGGCGGCCCTGCTCTGGCGCATCCTGCCGAAGATCCCGATCCTGCGCGGCGTGTTCCTGCCGCCGCCCGACCGGCCCCTCACCGGCGCCTCCACCCAGTTCGCCGGCGCCGCCGGCGTGGCTGCCGACCCCGGCGCCGTCCTGCTCGGCCGCACGGGCAGGGCCAGCACCGTCCTGCGCCCCGCCGGCGTCGCCGAGTTCGACGGCGAGCCGGTGGACGTGGTCACCGAGGGCGACTTCGTCGAGGCCGGCGCCGCGGTCAAGGTCATCGCCGTCGCCGGCAACCGCATCGTGGTGGAACGGGCGGCGCCGGCCGGGCGCACCGACCGCAGCGGCGAGCGCGGCAGCGTCGGCCTGGTGCTGCTGCTGGCGGTGGTCGGGCTGGCCCTGGTGGCCGCCGAGGTCATCTTCGTCTCGTTCGGCGCCATCACCATCCTGGCCGGCCTGGCCCTGGTCTCGGCGGTCTTCCTCGCCTTCCAGGAGAGCGACGGCTTCGGCTGGTCGGTCCTGATCGGCGAGGCCCTGCTGGCGCCGGTGGTCATGTTCTTCGCCTTCCGCCTGCTGCCGCGCACCCGCTTCGGCAAGGCCCTGATCCTGGATGCGCCGCGCCGCGAGGACGTGGCCGGCCAGGCCGCCGAACGCGGCCTCGACCAGCTCCTGCACCGCACCGGCGTGACCCTGTCGGCCCTGCGGCCCGCCGGTTTCGCCCGCATCGACGGCAAGAAGGTGGACGTGGTCACCCGCGGCGAGATGCTGGACGCCGACTGCCCGGTCCGGGTGATCGACGTGCTCGCCAACCGCGTGGTGGTGGCGCGCGCCATCGCCGACCCGCCCGCCGTCCCGCCGGACGGCAGCGCCGCCCCGGCGCCGCCGCCGCCGTCGGTCTGACCCCGCATCCCCATTCCACTGTCAATCGTCCGAGAGGAACCCCCATGTTGTTCGCACAAGGCACGGAGCGCATCTGGCCCTGGGTGATCGGCGCCCTGCTGGTCGTCCTGTTCGTCGTCGTCCTGATCCTCCTCAAGTTCATCAACCTGTGGATCCAGGC
>CAZMGG010000098.1:0-21585 GCA_964565715.1 uncultured candidatus Brocadiaceae bacterium | reverse complement strand
TGATCAAGGACAACCTGATCCTCGGCACACGGCTGCCGCTGGACCATACGCAGGCAGTGCTGCCGAGCGATCTTGGCCCGAACGACCTGTTCCAGAATCGGGCGCCGGCCTCGTTCTGGATCACCAATCCGCACAACACGTTCGTCGGTAATGTGGCAGCTGGCAGCGATGGGACCGGATACTGGTTTGCGTTGCCGAGGGACTGGTTGGGTCAGTCATTGCAAAACGGGACCGCATTCACATACTTCGCTGGTCGCTCCCTACCCGCGCCACACCCAAAACCCCGCCACCAGACGCTGGGATTGTTCGAGGACAATACCTGTCACAGCTCCTGGCTGGGCTTCGATGTCCATGACAGCATCGCTCCAGGTTTCTTGACCATCGACACGAATGTCACTTGGCGACCGCATTCAGGCGAGACGCAGACGATCTCCCGTTTCGTCGCCTACGCCTGCAACCTCGGCCTGTACACCGGCAATGGCGCCACGACCATCGTCTTCGACCACGCTGTGTTGTCCGACAACTCCTGGGGCATGGCGCTCGCGTCGCATGACATCGTTCGAGACTCAGCCGTAATCCGCGACTCCGGCAATGGTCTTTGGACAGGGTTTCGACCAGGCTTCAATCCCTACGAGGTACATGCTCTACTTCTCTATGATGGCGCCGCCCGCCTCCATCGCGTGCACCTCGTTGGCTATGACCAGGTATCGGCCCAAAGCAGTCCACCCTACGCCATCACCGCGTTTCAGGGGATCGGCGCGGCTCGACGTCGAACGAACATTGAGCTGTACGCCGTCACTTGCGACCGCACGCTCGCTGGCACAGGACCCGCATGGCCCTGGCTCGGCTGGCAGGATTTCCAGCAAACACCTGCCAATCCGGACTACACAAGGGCAAGCATATTCGATCCCAATTGCTGGGCGTTCTCGATCGACAACCCCCAACTGGGACTCGGGCAGCTCGATGTGTGTCCGGCATGGAGCACTGTGGTGGGCAACCACCCAATGATGTTGTTCGATCCCGGTGTCGTGGAGATGCCGTTGCCAAACAGTCCCTTGGTCGGCATTGTGGATCGACGCGCCTACTGCTCTCCCTACCGATTCGGCTACCTTCGCATCCTCTGCCAGGCGATATCAGGCGACCAGGACCAACAGGCTCACGCCAACCCTTGGTTCCGTCTACGCTATACCCGCGAGCGGGAGACCCAATCCGGTATCCAGACGTTCTCTCCTTACGAGGATCCGTGGCGGGTCAAGTTCTCGAAGCAGATGGCGGTTGTCGTCGACCGCACCGGAGAAGCCAACGGAGTGCGATACAGGCTCGCCTGGTCCGATCCATCCGTACAGGTTGCACCGCCGTCGACCGAGATCCGGCTGTCCGAGCTGCAGCACGGTGATGCCGCTCTGATCGGCCTGGAGAACTACCTGCCGGTCTTGCGCGTCGAGCGGGCAACGGCACTGACTTCCCCTGATAATGAATCAGTCGCAGCGTGGGATATTCTGACCCAGTCTACCAGCTTGGCTGTCTTGAAGCAGCTCACAGTCAGCGGCTACTGCGAGGAGCAGGGCATCCTCTGGATCCGGATTGTTGCGGCTCAAGGCGGCGCCGACGCGGCCATCCAAGTCGGGACGGATGGCCTCGGCCAGGTCATCAAGGTGACGCGATGAAGTACTCGGACCAAGCCGCCTTCTCGTTCCCTCTCCCTCGGCCCCTGGGCGGACTAGCCAGGTTCGTCGCCTCCGTCGGTGCGATGATTGTAATCCTCGCGGCATCCACGAACGCTCAGACGAGGTGGTGGGGGATGAATACGCCGAGTGGCGGCTGGGGCTCTTATTGCTATGACCCCGATCGAGACCGCACAGTGTTCTTTGATGGCGTCGGGACCTACGAGTTCGACAGCAGGTTTGCGGGGTCGTGGTCGCTCGCTTCATGGACCAGCCCTTCCATAGGGGCCGCCGTGTTTCAAGGTGGTGCGTATGATTTGTCCCGACAACGCATCGTATACAACGATCGGGGCAGCACGTGGGAGTGGAATGGCTCCACGTGGACCATCGCCGCGCCATTTCCGCCCATCTGGAGCTTCATGTCCGTCGTCACCCACACAGGGCGGCGCAGTGTGCTTGCCTTCGGGGGACCAAGCGAATGGAGCAGCAACGACCTGTACGAATGGACCGGGACGACATGGAGGCTCCTGCCAACCACCGGTCGTCCGCCCAGACCAGGCGACTGGAACTTCTCTCGCATCTACCTGACATCAGCGTACGATGCGCGGCGTGACAAGCTGGTCGTCTTTGGCACAGCCCTGGTCGATTGGCAGAACGCCGTCTTCTCAGACTTCAGGCCCGACCTCTGGGAATGGGACTCCGCCAATGGATGGGTTTCCCGTTCCGTTCTACAGGGGAGTGTCGAGCGCGCTGCTCAGCTGTACTTCGACTCCCAACGCGGCGTTCTGACCCTGATCACCGGATACCCTGGCCCGCTGCGGATTGCCGAATGGGATGGGGGGCCTTCGTGGCTGCAGATCATTCCACAGACTCCCCTCCTGCCAGGAATCAATGGGGTGGGATCGGGCAGCTTCGATGATGTGCGAGGCAGGTTCTACGTCGGCCTGCACGGCTTGAACACATCCTGGGCTAACGCCTATGGATCCGTGAACCCGCCCGACTTCCAACCCCTCGCCCCGGGCTGCAACGGCACACTCGGCCAGCCCACTCTCCGCCTCACCCACAACTGGACACGCGCGTGGCTCGGCCGCTCGCTCAGCGTCGACCTCAGCAACCTCCCCCTCTCCGCCGGCATCGTCGCGCTCGGCTGGTCCGACCAGCAGCACGGCTCCACCACGCTGCCCCTCTCCCTCACACCCCACGGCATGCCCGGCTGCTTCGCCCGCGTCGCCCCCGACTCGGTCTACTTCGTCACCGGCGCCGGCAACACCGCCACCCTGGCCCTGCCCGTGCCCAACAACCCCAACCTCATGGGGCTCACCTTCTACCAGCAGGGCTGGTCCTTCGACCCCGCCGCCAACCCCACCGGCATGACCACCAGCAACTCGGCCCGCCTGACCATCGGGCGGCTGTGACCTGAGGAGCGGCCGGGCCCCATCGTCGCGGCACCCGTCGTCGGGCTCGGTGGCCAGCGGCGGGATCGCCGTTCAGCCGCCGATGCCGTGCACCAGCGGATCGTCCGGATCCAGCACGAACGTCTGGAAGCCGGTGATCCACGCCGAGCCCTCGACCTCGGGCACGATGCCGGGCACGCCGCCGACGTCCACCGCGCGCAGGATCCGCGCCGCGAACCGCGTGCCCAGCACGCTCTCCGACTTGAACCCCTGCCCCACCGCCAGCTCACCCTTGCCGTGCAGGACCGCCAGCTTGGCCGACGTGCCGGTGCCGCACGGCGAGCGATCCCACGCCGAACCCGGACACAGCGTCAACGCCCGCGCGCCCGGCACGTCGGCGCCGCCGAGCGGCCGGAACAGCTTCACGTGGTCCACCCTTCCCTCCACCCCGGTCACCGGATGCACGCAGGGCACGTCGGCCAGCCCGTTCCGGATCGCGGTGGCCGCCGCCATCAGTTCCGGCAGCCGCGCCAGCTCCACCGGCAGGCCCAGTTCGGCGGCATCGACGAAGGCGAACCAGTTGCCGCCCCAGGCGATGTCGGCCGCGACCTTGCCGTAGCCCGGCACCGCCACCGGCACCCGCTCGTGCCGCAGGAACGACGGCACGTTGGTGATCGCCACGCTGCGCACCCGGCCACCGGCGACCTTCACCGCGCAGGTCACCGTGCCCGCCGGCGTGTCCAGCACCACCTCCGTCACCGGCTCGCGCATCGGCACCAGCCCGGTGCCCACCGCCACGGTCGCCACGCCGATGGCGCCGTGCCCGCACATGCCCAGGTAGGAGACATCGTTGACGAAGACGACGCCCAGGTGTGCCTTCGGATCGCACGGCGGCAGCAGGTAGGCCACCACGATCGCCGAATGGCCGCGCGGCTCCAGCACCAGGGCCCGCCGCAGGTGGTCGTGGTCCTGCCGCAGCGCCGCCGCCTTCGCCTGCATGGTCGCGCCCGGCACCGGCGGCAGGCCGCTGGTGACGATCCGGGTCGGCTCGCCGGCGGTGTGCGAATCGATGCCCTGCAGGACCTGGCGGAAGTGCAGCATGCGGGCCGCATCATGCCGCCGCCGCGGTTCCGGGGCGAGTTCCGGCGACCCGCGGTTGGTGTCGCGCAGAACGGCCGCGCCAGCCATGATGCCGCGCCATGCCGTCCGCCCGCCGAGGCAAGCGCCACTGGCCGGTCACCGCCGCCATCGTTGCGGCGGCCCTGGCCATCCTGGCCCAGCTGGCCCAGGACGCCTGGCACGGCTTCGACACCCGCGTCTTCCTGCGCTGGTTCGGCGAGCCGGTGAGCCACGCCCGCCATCCGGGCTACCTGTTGCTCGGCGAACTGCTGCACGTGGTGCTCGGCCGGCTCGGCCTGGAGCCCTACGACACGCTGCTCTGGCTGTCGGTGCTGGGCACCGCCCTGTCGCTCGGCTGCGCCCATCGCGCCCTGCTGGCCGCGGGTTGCGCGCCCCGGACCGCCCTGCACGGCACGCTGCTGGTCGCCGCCCTGCCGGCGATCACCCACTTCGGCAGCGTCGTCGAGATCCACGGCATCTTCCTGTTCTTCGCCAACCTCGCCTGGTGGCTCGGCGCCCGGCTGGCCCGAAGCCCGACCCTCGGCCGCGCCGTCGCCCTTGCCGCCGCCAGCGCGGTCGGGGCGCTGGTGCACGCCACCGGTCACGTGGTGCCCCTGCTGGTCCTCGCCGCCCTGCCGGTGCTGGCGCCGCCTGGCGCCGCGGGCACGCAGCCCTTCGAGCGCCGCCTCCGCCTCGTCGCGCTCACCCTGCTGGCCCACGCCGGCTTGTTCGCCGCCGTGTTCTTCCCGCTGCGCGCCCTCTGGCCGCCCTCGCGCAACGACGACCCGGCGGGCTTCCTGCTGCGCATGTGGGGCGAAGGCTCGCCCTGGGCCGACCTGCCGTCGTGCCTGTGGACGGAGTGGCTGCTGCCCTACGCGGTGGCCAGCCTCGCCGCCCTGGCGGTCGGGGTGCTGGTGCCGACGGCGCGGCGCGCGGCGTTCCTGCTGCATCTGGCGGTGGTCGGCATGTCGGTGCTGAGCGCGGTGCTGCTGCGCGACGGCGTCACCGAGTTCGGCGCCTATCACGTGCCACTGGCCCTGCCGTTGGGGCTGCTGCTGGCCCGCGCCTGCCCCGGCCGGCTGCTGGTCCTGCTCGCGCTGGGCGGCGCGGCGGTCGGCGCCTGGCATCTCCTGCATCCGGCGCGCCCGCCGGCCGATCTGGCGCTCGGCCGGGCGCTGCGGGAGTTGCGGCAGGAGCTGGACCTGACGCTGGTCACCGGCGATCTCGGCGAGTTCGACGGCGCCGCCTGGGCCGACCCCAGGCTCGACACGATCAGCGTCGAGGCCCTGTTCGTCGAGCTGCAGCACGCGGCGGCGCCGACCACACCGCAGGTGCTCGGCTGGCTGGAGTGGCGCACGCGCAGTTCGCACGAGGCAAGGCGCGTGCTGGTGTTCACCGACGCGGCGGTGGCGGTGCTGACGGCGCGGGTGGAGCAGTTCGCCGCGGCCTGGCGCGAACTGACGCCGCGGGTCCGGCGGGAGCGGCTGGAGCGGCCCGGCCTGCGCGGCTGGGCGCTGCGCTGGAGCCCGGACTAGGCGGCGAAGAGTTGGCCGGGCTGGGGCGCGAATGCGGCAAGCGGCCCCCTGTCAACGCCTTACGGCTCGCAACGACCAGCCCAACAGGGTTCGGGTCGCCGCGTCATGGCTGCTTCGAGGGCCAGCACCATGATGCGTGTCGCCAAAGGGGCGGATCGTTGCTTCGCCCCCATCACCCGGGCCGGGGCTGGGCAGGTTCGCTGTGCCGAGTAGAGTTCCCCCGTCCGTCCCCGCTTGCCTCGGGGACACCAGGGAAACGCAACATGCACCTGATCCCACACATCGGGCCCGTGGATCCCAGCACGATGTGCTGCTGCTGTGTGATCACCGGCCGGCGACCTACCTGCTCTCAAACAACTCTGAGTCAGTGGATACGACCCGGATCAAGCCACCGGCGTCCTCTGGATCCGGATTGTCGCAACCCAGAGTGGCTCCGAAGCAGCCATCAAGGTGGGGGCGGATGGGCTTGGTCAGGTGATCCGGGTGACGCGATGAAGAATCCCCGGCATGCCAACAGACCCTGCTCGCTCGATGGCATGGATCGCATCGGCATTGCGTGGCTCGTCCCCGTGACCGCTGCGCTAGCTGTCCTGCTCACCTCGCCGATCCCCGCTCAGACCAACTGGTGGGGGATGCAGACGCCAAGTGGCGGGTCAGGCTTCCACTGCTACGATCCCAACAGGAATGTGACGGTGTTCTTCGACGGACGTACAAGCTACGAGTACGACAGCAGGTTTGGGGGATCTTGGGCGCTAGTAGCGTTGACCAGCCCTCCTGCCGGAGGCCAGGTCTTCGCTGGCGGCGGTTATGATCTGTCTCGACAGAAAGTGGTATACAACGATCGTCTGCGCACGTGGGAGTGGAATGGTTCGACATGGACCATCGCTGCACCATTTCCGCCCATCTGGAGCTTCATGTCCGTCGTCGCCCACTCGGGGCGACGCAGCGTGCTCGCCTTCGGCGGGCCAAGCGAATGGAGCAGCAACGACCTGTACGAATGGACCGGGACGACATGGAGTCTCCTGCCAACCACCGGCCGCCCGCCCAGACCGGGCGACTGGAACTTCTCCCGCATCTACCTGACATCCGCGTACGATGCGCGTCGGGACAAGTTGGTCGTCTTTGGTACAGCGTTGGTTGATTGGCAGAACGCCGTCTTCTCAGATTTCAGGCCGGACCTCTGGGAGTGGGACTCCATGAATGGCTGGATTCAGAGATCCGTGCAGCAAGGCAGCCTCCAGCGGCTGTCCCAACTGCACTTCGACTCGCAACGCGGTGTATTGACCCTGATCACCGCGTACCCTGGTCCACTGCAGGTCCTGGAATGGGATGGGGGCGCCTCCTGGCAACCGATCACTCCTCTGACCCCGCTTTCTCCTTGGATCAATGATCTTTGGCCAACCGGCAGCTATGACGATGCCCGCGGAAAATTCTATGTCGGGCTGTTTGGTTCCAACACATCCTGGGCCAACGCCTATGGATCAGTGAACGCGCCCGACTTCCAACCCGTTGCTCAAGGCTGCGCCGGCACACTCGGCCAGCCCACTCTCCGCCTCACCCACAACTGGACGCGCGCCTGGCTCGGCCGCTCGCTCAGCGTCGACCTCAGCAACCTCCCCCTCTCCGCCGGCATCGTCGCGCTCGGCTGGTCCGACCAGCAGCACGGCTCCACCACGCTGCCCCTCTCCCTCACACCCCACGGCATGCCCGGCTGCTTCGCCCGCGTCGCCCCCGACTCGGTCTACTTCGTCACCGGCGCCGGCAACACCGCCACCCTGGCCCTGCCCGTGCCCAACAACCCCAACCTCATGGGGCTCACCTTCTACCAGCAGGGCTGGTCCTTCGACCCCGCCGCCAACCCCACCGGCATGACCACCAGCAACTCGGCCCGCCTGACCATCGGGCGGCTCTGAGGCCATTCGCCACGCCTCGGTTGCCGCCTAGACGGCGAACACCTCGACACCCTCGGGCTGGGCGGCGAGCCGCAGCGCCGCCTTGAACGTGGCCAGCGGCGCCTTCTCGCGCTGCGCCAGCTCCAGATAGGTGGCGTCGTACGCGGACATCTCGTTGCGGCGCGCCAGGGACAGGACGCGATCGAAACGTGCCCGGAGGACGCATTGCCGTCCTAACACTTCTATTGACAGCCTATCACGACACCGACCCCGGTCTGGCGCTGGCCGGCCGGGGCGGGGGCCGCGGGCACCCGCAGCTCCACCATCGGGATCTCCGGCGGCGCGCCGATCCGCAGCGGCAGCACCGTCACGCCGACCCCGCGGCCGACGTAGAGCCGGCAGCCGTCCAGCTCGAACCAGCCCTGCTCATAACCGAACCGGCTGTGGTGCACCGGCGCCCAGTCGCGCAACCGGATCTGGCCGCCGTGGGTGTGGCCGGCGAGCGTCAGGTCGACGCCGGCGGCGGCGGCCTCGAAGAAGAAGTCCGGGTGATGCGAGAGCAGGATCGCCGGCTCGCCCTCGCGGCGGCCGCGCAGGGCATCGCGCAGGTTCGGCTCGCCCTCGGTGAGGTCGTCGACGCCGCACAGCCACAGCGAATCGTCGCCGCGCCGCACGCGCAGGCCGGCGTTGGTCAGGACCTGCACGCCCTGCTCGAGGAGGAAGGCCGTCCACAGGCCGATGTCGGGGCCCCAGAAGTGATCGTGGTTGCCCGGCACCGCGTAGACGCCGAGCGGCGGCCGCAGGAGCCGCAGGGGCTCGCGGAACAGCAGGAGTTCGCGCTCGCGGGTGTTGATGAGGTCGCCGCCGAAGCAGACCAGATCGGGTTGCTGCTGCATCACGCGCTCGAAGATGCGGCAGAGGTCGTCGGCGTCGAGGAAGCTGCCGGCGTGCAGGTCGGACAGGAAGGCCACGCGCAGGCCGTCGAGGCCCGGGCCGCCGCGGCGGAGCGGCAGTTCCAGGCGCGGGAAGGCGAGCCCGCGCTGGGCGCGACGGTGCAGCCAGCGGCCCGGCGGCAGGTGGTCGAGGATGCGGTTCAGGAGCGCGGCGGTCTGCGCGCCCCAGCGGCGGTACCAGGTGCGCGGTCCGGTGAGGGGACCGATCGGCCGGGGCGCCCGCCGGGTGCCGGTGACGATCGCCGGCAGGTCCGGCTCGCGTTCGCCAGGTTCGGCCATCGACCGGCTATCGGCCCGCGGCCTCGCGCAGCTTCAGCCGGTTGAACAGGGTGCGGACGCCGATGCCGAGGATCTCGGCGGCACGGGTGCGGTTGCCGTTGCAGCGCCGCAGGGTGCGCTCGATCATCTCGTCCTCGATCTCGGCCAGCGGGCGGCCGACCAGCAGGGCCCACGGATCGCGCTCGGGCTGCAGGACGACCTGGCGCTCGGCGGGGGCGGCGCCGGGCCGCAGCCACTGGCGCACCAGGTCGCCGTCGATGTCGTCGCCCTCGCACATCAGGCCGAGGCGCTGCATCACGTTCTGCAGCTCGCGGACGTTGCCGGGCCAGTCCCACTCGCGGAGGGCGATCTCGGCCGACGGCTGCATGCGGAGGCCGGGGCGGAGGAAGTGGCGCGCCAGGGGCACGATCTCCTCGCGGCGGTCGCGGAGCGGCGGCAGGGTCACGGGCACCACGTTGAGCCGGTAGTAGAGGTCCTCGCGGAAGCGGCCCTCGGCCACCTCGCGGGCCAGCTCACGGTTGGTGGCGGCGACGACGCGCACGTCCACCGACAGGGGCTGGGCGCCGCCGACGCGGGTGATCTCGCCCTCCTGCAGGACGCGCAGGAGCTTCGCCTGCATCGCCGCCGACATCTCGCCGACCTCGTCGAGGAAGAAGGTGCCGCCCGAGGCCAGCTCGAAGCGACCCTCGCGGCGGCGGGCGGCGCCGGTGAAGGCGCCGGCCTCGTGGCCGAACAGCTCGGACTCCAACAGCGCCTCGGGCACGGCGGCGCAGTTGAGCTTGACGAACGGACCCTGGGCGCGTTCGCTGCGGGTGTGGGCCAGGGCGGCGACGCGCTCCTTGCCGGTGCCGCTCTCGCCGCTGATCAGGATGGTGGCCTTGCTGCGGGCGACGCGTTCGATCAGGGCGACCACGGCCTGCATCGCCGGTCCGGCGGCCAGCAGGTCGGCGCCGACGCTCTCGGCACGGAAGAAGCGGTTCTCGCGCAGCAGCTTGCGCCGTTCGCGCACGCGCACGAGCGACAGCTCGATGTCCTCCAGCGACGCGGGCTTCTCCAGGATGTCGTCGGCGCCGCGGCGCATCGCATCGACGGCGACGTGCATGGTGCCGTGGGCGGTGACCAGGACCACCGGCCGGTCGGGTTCGCGTTCCTTGGCCGCGGCCAGCACGGCGATGCCGTCGCGGCCGGGCATGCGCAGGTCGGTGAAGACCAGGTCGAAGGCCCGCTGCTGCAGGGCGGCGATGGCGGCCGTGCCGTCGGCCACGGCGTGCACGTCGAGGCCGAAGGACTCGAGGGCCTCCTGCAGGAACTCGCGGGAGAGCGGCTCGTCGTCGGCCAGCAGCACGGTCTCGCGCGGACTCACGCCCCCACCTCCTGGGCGGTGGCCGAAGGCGCCGGGGCGCCCGCCAGCGGCAGGCGCAGACGGAAGCAGGCGCCGGGGCCCTCGCCCTCGTCGAGGTGCAGGCTGCCGCCGAGGAAGGACAGGACGCGAGAGGCCAGCGGCAGGCCGAGGCCGGTGCCGCGTTCCTTGCTCGACACGAACGGCTCGAACACGCGGCTGCCGAGCTGGGCCGGCACGCCGGGACCGTCGTCGCGCACGCGCAGTTCGAGCCAGCCGTCGGCGGCCTGGCAGTCGATGGTGATGCGCACGGCGGCGCCCGCGGCCTCCAGGCTGTTGCGGAACAGGATCGCCAGCACGCGCACCAGCGCGTCGCCCGGGGCCCGCAGGCCGTGTTCCCCGCGCAGCTCGACCTGGGCCGGCGGCAGGGCGGCGGCGGCGCAGGCCTCGCCCACCAGCGAGGCCAGCGGCAGGGGAGGTGCGCGCCGGCCGTCCGGGCGGGCGAAGGCCAGCAGGCCCTTGACGATGCCGTCCACCTGCCGGAGACCCTGCACGATGCGGGTGGCGTGGCGGCGGCAGGCCGCCGGCTCCGGGTTGCGTTCCAGCAGCGCGGCGAAGCCCATCGCGCCGTTGAGCGGGTTCTTGATCTCGTGGGCGACGCCCATGGCCAGCTCCGACAGGCCGGCCAGCCGGTCGAGGCGATGCACCTCGCGTTCGAGGCCGACCACCTGGGAGCGGTCCTCGAGCAGCACCAGGGCGCCGTCGGGCAGAGCGGCGCGGCGGACGCGCACGGTGGCGGCGCCGAGCACGATGTCGCCCTCGGCGGCGAGCGGATCGACGCCGTGGGCATCGGCGAGGTGCCACAGCCGTTCGCCTTCCGCGTTGCAGAAGGTCACGCCGGCACTGCCGGCCGCCACCAGGCCGACCGGCAGCGCCCGGAAGATCGCCTCGCGTTCATCGAGGGCCGCGGCGAGCCGGCGATTGGTGGCCGCCAGCTCCATGTCGACGGCCGCTGCCCGCGCCTTCAGGGCCGCGTAGCCCTGCTCCAGCCGCCGCGACGCCGCGATGAAGGCCGCGAAGCCCTCGCGCAGCCCGGGGTCGTCGTTCACGGTCGCTGTCCCCGCTCCCATTGGATCGTGGCCAGGTCGATCTTCGGCTGGAAGGCGCCGTTGAGGTTCATCCAGCGGAAGTGGTCCAGCGCCGCCTGGGCCGCGCGCCCCCACGTGCCGAGGGTCTCGGTGCCGTTCTCGACGCGGCTGTCGCGGGCGGCGATGGTGACGAACGGTTCGCGCACCTCCTGCTCGCGCCGCTGGTACTCGCGGGCCTGGTCGCGCAGGTTGAGGCCGTCGTGGCGCTCCGCCAGGCGGAACAGGGCCTCGCGGCACTTGCCGAGCAGGAACAGGTCGGCGAGCGCCGGCTTCTCCACCGCCAGGACCGGCGCCAGCGCTTCGACGGCGCGGTCGAGCCGGTCGCGTGCCTCGGCGTCCATCGTGTCGGCGGCGGCGGCGTTGCCCTCGGCGCGCAGCCGGGTGGCGCGATCCATCAGCGCCTGACCGGCGCGGAACAGGGCCGTCGCCACGCGGCCGGCGTCGTTGCTGCCGTGGATCTGGCCGCGCACCGGGTCGAGCTGCAGCACCGGCGTCGTCGCCGGCCCCGCCTCGGGAGCCGCACCGGGGACGGGCGCCGTCACCGGCACGCCGCTGCTGCCCTGGTCCTCGACCAGGTTCGGGTCGGCCCGGCGCTGGCCGGCCATGAGCTGGCCGTTGCCGGTCACCGGCACCGTGGTCCACTCGTCCTTGGGCCGATCCGGCGAGGGCTTCGGCCGCGCCGCCTGCATGCGTTCCGCCATCGCCTTCAGTCGTTCGAAGCGCTGCAGCAGGTCGGCGGTGGCCCGCTCCTCGCTCTGCAGCTGCTCGCGGGACGTCTCGATCGACTGCGTGTTGACCGGGCCGTCGGTGCGGAACACGTCGGTCTCGGTGGCGCCGGGCAGGCCCAGATCGTGCCGCAGGCGCAGGTCGAGCAGGCGATCGGTCTCGCCGCGGCTCTGCTGCAGCTGCCGGTCGATGCGGTTGAGTTCGGCCTGCATCGCCGGATCCTGCACCTGGGCCAGGGCGGCGGGGGCGGCCAGCAGCAACGCGATCCAGGCCGAAGTCCTCATCGCAGGATCCCCCGATAGGCGTCGGCGGCGTGCTCGATGCGGCCGAGTTCGCTGTAGGCGTCGCCGATCATGTCGGCGCAGCGGCTGCGCAGGGCCGAGTCCTTGATGCGCAGGGCGAGCTGGGCGGCCTGGGCGGTGAAGCCCTCCAGGTTCTTCGCCGCGCGGCCCTGCTCGAACAGGGCCTGCACGATGCGGAAGCGGGCCTCGTCGCCGGCGTCGGAGTCGCGCTCCGCCAGCAGGCGCGCCACCGAGATCGCCCACTGCCACTGCTTGTCGGCCAGCAGCTGGTCCGCCAGGAACAGGATCAGCTCCGGGTCGTCCTCGCGGTGGACCAGCACCTCCATCTCGCGGAACGCGGCGTCCTTGTCGCCGAGCGCCAGCGCGGTGCGGGCGTAGAGCTTGAGCGCCTGCCGCCGCCAGCGCGGGTCCAGGTTGGTCATGTGGCGCTCGCGCGCCTCGACGGCGGCGGCGCGGGCCTCCAGCAGCCGTTTCTGCTCGAGGTAGGACTGCGCCAGCATCACGTAGGCCTGGCCGATGCGCCGGTCGGCCTTGCCGTTGATCAGGAACCACTCGAGCGCCTTCATGGCCAGTTCCTGCTTGCCGGCGCCGAGCGCGCCGTAGCCCAGGTAGAAGTGGTAGTCGAGGAACTGGCGCTCGCTCATGTCGCCGAAGTTCGGCGACTCGCGCATGGTGCGCATGGTCTCGTACACGCGCGTCGGCCCTTCCAGGCGGTGCTCCGCCTCGGCCATCAGCAGGTAGACGTCGAGCATCTCGGCGGAGTCGCTGAGCCGCAGCAGCCGCGCGCTCAGCTCGGTGCGGGCCTGGTCGAAGCGGCCGGTGGCCAGCAGCGTCCGGCCCAGCAGGATGACGGCGCGGGTGGCCTCGGGCCGGCTCGGATGGGCCTCCAGCAGCTTGCGGGCCCACTCCTCGGCCTTGTCCAGGTGACCCAGCTCGAAGTGGCACTCGGCGATGCGCAGCAGGGCCATCGGCACGTAGCCGTGCGGCCGGCCCTCGTAGACCTGGTCGAAGAAGCCGATCGCCGCGTCGAGGTCGCCGTTGTCCACCAGCAGGTGGCCGAGGTGCATGCGCACCTGCATGGCCTCCTCCCGCACCAGCGGCTCGTGCCGCAGCTCGTCGAGCAGGAAGGAGCGATACCACTGGGCCGCCAGCCCGCGCATGCGCTGCCGGCCGGACTCGGTGGTCGGGTCGGGGGTGCGGACGACGTGGATGGTCGGCCGGCGTGGGACGCTCTCGTCGCCCTCGTCGAAGACGGTGTCGGCCCCGCCGGCGGCGGCGATGAGCTGGCCGACGACGCGCGGACTCTGCTCGGTGAAGTAGAGGTCGACCGAGGCGCCGGACAGGTCGGCCTGCAGCGGCTTGGACTCGACGTTGACGTTCCAGTTGAGGGCTGCGCCCAGCGCCTGCAGCGCCTCCAGGCACGAGATCGCCTTGCGATCGGCGGTCACCAGGGCGGTGGTGCCGTCGGCGGCCCGGGACACCTTGTAGAGCCCCGGGTCCTGCGGCGCCGGCGCGAGGCCTGCGCCCAGCAGCAGTGCCAGCGTCGCGATCACTCGTGCCCCGCCTTGCGCTCGCCCGGCGGCTGCGCCGCCGCCTCGTCGCGCACCCGCTGCCGGACCCGTTCCAGCTCGGCGATCCGCGCCGCCTCGGCGGCCTTGCCGGCCTCCATGCGGTAGCTGTCGCCGAGCTTCAGGTAGGCCTCGGCCACGTGCCGGTACATCGACGCCGGCACCTGCCGCTGCTGCAGCAGGAAGCGCGACCACAGCCGGCGCATCGCCTCGGCGTCCCCGCGCTGCTCGGCCTGCTGCGCCATCTGCACCAGATCCTCGGGCAGCGTGTGGCTGCGCAGGAGGGCGGCGGCCTTCTGGTCGTATTCCTGGCTCTTCGGCAGGTTGCCGAGCTGGAAGCTGTAGTGGGCCAGCGCGTGGTAGACGTTGCACTGCTGGCCGACGTGCAGGCGCGGCGACTCGGCGAGGTAGCGCTCGAGGGCGACGATCGCCGCGTCGTAGTTGCCTTCCGCCGCCGAACGCAAGGCCTGGTCGTAGAGGCTGCCGGCGCGGGGGCCGGCCGGCGCCTGCGGGCCCGGGCCCTGGGGGGCATCGGTACCCTGCGCCACCGGCGCGGGGATGGGCTGCGGCGGCGCGTTGACCACCGGCCCGGAATCGGTGACCGGCGCCGGCAGCAGCATCACGCCCACCATCAACAGCAGGTTGAACGCCAGCAGCCCGCGGAGCACGTTCTGCCGCAGGCGCGAACGGCGGGGCGGCTCGCCGGTCTGCGCCCGCGCCGCGGCCAGGGCCCGCTGCCCGGCGGCCAGCGCCTCCTCGGCGGCCTGCAGGGCCGCGTGGTCGAGGTCGGGGGCGGCCTTGGCCGCCGGCCCCGGCTTCATCAGGTCGGCGATCTGGGATCCGGGGGCCGCGTCAGCCGCCGCCGCCTGGTCCTTCTGCTTGCTGCCCTGTTCGGTGGTCACCGTTCAACTCCATAGCTCCGAGAGGACCGCCGGCAGTCGGGGCCCTACCCGCGTTCTCTTCGGCAGATCGGCGCTCCGTCCCAAAACCTCGGCGTGCAGCCGCAGATGGGGCGGCACGTTGAGGAAATGGACGGTCCGGCCGGCCCGCGCCACGGCGGCGCAGCGGTCCAGCAGGTCCAGGAAGGCCGCCGGCGTCACCGGCGACCGGTCGAAGTCGATGGCGCAGTCGCCGCGGGCGGGCCACGGCTCGCCCGGAGCGATCGGCGACACCTCCGTCGCCGGCCGGCCGTCGCGATGGAAGCGGAGCTCCACCGTCGGCGCATCGCCGGGGGCCAGCACCCGCAGGTCGCCACCCACGGCCTCGAGGTCCAGCAGCGCGGCGTCGCCGGCCGCCGGCAGGGGCGCGCGGATGGTCACGAAGGCGCCGTCGTCGGCGACCTCCACGTCGACGGCGCCGAGCAGGGCCACCGCCAGGCGCACCCGCGCGGCGGCGTCCTCCGGCAGGTCGTCGGCGATGCCAGGGCCGGGTGCCGCCGCCACCGGTGCCGCCACGTTCGCGGCGGTGGCCTGCTCGATCGCCGTCATCAGGTCCTGGGGCATCAGCGGCTTGCCCAGCACCGCCCGCAGGTTGGGGGCCGCGGCCACGTCCTCCGGATGGCCGCTGGCGGCGATCACCGGCGCCGTGGTGGCGGCCACGATCGCGCTGCCCTCGCCGTCCGGCAGCCGCCAGTCGGTGACGACGAGATCGAAGGCCTCGGCCGCCAGCCGTTCCAGGGCCTCGCGCACCGACGCGGCGGTGCGCACGACGTGACCGCGCCGCCGCAGCAGGGCCGCCAGGCCCTCGCGGATGCCGGTCTCGTCGTCGACCAGCAGCAGGTTCATGCGCAGACCGCCTCCGCCGCCGCCCGTTCGCCGGCGGGCAGCCGCAGGCGGAAGCGCGTGCCATGGACCAGCGGCTCGCAGGCCACGCTGCCGCCGTGGGCGCCGATCACCTCGGCGACGATGCTGAGGCCCAGCCCGGTGCTGCCGCGGCCGGAGAAGCCCGGCTCGAACAGGGTGGGCAGCAGCGCCGCGGGGATGCCGGGGCCGTCGTCCTCGATGGAGAGCTCGACGCCGGAAGCGCCCGCGTCCAGGACCAGGGTCACGGTCCGCGCGCCGGCCTGCACGGCGTTGTCGATCAGGTTGTCGATGGTGCGCTCCAGGAGCTGACCGCTGCCGCGGATCCGCGCGCCGGGCCGGCCGAGCAGGCGGACCACGCCGGCCCGCCGGGCCGCCACGGCGGCGCACACCTGGTGCAGGTCGAGGGCCTCCCGGGCCACCCGCCCGGCCCGGGCGAAGTCGAGGTAGCAGTCGGTGAGCCGGCTCAGGCGCTGCAGGTCGCGCAGCACGCCCTGCGCCACCTCGGTGCGCGGATCGTCCTGGTCGAGCAGCTCGCACAGCACCGCCGCGCCGGTCATCGCCGCCGCCAGCGGGTTGCGCAGCTCGTGGCCCAGCACGGCGGCCCAGCGTCCGGCGGCGGCGTTCACTGCCGCACCAGCACCTTGCCGCGACCCGGCCGCTTGCCGAGCCCGTAGACCCGGATCTTGTTGTAGAGCGTGGTGCGATTGATGCCGAGCACCGCCGCCGCCTTGCTGATGTTCCACTGCGTGTCCTCCAGCACCCGCGCGACGAGCTGGCCCTCCAGGGCGCGGATCGAGCAGTCCTTGCTGTCCAGCACCATCACGTTGCGGGCGATGGCGTCGCTGCCGTCGATCGGCCCGCCGCTGAACTGCGGCAGGTGGTCCTCGTCGATCATGCCGCTCGGACAGACGATGCAGGCGTGCTCGATGGCGTTGCGCAGCTCCCGCACGTTGCCGGGCCAGGCGTGCTCGCACAGGGTCTCCATCGCCTCGGCGGTGAAGCCCGACAGCGCCTTGCCCATCTGCCGGCCGATCTGGTCGAGGAAGAAATGGCTGAGCAGGGGGATGTCCTCGGCGCGATCGCGCAGGCGGGGCACCGACACCGTCATCACGTTGAGCCGGTAGAACAGGTCCTCGCGGAAGCGGCCCTCCTGCACCATCACCCGCAGGTCGCGGTTGGTGCTGGTGACGATCCGCACGTCCGCCGGCAGGTCCTGCACGCCGCCGACCCGGCGGAACGTCCGCTCCTGCAGCACGCGCAGGAGCTTCGACTGCAGGGTCAGCTCCATCTCGCCGATCTCGTCGAGGAACAGGGTGCCGCCCCGGGCCACCGCGAACAGGCCGTCCTTGCCATCGCGGTTGGCGCCGGTGAAGGCGCCGGGCTCGTAGCCGAACAGCTCGGCCTCCAGCAGGTTCTCGGTCAGCGCGGCGCAGTTGAGGGCGACGAACGGCCCATGCCGCCGGGCGCTGCGCTCGTGGATGCAGCGGGCCACCAGCTCCTTGCCGGTGCCGCTCTGGCCGCTGATCAGGACCGTGGTGTCCGGCGCGTGCGCCACCTGGTCGATGCGGGTCTGCACGTCGCGGATCGCCGGCGACAGGCCGACGATCTCGGTGCTGGTCAGCTCGCGGACGCGGTCCTGCAGCCAGCTCAGCTCGCTCTTCAGCTGGCGGGTCTCCAGGCAGCGCCGGACCACCGCCATGATGCGGTCCTGGCTGAAGGGCTTCTCGATCACGTCGGTGGCGCCCTTGCGCATCGACTCGACGGTGTTGGCGATGGTGCCGTAGCCGGTCAGCACGACGACGTCGGCGGGCGGCGCCCCCCGCCGCAGGCTGCCCAGCATCGACAGGCCGTCGGCGCCCGGCAGGTTGAGGTCGAGGAAGACGATGTCGAAGGACTTGCCCTCGACGCGGCGGACGCCGTCCTCGGCGGTGCCCGCGGTCTCCACGTGCAGCCCTTCCGCCTGCAGCAGGGTGCGGAGGCCTTCGCGCAGGCCCTCCTCGTCATCGATGATCAGGACGCGGGGGAGACCGGGGAATGAGAGGTTCTTCATGTGCCGACCTTGTTGTGGGCTTCCGCCGCGCACGGTCGGTGGACCTCGCGCGGCGGCCGGATGCCTTGCCACCGGCCCTTTCGGCACTTCCCCCTGTCCGACTTCTGGTCAACCGGTGAAAAATGGGGCAGAAAGCCGCCCGTCGGCGAACGGTCCTCAAGCCGGGAAGGCCGGCGCCGGATGATGGGCGGGCAGCGCCGCCAGCGGGCGGCATGGGGAACGAAGCAACAACGGGGAATCATGGGACTTCGCGTCAACACCAACGTCACCTCGATCAACGCGCAGCGGAACCTGTCGAGCGTGACCGAGCGCCTGTCGGGCAACTTCCGGCGCCTCTCCACCGGCCTGCGCATCTCGACCGCCGCCGACGACGCCGCCGGCCTCGCCATCTCCGAGCGCCTGCGCAGCCAGGTGCGGTCCCTCGAGCAGGCCAAGCGCAACGCCAACGACGGCATCTCCCTGGTGCAGACCGGCGAGGGCGCGCTCAACGAGGTCAACGCCATCCTGATCCGCCTGCGCGAGCTGGCGATCCAGTCCAGCAACGGCTCGGTGTCGAACGCCGACAAGAGCACGCTGAACGAGGAGTTCACCAGCCTGATCACCGAGATCAACCGGATCGGCACCTCCACGGAGTTCAACGGCATCAAGCTGCTCGACGGCAGCTCCAGCGCCGTCAACTTCCAGGTCGGCTACGGCACCAGCATCGGCATCGACACGCTGGCGATCTCGCTGAGCCCGACCCTGAGCACGAGCCTGTCGCTCAACTCGCTGGACATCGGCTCGGGCGGCAGCACCTCGCAGGCGATCGCCAACATCGACACCGCGATCAACACGGTCTCGAGCCTGCGCGGCCGCCTCGGCGCCGCCCAGAACCGCCTCAACTCGACGATCAACAACCTCGCCATCACGGTCGAGAACCTCAGCGCCGCCGAGAGCCGCATCCGCGACGTCGACGTGGCCTTCGAGACCGCGGCGCTGACCCGCAACTCGATCCTGCAGCAGGCCAGCATCTCGATCTTGGGGCAGGCCAACGCCCAGCCGCAGTCGGCCCTGAGCCTCCTGCGGGGCTAGGCGCCAGGCCCATCGCAGCCACGCGCGCGGCCGTCGTCCCGAGGGGGGCGGCGGCCGCGCGGCGTTTCGGCGCGCACTCGACAGGCGCCCGGCGCATCGCCGCGGGCGGCGCCGCGCACTGTGGGTTTCCGCGACTGTCGCCCCGCGAATTCTCGCGCCACAGGCGTCGCCGCACCCGCTCCACCGAACGAGCCCTGGCATCGGTGGTGCACGATCGCGGCGCAGTCGTGTTCCGCACCAGACCGCGTCAAACGGCCAGGAATCCAGCGTTTCGCCGCCGCCGCGCCCTCAAGGTGGTGAAGCCCTGGCCGGAGGATGGAGCCGAGCATCCGCCCCGGAGACGCCGGGGCAACCAGCAACCACCCGACAGCCAACAACAGGGAAACCATGGGTCTCCGCGTCAACACGAACATCACCTCGATCAATGCCCAGCGCAACGTGGCCACGGTCACGGATCGCCTCGGCAGCAACTTCCGCCGGCTGTCCACCGGCCTGCGCATCTCGACCGCCGCGGACGACGCCGCCGGCCTCGCCATCTCCGAGCGCCTGCGCAGCCAGGTCCGCTCGCTCGAGCAGTCGAAGCGCAACGCCAACGACGGCATCTCCCTGGTGCAGACCGCGGAAGGCGCCCTCAACGAGGTCAGCTCGATCCTGACCCGTTTGCGCGAGCTGGCGGTGCAGGCCAGCAACGGCTCGGTGTCGAACGCGGACAAGACCACCCTGAACGAGGAGTTCACCAGCCTGGTCAGCGAGATCAACCGCATCGGCCGCTCGACCGAGTTCAACGGCATCAAGCTGCTCGACGGCAGCTCCAGCTCGGTGAGCTTCCAGGTCGGCTTCGGCACGACGTCCGGCATCGACACCCTGGCGGTGTCGCTGAGCGCGGCGCTCAGCACCAGCCTGGCGCTGAACTCGCTGGACATCGGCTCGGGTGGCAGCACCTCCACCGCGATCACCAACATCGACACCGCCATCAACACGGTGTCGAGCCTGCGCGGCAGCCTGGGCGCGGTGCAGAACCGGCTCGGCTCGACGATCAACAACCTGGCCATCACCGTCGAGAACCTCAGCGCCGCCGAGAGCCGCATCCGTGACGTCGACGTGGCCTACGAGACCGCCCAGCTCACCAGGAACTCGATCCTGCAGCAGGCCAGCATCTCGGTGTTGGCCCAGGCCAACGCCCTGCCCCAGTCGGCCCTCAACCTGCTCCGGTAGCAGACGCCGGCGCCGCAGCGCACTCGACGGCCGTCGGCCCCGCGGGGGGGTCGGCGGCCGTCGCCGCTTTCCGGCCGCCCGCACCGGCGACGCCTGCGGGTTTTCCTCAACCTTAACAACGGCTTCGCCGACCATGGTCCTGGCCGCCCGTCGGGCCGCCGTCCGCGCCGTACCGGTCTTCGCCCGACCGGAGCGGGGCGACGGCGCAACCCCGGCTGCGGCCCGAGATCATGGGACTTCGCATTGACCCGGCGCGGGTCTCGCCGACGCGCCCCCTGGCGGAAGCTTCCGCCCACGTGGCCACCGGCTTCCGGCGGCTGGCGGCCGGCCTCCGCATCGCCACCGCCGCCGACGATCCGGCCGGGCTCGGTCACGCCGAGGCGTTGCGTGCCAGGGTCCGGTCCCTCGACCAGGCCCGCCGCAACGCCGCCGACGGCCTATCCCTGGTGCAGGCCGCCGAGGGCTCCCTGGCCGAGGTCGCCGACATCGCCACGCGCATGCGGCAACTCCTGGTGCAGGCCCAGAACGCCGGTACCACCGCCGCGGAGCGCACCCAGATCGAGCACGACTTCGGCGAACTGGGCCGCGAGGCCAATCGCATCGCGCTGAGCGCCACCTGGAACGGCCACGGCCTGCTCGATGGCAGCAGTTCGATCCTGGACCTGCAGATCGGCGCCGGCAGCCAGGCGGGAGTCGACACCCTGCGCATCGAACTGCGCTCGGCGCTGGCCACCACCGTCGGCCTGATGGCGGCCACCGAAGGCGATCTGCCGTTGCCCGACACCGGCCCGCACCCGCCACCGGTTCCCTGGAGCCTCAGCGTGGTGGACGTGAGCGCCATGGACCAGACCATCGCCGCTCTCTCCGGCACCCGCGCCAGCCTGGAAGCCAGCCGGGCCCGACTGAACAGCGTGATCGCCACCCTGGCCACCGACAGCGAGCACGCCGGCGCCGCCGCCGCCCGGGTCCGCGACGTCGACGTCGCCGCCACCACCGCCGAGACGGTGCGCGCCGCCATCGTCCGGGACGCCGGCCTCGGCACCCAGGCGCAGGCCCACGCCCACGCCCGGCGCGTCCTCGACCTGTTCGGCTGACGAATTCCGCGGCGGCGCGCCACCGCCGACCCGCCGGTGTCACCGGACCATCGTCGCATCCCTCGACAGCCGTCGTCGGAAACCGCGGATCCGCCTCTCATGCGCCGGCAACTTCTGCCGAACATCCTGGCGGCGAGCGTGAAGACGTCCGCCACCACACACCACAGGGAATCGCAACGGGGAAGCAATGGGTCTTCGCGTCAACACCAACTCTGCGTCGATCAACGCGCAGCGCAATCTCGCCTCGGTGTCGGAACAGCTCTCGAGCAACTTCCGGCGCCTGTCCACCGGTCTTCGCATCTCGACCGCGGCCGACGACGCCGCCGGTCTGGCCATCTCCGAGCGCCTGCGCAGCCAGGTCCGCTCGCTCGATCAGGCCAAGCGCAACGCCAACGACGGCATCTCCCTGGTGCAGACCGCGGAAGGCGCCCTCA
>CAZMGG010000097.1:358-22086 GCA_964565715.1 uncultured candidatus Brocadiaceae bacterium | reverse complement strand
ACTGGCTGCCGCCCATCGTGGCCGGGTTCTGACCGGGGATGGCCTGGTTGCCGGCTGGAGGTTGATTTGCCTGCAAATGAAGGGTGTACTTGTAACGGAGCTCCCCATTGGCGTTGGATGAAGGGTACTGGGTCACATCTCCAAGCAACAGCATGTGACCCTGGCGCGCCGGTCCGTTCATCGTGACAAACCTGGGGTAGAGCCCTTCGGTCGGACTTGGCGGACTGGCGGCAGGGAAGGGAGTCGCATCCCAGTACCGGTTGACATGCCCCTGCTTCACCCGGAACACCCCAGCGGTCAGGAAGTGCTCGCCACCGGCCGGGTTTGCTGTAGGTCCGAGCGTCGCGTAGATCAGACCCGAGTCCTGCTCGACGGCCACGTCCCATGCCCCAAGGAAGTTGTCGAAGTAGCCCATGTTCGGCCATTCGTTCTGCTCCCATTGTGCCTTCGTGCACTGTAGCGCCCACGTTGGCGCTGTGGTAGGGTAGTTCGGCGGCGCCAACGGCTGACCCTTGGTGCGCGTACTGGTATCGAAGCTGCCGAGGACCATGAGCGCGGCTTCTTCTATTGGATAGCCGGGATACTCATGTCGCAGTAGATCCACCATGCTGATGCCCTCCCGATACATGGCGACAAAGCCGGTCCGACCCAGACCGCGCAGATTGTGGACGGGCGATACCGTCGCGGGCGGATTCGTCATACCCATGCCATCAGGAACGAGATAGGGGACCTGAAACAGGAAGCCGTTGTCGCTGCCGGCGGATGGGTCATAGTAATAGACGCTGAAGTTGCTTCCGTCGGGGCGAGGCAGGTCGGATGGCTCACTCAGGGCGTACAGTCGTCCTCCCGCGAACGGGGTGGACGTATCGACGTAGACGCTGTGGCCTCCTGATGCGGGTGGACCCGGCGGCACCAAGGTCTCTGCCACGGTCGGGTTCGGTGCAAGGATCGGCAGGTCGATGATGAAGGTCGATTTGGTGAACGTCTCCGAAATGAACAGGCGATCGCCGATCGGTTCCGCGTCATGGTACGCGAGGCCAGCAAGACTGTGGACCTGGCGCACGCCATTGCCGGGCGGTACCGTGACTCCAGGGGAGACAGGGTCCGGAATCATGATCTGGACCACTTGACGATGGTCGTCGTCAGTGACGTACAGCGCCTCCCGGCCAGCATGCGAGTCCACGAAGATGTTGTGGCAGCCACCCAGCGTCGTCGCAGTGCCTGTCGCTCCCGCCACGCTTGGAATCGGGTGCCAGACGCTACTGGCCACGAAGAGGTCGCCCGATCCGCTGCGGTTCAGCCGCAGCACCCATACCCCCGGACGCCACTTGTTCACGCTGTACACGAACCAATCCCCGGCATTTGCGCTGGTGAAATATGCGCTGGTTGCAGGCGCACGATAGACGCACACCTCCCGATTCGTGGTCTCGGTGCTCATCCACGTCCGCCATTGTCCCGGGAAGGCCGGTTGGCTCGCCGGCGGGGGGCAATACGACGTCGTCAGCAACTTCGCCAGACCAGGATTCGCGGAATCGGCAGCCGGCGTCCCGTTGAGGAAGTCCTGGAGTCCCTGCGCCGCCGGGACAGGACCGGGCTCGGGTGCGAACAGGACCATGCGTGCCGACGGGATCCCAGGGTCGAGGGACGGACTGACATCCCGGTTCGGGGTGACATCCGCGATGAGGATGCCATCGCTCCGGGCGGCCACCATGTACTCCCGGTCATCGTTCGGGTCGGGCGTCCCCATGTCGTCCCGGAAGCCTCGGACACCGCAGCCCCGCAAGGTCGGGCACTGGCTGGGCGACTGCCCCGGATCCCCAGGCCGCGGGAACACCTCCACGCACTGGAACACCGGCCCCGGAACGTTGCTGCCCGGCATCCCCCACTGCGCAGGACCCCAGGGCGGAGTCTGCCCGCGAGCCAAGCCTGCCAGGAGGATCAACACACCGGGGAGGATACCACTCCAACTTGGTCTGCTACTGTCCATCGTCGCTCTCCTTCGCGCCTTTGGCTGCCACGGATCTCGTAGCCCCATGGATTTGCAAGTCGCTGCCATGAACGGACTTCCGCTCAGTACGGCCCGCCTCGCGGCAGGATGTACTGCGCCAGCATCTGCGCCCAGGGCTGCAGGTAGTGCTCCGCCACCAGTCGCACGGACTCGGCCTGCAGAGGGTAGGTCGTGTCCCAGGGGCGCAAGGTGCTGGAGCAAGTCCGCGGGTTGCCGGAACACAGTTGGAGCTGATTCTCCAACCGCGTCAGCATCGCATAGAAGGCGCGGTTGTTCGGCTCGCCTGTCAGCGGATCGCGGCCGGGCTGGGCCTCCATCGACCATTGCAGCAGCAACGGGTTGTAGGCGTGATGCCCCGGTGGCGGCGGCTGGGCCGTGACCGGATTGCCGTTGTTGCGTGATGCAAGGGAGGCGATGTCCAGGCGGTCGTGAGCCTCGGAGACCCGCATGAACAGCGTCGCGACGTCCTTGTAGAGCTCATACGTCCACCCGGTCGACTGCCAGAACCAGCTCGGCGCCGTCAGCAGCAACTGGAGCGTCGCGTAGTCGTCGTAGGCGGGCTTGACGTTGGCGCCGAGCCCTGGGTCGACGTAGTGCGGATCGCCCTGCGCCGCCTTCTGCACCAGCACGTAACCGCTCTGATTGCTGCCGGGGCGCGACCAGAGCGCGTTGGCAGGAATACCCTGGGCAATCGCATGCTCGACGAAGGCCATGACCGCGTCCTCCTCCCGCACCTGGCCGTCGAAGTAGAACAATCCCGTGCCGTAGCTGAACGGCAGGCGGTCGAGCCAGCCGGTTCCAGCGTTGTAGTAGCCGATCATGAAGGCCCACGGCATGAACCCGATGCCGCGCGCGCTCCCGCCAAGATCCGGGCGAGGCACGCCGGGGCTGCTGCCGGGGGGCGATCCCGCCGGCACGCGGTCGCGGCAGTAGCGGATGGTATCCCGATAGGACATGCCGATGCCGGGGTAGCCGATCTCCGTGCAGATCAGCGGCTTGCCGACCACGCCCCCGTCGTCGAGGAAGATGGCGTCGTACACGAGGCTCTCCAGCGTCGCGCGCGTGTTGCCGTAGGCGTGCAGGCCGATGACGTCGCAGTTGACGTCGGTGGCCAGCTCGATGGATGCCGGGAAGACATCGGTGACCCGGTAGCTCCAGAGGGTGGTCCGGCTCACGCCATTGGCGCTGACGTCCACCTGCTTCACGTGCGCCATCGACCCGCTGACCCACTGCACCCGCGACGGCAGCGGGATCGGCTCGTTCATGACGTCCCACAGCAGGATCGCGCCGGCCGTCGTCGCCGGAATCGCCTGCATGCACTCGGTGATGAAGCTCGCCGCCAGGGTCGCCCCAAACGGGTTGTCCGGGGTCACGTTGGCCAGTTCGGCGTCCATCCGGGGCGTGCCCGGACTGCGGTTCCAGAACGTGATGTTGTTCAGCCCGTTCGGCGGCGGCGGATTGAGCCCGATCAGGTCTGCGTAGTCCGGGTCGCCCGAGTGCAGTAGCGGATCAACGACGGCGACATCGTCCCATGACGTGACGTGACGTGACGTGACGTGACGTGCGCTGCGGCGTCGTTCATCGGATCACCTTGCTGGTGGGCCAGCTTCCGTCTCCGAACCGCGGCGAAGCATAGCGTCGATCATGCCCTTGTCAAGAGCGCGACCGCGGATCCAAACGCTCCGTTCCCGCCCGCACGCGCTCCGTGGTATCCGCATCCCTCTCCACGACTTGCGGCAGGATTACGGAGGGAAGGCGGCGCTCTGCTTGCACGATCGGCCGCGGATCATAGGTTTGCCGGCCGTGAGCAGAAACGATCTGTTGGCCCGCTCCGCCGCGCTGCCGGCCACCGTCATGGTCGGGGCCCGCATCCAGGTCGAGGCCGGCACGATCACCGCGATCCACTGCGATCCCGCGGCCTCCGCCGAAGGCCTGCCCCTGGTGCTGCCGGGCTTCGTCGATCTGCAGGTGAACGGGGCCGGCGGGCGCGGCGTCGACGAGGCGACCCCCGAGGCGCTGGATGCGGTGGCGGACGCGGTGTGGCGCGGCGGCGCGGTGGCGTTCCTGCCGACCCTCATCACGGCGCCGTGGGATCTGCTGCTCGAACAGGTCGCCGCGGTGGCCCGCTGGCTCCGCACGTTCCGCGGCCAGGGCGCCGAGCCGCTGGGGCTGCATCTCGAGGGTCCGTTCCTCGATGCACCCGGCGTGCACGACGAGGCCTGCTTCGTCGATCCGACGCCGGCTCGGGTGCAGGCCCTGGTGGACGCCGCAGCCGGCACGCTGCGCCTCGTCACGCTGGCGCACACGCGGCCCGGGGCGCCGGCGGCGGTGGCGGCGCTGCGCGCGGCAGGCGTCACCGTCGCGCTGGGTCACGTGCGCGGCACCACCGGCTTCGCCGAATGCGTGGCCGCCGGCGCCTCGATGGTGACGCACCTGTTCAACGTGATGGGGCCGCTGCACCATCGCGAGCCAGGCGTGGCCGGGCTGGCGCTGGACGAGGAACGACTGCGCTGCCCGTTGATCGTGGACGGCGCCCACGTGCATCCGGCGATGGTGCGCAACGCGTTCCGCATCCTGGGCGCGGATCGGACGGTGCTGGTGACCGACGCGGCGGCGGCGGCGGGCATGGGGGAAGGCCGCTACCGGCTCGGCGGCGTCGAGGTGGAGCTGCGGGAAGGCGTGGTGCGCAGCCCGACCGGAGCGCTCGCCGGGTCGGCGCTGACCATGGGGCAGGCCGCCGCCAACTTCGCCCGGTTCGTGCCGCAGGCGGGCGCCTGGACCCTGGCGCGGGTGGCGGCCAGCAATCCGGCGCAGGCGATCGGCGCGCAGGGCTTCGGGTCGATCGCGCCGGGCATGCGGGCCGCGTTCAGCGTGCGCGAGGCCGACGGGACGTTCCGCGCGCTGCGGGCCTGATCACGCCTGGATCAGCCGGAACGGGCGACCTCGATGCGCGCCTCCAGGGCGCCGTCGCCGGCGGTGCGCACCGGCACCACGCAACAGAGGCGCATGGAGCCCATCTCGCCATCCGGGTGCAGGGGGCCGCGCAGGTCCAGCCGCAGCACGCCCTCGCCGGCCTCGGCGATCGGCACGGTGTCGATGCGCACCATCCCGGCCTGCACCTCGACCTCGCGTTCCAGGTCGGCGGTCAGCACCAGGCCATCGTCATTGCAGGCGCGCAGCAGGAGACGCGTGCCATTGGGCCAGCGGCGCTGGAAGGCGGGCGGCGGGCGCAACCAGAGGGTCACGTCGGTGAAATGGCACAATGACACGCGGGCCATCGTCACCACCGCCCGCAATCCCGGCTCCGCCGGTCCCGGCACGTCGCGCAGGAGGATCTCGCGCAAGGTGGCGGCGGATGCGCGGGCCGTCAGGTCCATGACCAGCAGCCGGTGCGCGCCCGCATCGGCCACCAGCAGGTCGTCGCCGAGCACCAGGAGGCCCTCGGGGGCCACGAGGCCGTGCGAGCGGTCCAGCAAGGCCACCGGCGTGCCGCCGGACACCGGCACGGACCAGACCCGGCCGCCCTCGGCATCCGCCACCAGCAGCGCGTCCTGCCAGCGCACCACCGCTGTCGGCCAGCCGAGCCCGCGCGCCACCGTGCGCACCTGCTCCAGGCCGAGATCCACCGCGCGCAGGGCGCCATTGCCGGCGTCGGCGACCCAGAGCGTGTCGCCGTCCCGGCACAGGCCTTCGGGCTGCTGGAACGTCGCCGTCTCGCCGCCATCGGTGCAGGCGCCCTGCCCGGTGCCGAGCCAGGCGAGGCAGACGCTGCTCTCCGGATCGAACGTCCAGAGCTGGTGCGCGCCGGCCATGGCGAGCCGCACCACGCCGTCGGCCGCGAGCCCGGCGGGGCGGTTGAGGCCCTGGGCGGTGCCGTAGCCGCCGCCATAGCGGTCGGTGGAACGCTCCCCGGTGCCGCAAAGGGTGCGGACCGTGCCATCGGGCAGCACGCGCCGGAGCGCGCTGTTGCCCGCGTCGGAGACCAGCACCGAGCCATCGTGCGCGGCGAGCCCGGTGGGCGCGCGGAAGCGCGGCGCCTCGCCGTCGCTGAGGCCGGGCAGGCCATCGCCGATGGTGCGCACGACGGCGAAGGTGCTCGGATCGACGACCAGGAGCCGGTGATGGCCCGCGTCGGCGAGCCAGACGTTGCCGTCTGGGCCGCGACAGAGCGCTGTGGGGAACGCGAGGCCGGAGGGCGCGCGCGGCGGCGGTTCGGGCACGGCGCAGAACGGCAGCGGCGCGCGCAGCCCAAGGCCGGGATCCTCGGCCAGCAGGCCCTGCACGGCGCCGGCGAGCGCCGCGACGTTCGGCTCGCCGCGGCCGGCGAAGCGACGGATGCCGCGGGCGTCGACCAGGAGCAGGAACGGCCAGCCGGTGGCGCCGCAGGCGGTCCAGCAGTGCCGTGCTTCGTCGTGGGCCACCGCCAGCGGCAGGCCGTGGCGCTGCAGGAAGGCGCGCAGGCGCTCGAGGTCGCGTTCGGCCGGGGTCGCCGGCACGTGGATCCCGATCACCGCGAAGGGCCGGTCCTCGTGCCGTTCCTGCAGGGCGGCCAAGTCGAAGAGCGCGTTGCGGCTGTGGCCGCAACCCATGCGCCAGAACAGGATGGCCACCACGTGGCCGCGCAGGGCGCCGCCGAGCGTGGGCGGGCGCGCGACCTGCAGCCAGCGCAGGTCGGGGTGGAACTCCGGCGCGAGGTCGAGGGTCATCGGCTGCCCTCCGCCGTGGCCGGCACCGGCAGCGCGGCGCCGGCCAGGTGCTGGACCTCGGCCTGCAGGGCGGCGAGGTCGTGTTCGAGGCCCGAATCGGCGCCGCCGGCGCGGCAGTGCAGCGCGTGCAGCGCGCGCAGGCAGTCGGACTGCAGGCACGGTCCTTGGCTGTGCATGAGCCGGCGCAGGGCGAGGTCGGTGAGGGTCACCGCGCCGAGTTCCTGCACGGCGTCGAGGACCTCGCAGCCGAGGAAGGGCCGGTGCGGGCAGACCGGCTGCAGCAGCGCGGCGTCGCCGCCGGCGAGCGCGCGCACCGCCGGCGTGCGGGAGCCGTGCCGCCACCAGAGCGGATCTCCCACCTCGCGCGGACCGTCGCCGCCGGGCAGCGGCAGGTCGCGCGTCGGCGAGGGCACGTGGAGCCCGAGCACCTCGCCCACCACCTTCTCGGCGAACGAGCGGTGCGTGGTCAGCTTGCCGCCGACGATGGTGTGCAGCGTGGCGTCGCTCAGGGGCTCGCGCACGACGAACGCCTCGCGGTGCAGGGCGCCGGGCGGCCCGGCGCCGGTGGGCAGCGAGCGCCAGCCGCTGTAGCCGAAGCGGACGTCGGCGGGCGTGGGCGCCGGATCGAGCAGCCAGCCGAGCGCGTCCAGGAGGTACTGTCGGTCGGCCTCGGGCACCGTGGGCTCGGCGTTCCCCGGCGCCTCGTCCACCTCGGTGGTGCCGCACAGCGTTCCGTCGCGGTGCGGGATGACGAACTGGATGCGCTGGTCGGGCAGGAAGGCGCAGAGCGCGGTCTCGCCGGGGCGCTCGGGCAGCACCAGGTGGCTGCCGCGGCTGGTGCGGACCAGGTCGGGGCCCTGACAGTCGAACGCGCGCCGCACCGCGTCGGCGCGGGGCCCGGCGGCGTTGACCACGTGGCGGGCGCGGACGGTCACCTCGGCGCCGGTGCGGCCGTCGCGCAGGAGGGTGCCCGCGGCGGCGTGGCCAACGGCGGCGCAGTGGTTCACGACGCGGGCACCGGCCTGCCGGGCCGCCAGCACGTTGGCGAGCGTGAGCCGGGCGTCCTGGGTGGCCGCGTCGAAGAAGCGGACGGCGCCGCGGAGCCCGCGGGCGCGCAGGCCGGGGAAGGCGGCCAGCGCGTCCTTCGGCGCGAGGCCCTGGGGTCCCGGCAGGGTGCTGCGGCCGCCGATCCAGCCGTAGACCTGCACCCCAAGGCGGGTGAGCCAGCGGGAGCCCGGGCCATCCTGGAAGAACGGCATGACCATCGGCACCGGCCGCACCAGGTGCGGGCAGAGGCGCAGCAGGCGCTCCCGTTCGTGCAGGGCCTCGCGGACGAGGCCGAAGGCGCCCTGCCGGAGGTAGCGCAGGCCGCCGTGCACGAGCCGGGAACTGCGCGAACTGGTGCCCGCGGCGAAGTCGTGGGCCTCCACCAGCAGCACGGTCGCCCCACGCAGGGCGGCATCGCGGGCGACGGCCGCGCCATGGATGCCGCCGCCCACGACCAGCAGGTCGAAGGTCTGGTCGGCCAGCTCCCGCGGATCGGTACGCACCCCGGGCGAGTATGACGCCTCGCCCCGCGCCATGCACCAGCGCGTCGGCTACGCTGCCCCCGCATGGCCGACTTCGGTCCGCACCCGTGGTTCGGAGCCGCCCTGGGGCTGGTGGAACCGCGGCGCAACGATCGCGCGCTGCTCCTGTGCGCGGCGTCGGCGCATCACGCCCGGGCGCTGGCGGCGCAGGTCGGCCCCAAGGGTTCGCTGCTGGTGGTCGAGCCGGACCGGTCGCTGGCGGAGAAGATCGCCGACGCCAAGGCGCCGCAGGTGGAGGTGCTGGCGATGATGCCCGGCGGCGACGAGCGCTTCGGCGCCTTCGACGTGATGGTCTGCTGCCCGCTGGGCCTGCCGCGCTGGCCGCTGCAGCACTGGGGCACCCTGGCCCGGGCCAACCTGCGGCCGGGCGGCCGGCTCGTGGTCGACCTGCCGGGCACCGAGTTCTCACCGGACCTGGCGGCCTGCCTCGCCGAGCTGGCGGAACCGATGGACCTGGCGCCGCTGCGGGGCCCGGCCGAGGAGGACCTGGCCCAGAGCCTGCGGCAGGCGGGGTTGCGGCGGGTCACCGCGGCGCTCGGGGTGCATCTGCTGGCCCTGGGAACGCCCCAGGACCTGGTGGACCTGCTGGCGGCCCCGCTCGGCCTGTCCCTGAAGGCGGGCGCCGAACTGGGGCGCGCGCTGGCGCACCGGCTGCAGACCACCGCGACCACCGAGGTGGTGATCCACCGGACGCGGGTCAGCGCGATGCGCTGAGGGATTCTCCCTAAGCCACTTCTAGAGATGAAGTTAGGTCAGGGAGCCGGCGGCCAGGTCGCGATCCGGTTGACGGATCGTCATGATTTTTGGACGGAAAGCGCGCCCTCGATCCACTCCTCGTGGTGGCGCGCCGTTCCGCGCGACGACTCCTGACGAGCAACCGAGACAGGACCGAGGGTGGGACAACCGTGGGCACGGTTTGCGGAACGGCCGCCACCACTTCTTCCCCCGCCTGCCTACAGGTGCTTGTAGCTGGGGCCGCCGCCGCCCTCCGGGGTGACCCAGTTGATCACCTGGTAGGGATCCATGATGTCGCAGGTCTTGCAGTGCACGCAGTTGCTGGCGTTGATCTTGAGGTCGATGCCGTGCCTGGTGCCCGGCTTCTCCTCCATCTCGTAGACCGCGGCCGGGCAGAAATGCTGGCAGGGGTTGCCGAACTCCTCCACGCACCGGGTCGAGCACAGGTCCGGCTGGGTGACGACCAGGTGGCAGGGCTGGTCCTCCTCGTGGATCGTTCCCGAGTTGTAGACGTCGGTCAGCTTGTCGAAGGTGAGCGTGCCGTCCTGGGGCAGCTTGTCCTGGGCCGGCTTGCCCCGGCCGCCGAAGTACTCGCCGATCTCGCGCATGTACTCGTGCCCGGCCTTGCCGGACATCGCGTCGGCGAACAGGAAACCCTTGCCGCCGAAGAGCTGGGCGAAGCCGGCGTTGGCGAGGCCGAACAGGCGGCCCTTGCTGAAGCCCTGGTGGAAGTTGCGGCAGGACCGCATCTCCTCGTGCATCCAGTCGGCGCGGAAGGCCGTGTCGTACTGCTGCGTGCTCCGGGCGGAGAAATCGCCCTTCAGGAGGCACTGGAAGGCCGTTTCGGCCGCCAGCATCCCCGACCGCAACGCCAGATGGATCCCCTTCAGCCGCATCGAGTTCATGTAGCCGGCCGAGTCGCCGACGATCAGGAACCCGTCGCCGTACATCCGCGGCATCGAGTAGAGGCCGCCCTCGGGCAGCGACTTGGCACCGTAGCTCACCATCTTGCCGCCCTTCAGGAAGGCGGCGATGCGCGGGTGGAGCTTGTACTGCTGGAACAGGCGGTGCGGATCGGTGGCGGGGTTCTGGTAGTCGAGGCCGACCACCAGGCCCACGGACACGTGGTTGAAGCCGTCGCGGGTCCTGGCCATGCCGTAGACCCAGCCGCCGCCGAAGGTGCGGCTGTCCAGCGGGTGGCCCATGGTGTGGACCACGAGCCCCGGCGGACACTGGCCTTCGGGCACCTCCCAGACCTCCTTCACGCCGAGCGCGTAGACCTGCGGGTTCTGGCCATCCAGGCGCAGGTCGGCGACGAGCTGCTTGGTCAGCGAGCCGCGGGTGCCCTCGGCCAGCACGGTGAGCTTGCCGGCCAGGATGGCGCCGGGCTCGAACGAGCCCTTCGGCTCGCCGTGCCGGTCGACGCCGGCGTCCTGCAGCTGCACGCCCTTCACCGCGTTGCCGTCGCGCACGAGCTGACGGCCGGGGAAGCCTGGGAACACCTGGATGCCCTTCTGCTCGGCGATGCCGCCGAGCCAGCGCACCAGGTTGTTGAGCGAGACGACGAAGTTGCCGTGGTTCTTCAGCGGGCCCGGCGTGAGCGGCAGCTTGAAACCGCCGCCGGCGGTGAGCCACAACGCGTAGTCGTCGTGCACCTCGGCCTCGATCGGCGCGCCCAGCTTGCGCCAGTCGGGGAGCAGGGCATCGAGGCCCTTCGGGTCCATCACCGCGCCGCTGATCGCGTGGGCGCCGATCTCCTTGCCCTTCTCGATCAGCACGATCTCCGGGGCCATGGCCTCGCCCGGCCCGCCGGCCTGCACCCGCTGGTTGTGCTGTTCCACCAGGTTGGCGAGGTGGATCGCGGTGGCGAGGCCGCTCGGGCCTCCGCCGACGATCACCACGTCGAAGTCCATCGTCTCGCGGTCGGCCATGATCGGTCCAGGAAGGGGAGGGAGAGGTGCGCGGAAGGAAGGCGACCGAGAGCACGCGCGACACCGATGCCACGGCGGAACCGCGGACGGCGCTCTTGGTTACCGAGCACCGGTGTCTCACTAGTGCCACTGAACTCGCCGCCAGTCCGGCAGCGGCCCCTCGGCTCGATCCACTGTGAACCGAACGGGGACCACAGGCAAGACTGGAGCGGGAGGAGCCCATGAAGCGCGTCTACACCTTGCACGAAGCCAACGCGGTCCTGCCCCTGGTGCGGGGGATCGCCGCGGAGATGACCGAACGGCGGCGTCGCCGCCGGGAACTGGACGGGCTGCGCGAGCGGCTCGAGTCCGCCCGGACCCCCGAGGGGCTCACCCAGAGCCTGGCCGAACTCGACGCCCAGATCTTCGAGCACGACGAGGCCCTCCGGCGCTGCCGCCTGGAGTTCGAGGACCTCGGCATGACGGTCCTCCGGCAGACGCCGCTGACGATCCACGTTCCGGGCCAGAGCCGGACCGGCGCCGTGGTGTTCTGCTGGCAGGAAGGCGAGACCTCGATCTGCCACGGCCACCAGGTCGGCCAGGAGCTGGACCACCGGCGGCCGCTCAAGATCAAGACCGCCTGACCGGCCGCAGCCGGTCCCCGACACCCCTCCACGGGCCAGTCACCTCGGTGGCTGGCCCGTGGTGTTTCCTGGCGGCCGTGTCGCCGTTGCGCCACCATGCCGGCCCATGTTCCACTGCGTGATCCTGTTCCGGCTGAAGGCGGGCATCACCCTCGACCGGGTGCGAGGCGCGCGCACCGCCCTGCAGGCCCTGGTGGAGAGCCTGCCCGGCGTGGAGCACTTCGCCGTGACCCACAACCTGGTGGCGGACGGACAGGGCTACAACCTGGCGCTGTTCTCGGCCTTCGAAAACCGCCGCGCCTGTGAGGTGTGCCTTCGGCACCCTGAGTTCCGACGGGTCTGGGACGAGGAACTGACCCCGCTGGTGGCCCAGCACCTGATGGTCCAGGGCGAACCCGAGGCCTGAGTCCGGCGGCGCCGGATCGGCCCCATCGATCGGTCCGCACCCGCCCCACTGGCGGTTCAGCCGCGACCGGCGCCCTGCCGAACAAGGCGAGGACCCTCTCGCCAACCCGGGGTCGAGCCACACCGTGCGCATCCGCAAGCCAACCGATCGACCGCCCGACCTGACCAGCGCCGTGCTCAAGCCAGCCCTGGTGCTGGCCGGGGTGGGTGCGGGCGCCGCCGGCTGGATGGCCCTGCAGACCGCGGAGTACCCCGGCCGGCTGCTGCCGTTCTACCCGGTCCTGCTGGCCGCCTTCGGCGCCCTCTGGCTGGCGGTGCGCTGGCTGATCCGCCGCCATGTCGTGCGTCCGATCGGCGTCCTGATCGAGACCATGGAACAGTGCGCCATGGACTGCAACGCGGCCCGGATGCCGGACCAGCGCACCCGCGAGTTCCAGTTCGTCGCCGACACCCTCAACCACAGCCTCGACCGGATGGTGCGCAACGAGGCGAAGACCCGGGCGGTCATCGAGTCGGCGGCCGACGGCATCATCACGATCAACCACCGGGGCATCATCCAGACGTTCAACCCGGCCGCCGAACGGATGTTCGGTCATGCGGCGACGGCGGTGATCGGCCGCAACGTCAGCATGCTGATGCCGGAGCCCCACAGCCGGAAGCACGACGACTACATGCTGCGGCACCTGCAGACCGGGATCGCCAAGATCCTGGACTTCCCGCGGGAGGAGCAGGCGGTCCGCGCCGACGGCACGACGTTCCCGATCTCGCTGACCGTGACGCGCGTCGGCCTGTCCGACGAGCCGCTCTTCTGCGGCGTCATCCGCGACATCACCGAGGAGAAGAACGCCGAGCGCGACGTGCTGCTCTACACGAGCCAGATCGAGTCGGCGAACATCAAGCTGGCCGAGGCCAAGCACGAAGCCGAGCAGGCCAAGCACCTGGCCGAGGCCGCCAGCAGCTCCAAGTCCGAGTTCCTGGCCAACATGAGCCACGAGATCCGGACGCCGATGACCGCGATCCTCGGCTACGCCGAGAACCTGCTCGATGCCTCCCTCACCGCCGAGGACCGCAAGTCGGCGGTGGCGACGATCCTGCGCAACGGCTCGCACCTGATGAGCCTGATCAACGACATCCTGGACCTGTCGAAGATCGAGGCTGGCAAGCTCACCGTGGAGTGCGTGCCCTGCTCGCCGGTGCAGATCCTGGCCGACGTGGTGTCGCTGATGCGGGTGCGGGCGGAGGCCAAGCGGCTGCGCCTCGACACCGACTTCCAGTGCCCCCTGCCGAGCCTGGTGCGCAGCGACCCGACCCGCCTGCGCCAGATCCTGATCAACCTCTGCGGCAACGCGATCAAGTTCACCGAGCTGGGTTCGGTGACCCTGCGCATGCGGCACGAGCAGTCCCTGCTCGGCGAGCCGCGGCTGTGCTTCGAGCTGGTCGACACCGGCATCGGCATGACGCCGGAGCAGGTCGGTCGGCTGTTCCGGCCGTTCGAGCAGGCCGACAGCTCCACCACCCGCCGCTTCGGCGGCACCGGGCTGGGCCTCAGCATCAGCAAGCGGCTGGCGGAGATGCTGGGCGGCGACATCGAGGTCGAGAGCGAGCCCGGCGTCGGCAGCACCTTCCGGGTCACGGTGAAGGCCGACCCGGCCGCCGGCTCGGAACTCCTCTACGGCGTCAGCGAGACCCTGCTGTCCCGCAACGACCAGCGCAAGCGCGACCGCAAGGGCAAGGTCAACCTGCGCGCCAACCTGCTGCTGGCCGAGGACGGACCGGACAACCAGCGGCTCATCTCCTTCCTGCTGCGCAAGGCCGGCGCCCAGGTCACCATCGCCCCCAACGGCCAGGCGGCGGTCATCATGGCCATGCAGGCCGAGAACACCGGCACGCCCTTCGACCTCGTGCTGATGGACATGCAGATGCCGGTGATGGACGGCTACCAGGCCACCGGCGAGCTGCGCCGGCAGGGCTTCCAGCGCCCGATCGTGGCGCTGACCGCCAACGCCATGTCCGGCGACCGCGAGAAGTGCCTCGCCGCGGGCTGCACCGAGTTCGCCAGCAAGCCGATCGACCGGGATCTGCTGCTGCAGACCATCGGCGGCCTGCTCGGCCAGGGTCCCGAAGCCGAGGCTTGATCGCGGCGGCCCGCCGGGTCGAATGCCGCCGATGAGCAACGTGAAGCGCGTGGCGGTCACCGGCGCCGCCGGTCAGATCGGTTACAGCCTGCTGCCGATGATCGCGGCGGGCGGCATCTTCGGCCCCGACACCAAGGTGGTGCTGCAGCTCCTGGAGGTCACGCCGGTGCTGCCGTCCCTCGAGGGCGTCAAGATGGAGCTGCACGACGGCGCCTATCCGCTGGTGCAGGACGTGATCTGCTCCGACGACCCCAAGGTGGCGTTCAAGGACGCCGATCTGTGCCTGCTGGTGGGCAGCAAGCCCCGCGGCAAGGGGATGGAGCGCAAGGACCTGATCCTCGACAACGGTCCGATCTTCATCGGCCAGGGTCAGGCAATCGCCGAGAAGGCCGGCCCCGACGTCCGCGTCGTGGTGGTCGGCAATCCCTGCAACACCAACGCCCTGATCGCCATGCACGCGGCCAAGGGCGTGCCCCGCGACCGCTTCACCGCCATGACCCGGCTCGACGAGAACCGCGCCAAGGCGCAGCTCGCCCTGAAGGCCGGCAAGCACTGGTCGCAGGTGAAGAACGTGGTGATCTGGGGCAACCACTCCAACACCCAGTATCCCGACTGGCATCACGCCACGATCGCCGGGACGCCGGCCCAGAAGGCGGTCAACGACGACGCCTGGCTGCAGGGCCCGTTCCTGAAGACCGTGCAGGAGCGCGGCGCCGCCATCATCGCCGCCCGCGGCAAGTCGTCGGCGATGTCGGCGGCCCAGGCCGCCGTCGACCACGCCCACGCGCTCTACAGCAAGGTCGGCGTCGACGACTGGTGCTCCCTCTGCGTGCCGTCCGACGGCAGCTACAAGACGCCCGACGGCATCATCAGCAGCTTCCCCTGCACGACCGACGGCAAGGGCAACTGGCAGATCGTGCCGGGCCTGCAGCTCAACGAGTTCTCGCAGCAGAAGAAGAAGGTCTCCACCGACGAGCTCCTGCAGGAACGCGAGATCGTCAAGCACCTGCTGGGCTAGCGGCCCCCGGCCCGGCCTCGTGGACCCCATCGCCATCGCCGTCGTGCTCGTCGCCGGGCTGGCGATGGGCTGGATCAACAACGTCGCCGGCGGTGCTGGCGCCCTCGGCCTGATCGCGTTCGAGTACCTGTGCGGCCTGCCGCTGGAACAGGCCAATCCGTCGACGCGGCTGGCGGCGATCGCCATCGGCACCTTTGCCTTCCTCGGCTACCTGCGGGCCGGGCGGACGGTGCCGGCCCGGGCCTGGCTGCAGGGCCTGGTGGCCCTGCCCGGCGCCTGGCTCGGCACCCGGCTGGCGCTGGGCCTGCCGGACCTGGCGTTCCGTTCCTACCTCGCCGCGGTGATGGGCCTGCTGCTCTGGCAGCAGCTCCGGACCCGACCCGCCGGCCTGCCCGAGGCCCGACGCCCGGCCTGGCTGGCCGCCGCCGGCTGCTTCCTGATCGGCCTGCACATGGGCTACGTGCAGGTCGGCACCGGGCTCGTCGCCACCCTGGTCCTGGCGGCCGCCTACGAACGCGACCTGGTCGCGGTCAACGCCGGCAAGAGCGCCATCGTCATCGTCACCTCGCTGACCAGCGCCGGCAGCTTCATCGCCGCCGACGCCATCGTCTGGGCGCCGGCGCTGTGCCTGGCGGTCGGCGCCGGCATCGGCAGCTACGCCGCCAGCCACTGGAGCGTGCGGAAGGGCAGCGCCGCCGTCCGCCGCGTCGTGGTGGCGATCGCCGTCCTGACCCTGCTGGACCAGCTCCGGCACATCGTCCTGCTGCTGCTGCGCTAGGCCGCCGGCGCGCCGGATTCTGGCCGAAGTGCCCACCGATTGTCGGCGGCCGTTCGCCTATCCTCCGCGCATGCATCGTCACGCCGTCATCACCGGCGCCAGCGCCGGCATCGGTGCTGCCATCGCCCGTTCGCTGCACGGCGCCGGCTACCGCCTGTCGCTGGGCGCCCGCCGCGTCGAACGGCTGCCCGAGGTGGTGAAGGAGGCCTTCCACCATCCGCTCGACGTCACCGATCCCTCGAGCGTCGCGGCGTTCCTGCAGGCCGCGATCGCCGCCCACGGGCCGATCGATGTCCTGGTCAACAACGCCGGGCTGGCCCGCGGCGTCGAGAGGATCGCCGAGGCCGACGGCGTCGCCTGGCGCGAGATGATCGAGACCAACGTGCTCGGCCTGCTGGAGGTCACCCGACGCGTCCTGCCGCACATGGTCGAACGCCGGCAGGGCCACATCGTCGTGATCGGCTCGATCGCCGGCCACAAGGCCTACGCCGGGGGCGGCGTCTACTGCGGCAGCAAGCGCGCCCTGCAGCCCATCTGCGAGGCGATCCGCCTGGAGACGCTGGGCACCGGCGTGCGGGTCACCAGCGTCGATCCGGGCCTGGTCGAGACCGAGTTCTCCCTGGTGCGCTTCCGCGGCGACGCACCGCGCGCCGAGAAGGTCTACGCCGACACGCGGCCGCTGCGGGCCGAGGACGTCGCCGACTGCGTGCTGTTCGCCATCTCGCGACCCGCGCACGTCAACCTCGACACCATCGTCGTGATGCCGACCGACCAGGCGGGCCCCGGCGCCATCCACCGCGGCGGCCGCTAGCCGGCCGCGCCGCGGTCAACGCTCCTTCTTCGCCGGCAGCACCCGCGGCACGGGCTTCGGCAGCTCGGGCATGCACAGACACAGCACCGCCAGCGCCGTGCCGTAGCCGCCCGACCGCGGGAACTGGCGGTCGTTCCAGCTGCCGTCCGGCTCCCGCGTCCGCGCCAGCAGATCCCGCATCCGGCCGCGCTGCCGGTCGCGCAGCGCCGCATCGGGCAGCAGTTCGATGGCCTGCGCCGCGTACCAGTGCCCGTACAGGAAGTAGTAGGGCGCCACGCCATACGGCTGGATGTGCGTGCCGGTCTTCTTGCGCCGCACCTCCAGCGCGTCCCAGTGTTCGAAGAACCGCTCCACCGCCGCCGCGTGCCGCGCCGCATCGCCGCGGCCCGCCAGCAGCAGCGTCGTCTCGACGCAGGCCGCCCGCGCCGCCGAACCGGGGGTCCGGTCCATCATCCCGAGCTGCTCCTCCTGCCTCTCGCCCATCGCCTCCGCCGGCATCGTGTAGGCGTAGCCGCCGGGCCCGGTGCGGCCCCGATCGAGCGCGTCCAGCGCCCCCTCGATCACCTCGTCGGGCACCGCGTGGCCGACCCGCTGGGCGGCGAACAGGGCCTGCAGGGCCGGACCGGTCATGAACGGCGACGCCTTGGCCCGCGCACTGCGGTAGCCGCCGCTGTGCGAGTAGGCCCAGCCGCCGGTGGGCAGCGCCATCGCCACCAGGAGTCCGACCAGCTTCGCCTCCCGCGCCTCGCACTCCTTGCGCAGGTCCGCCGCGAGCCAATCGCGGCCGCGGAGGGCCAGCAACAGGTCGAGGGCGTAGATGTGGCCCCAGTTGCGCACGTCGTAGGTGCCGACGAAGCCCTCCTGCATGCGATCGTGCTCCAGCGTCTTCAGCACGAACGCCACCCCGCGGGCGATCGCCTCGCGCCGGGCCTCGTCCTGCTCGAGCCCCGGCGCCGCCAGCAGGGCCCGGCAGACGATCGCGGTGCCGCCGATCCGGTAGCCGACCGGCAGCTGGCCGCGATCCTCGCGGTAGACGCCCTCGTAGGGCCAGTGGTCGCGCTCGGGCCCCTCGGCCAGCGCCAGCATCGCCTGCAGCCCCTGCGCCACCGCCGCCCGGGCGTCGAACGGCGGCGCCGCATCGGCGGGCTGCGCCTTCTCCGCCGCGCCCGCCTGGGCGGACAACGGCACGGGCATCCAGCACAGGGCGATGGCGAGGACGGACGGGACGAACCGGTCGAGCATGGTGTTCCTCCGGGGCCCGCCCAGCGGAACGGTCAGCACCCATCCAGGCAAGCCCTTCCCGTTCCGCTTTGACCCTGCTGCGCCCGTCGGCGACCATCGGGTCCAGGCTTCCATGGTCCAACGGGTCCCCGTGGCGATGACGATGCTGGTGCTGGCGACCATCGCCGGCGCCGCGGTGTGGGCGTCGACGCGCCCGTCGGTACCGGCCTGCGCGCTGCTGCTGGGCAAGGATCGCACGGCGGCCGCGGCCTTCGCCGAATGCGCCGCCGAGACGCCGGTGCGGCTCGCCATCCGCCACGATGCGCCCCTGCACGTCTGGGTGGCGAGCTGGAGCGAGACCGACGGCACCCTGGCCCTGTTCCCTTCGCCCTGGCTCCGCACCGACGCCTGCAACCCCCTGCCCGCCGGCGAACGCGTCCTGCCCGGCCGCGACGGCGAGCGCGACCTCGCCTGGACGCAGCGCCCGGTGCCCGGCGTCACCCACTACCTGATCGCGGCGAGCCTCGAGCCGCAGCCGGACCTGGCCGGCACCTTCGCCCGCCTGCGCCAGGCCAGCAACACCACCTTCCCCGACGGCAGCATGGTGATCACCGCGCCGAAGGAACACAGCCTCAGCGACGTGCCGCCGCGCCAGAAGATCGCCGACCCGCTGCTGCAGCGGGCCGCCGACGAGGTCGGCCAGAGCGGCATGACCGCCATGCGGCCCGTGCCGGACCGGCCCGGCCTCTGGGTCGCCTCGTTCCAGGTGGTGCCGCCGCCGGCGAAGTGAGCGCGCGGACGCGGCTCAGCCCTGCGCCATGCCGTCCTCGACCGCCGCGCACAGCAGGTGCACCACCAGCAGGTGGCTCTCCTGGATGCGGGCGGTGTTCTCGCTCGGCACCCGCACGGCGACCTCGGCCAGCTCCGCCACCGGGCCGGGCTTCTGGCCGCACAGCGCCGCGGTGGCGATGCCCATGGCCCTGGCCGCCTGCATGGCCGCCACCACGTTCTTGCTGCCGCCCGACGTCGAGATGCCCACCAGCAGGTCACCTTTGCGGCCCAAAGCCTGTACCTGCCGCTCGAAGACGTGGACGAAGCCGGCGTCGTTGCCGATCGCCGTGAGCGTCGGCGTCTCGTGGCCGAGCGCGATGGCGGCGTACGGCGGCCGCTGCTTCTGCTCGAACCAGCCGACCAGTTCGCCGGCGGCGTGGGCGGCATCGCAGGAGGAACCGCCGTTGCCGCAGAACAGCAGCTTGCCGCCCGACCGCAGGGTGCGCAGGGCCAGCTGGCACAGGGCGTCGATGTCGGGCAGGCACTGGGCCAGGAGGCGCTGCTTGGTGGCGATGCTCTCCTGGATGGCGGCGCGGAAGGTGTCGGGGCTCATCTCGGCGGCAGCTTAGGCCGCGGTCGTTCCCGAAGCACGCCCGCGGGGGTCGCGGCCGGTGCGAGTCGAGAGCGCGTTGGTCACGCCGGCGACGGCCGGCCCAGTCCCCCGGTCCGGATCCGCACCAGCAGGTCGTGCAGGCCGTCCCTGGCCGACGGCTTGGGCGGCAGGCCGGTGCTCGCAGCGGCCGCGCCCAGCTCCCGCAGCAGACGCTGGTACTCGCGCTCGTGGATCGCAAGGTCGCCATCCGCCAGGGTCACCTGCTCCCGACTGCCGACCTTCCGGGCGATCAGATCGTCGACCTGCGGCAGGCGGGCATCGGCGTTCAGGACCCGCAGGTCCGCCTCGACCTCGCCGCTGCGCATCAGGTGGATGCCGGTCAGCAGCACCCGGTAGACGTAGAGCAGGGGCTTGATCCGCGCCGGCCGTTCCTTCTGGAACAGGCGCCACTGGGTGTCGGCGAAGCCACGGTAGTGCCGCTCGTGCCAGCGGGTGACGCACCGGCGGCCCAGATCCTGCAGCTCGCGGTGCTCCGGCGTGGTGACGACCACCAACGGTGAGAACAGCTGCTCGAGCACGTAGCCGTTGGGCTTCAGCATCAGGCCCATGAACTTGGCGATGTCGTGGGTCACCAGGTCCAGCTCCATGCCGGCCACGTCGTCCAGCCGTTCCAGGGTGGCTGGTCCCTGCCGCAAGCCCACCACCTCGTCGAGCGCCAGCACGTGCACACCGCGCAGATCGAAGTCCGAGTCGGGCGACGGGAAGCCGTACAGGTGGGCGCCGCTCAGCGCGGCGAACAGCACCGGCCGGGCGTGTTCGCGGCAGATCTGCTGCAGGCGCGGATCGGCGGCCGGGCTCACGGCAGCGGCTCCTGCAGGGCCAACCGACGCGCCCGGCGCAGGAAGGCGTCGGCCGCGGCGTAGTCCGGCCGCTCCGGCAGCGGTGTCGCCGCCAGGGCCGCGTCGAACTCCTGATGCAGACGGCGACGCCAGGCATCCACCTCGGGCATCGGCAGCTCGCCCCGCCGGACCGCCAGCAGGCTGTCGCGATGGTCGCCGACGTGGACCGGCAGATCACCGCTGCGCAGCAGCTCGATGCCGGCCAGCAGCAACCGCAACAGGTGCATCACGTGCTTCGGCCTGGGCACACCCCGGCCGCGCAGATCGGCCTGCACCTTCTTCCACTGCGAGAGCACGTAGCCGTTGTAGGTCTGGTAGACGAGCCGCGACAGGAAGGCCCGGCGCAGCCCCAGCAGCTCACGCCCCAGCGGTGTGGCACTCTCGACCAAGGGCGACCACAGGCACTCGAGCACGTTCGGATTGGCCTTCAGCGCCAGCACCAGGACCTTCTGCAGCTCCCAGAAGCTGGCCTGTCGGGGCTCGTCGTCGATCTGCCCAGGCACGCCGTACAGCGACCACTGCAGCTCCGCGGACGGCAGGAACACGCCGCGCCGGTCGGTGTCGCTCGCCTCGGTGTCCAGGCCGTAGGCGCGGGAGCCGATCACCACCTGCAGGATCACCCGATCGAACAGGGAGCGACCGCCGAGCTGCGGCAGCAGTTCACGGTCCTGGTAGCGCGCCAGCGTGACCAGTTGCTGCCGTTGCATGGCCCATTCGCCGCCCTCCACCAGCTGCACCCAATGCCGGTGGCCGCCGTCGACCGGCGCCCGCAGCACGACGCCGACCGCGCCGCGCGGCACCTGCACGTGGCCATCCTTGCCGCGCAGGTCCACGGTGGTCACCACATGGGTGCCGGGCGGCAGGATCGGCAGCTCGCCATCGGGTCCGGTCATCGCGGCCAGGAGTGTGCCAGCCGATCCGCCCACCGCGGAATGCAGAACCGGCAGTTCCGCCGCCCACTCCCCGCCGCGCCCGGATCCCATACACTGCCCCGCCCCTGCCGATGACCAGCTACGAACAGATCGAGACCAGCGGCGTGCCGATCAAGGCATGGATCCGCGGCGTCCACACCGACGAGAACGCCCTCCGCCAGCTGCGCAACACCGCCCAGCTGCCGATCGTGCACGGCCACGTCGCCGCCATGCCCGACGTGCACTGGGGCATCGGCGCCACCGTCGGCTCGGTGATCCCGACCAAGGGGGCCATCATCCCGGCCGCCGTCGGCGTCGACATCGGCTGCGGCATGATGGCGGTGCGCACCTCGCTCACCGCCGGCGACCTGCCCGACGACCTGAAGGGCATCCGCCAGGCCATCGAGGCGGCGGTGCCGCACGGTCGCACCGATCATGGCGGCCGCAACGACCGCGGCGCCTTCCAGAGGGTGCCGGCGCGCAACGAGGACGCCTGGCGCCGGCTGGCGCAGGACTACCAGCGGATCATCGACCGGCACCCCAAGCTGGACCGCGGCCGCACCGTCGGCCAGCT
>CAZMGG010000097.1:0-348 GCA_964565715.1 uncultured candidatus Brocadiaceae bacterium | reverse complement strand
CGGCAACCACTTCATCGAGGTCTGCCTCGACGAGGCGCAGCGCGTCTGGGTCATGCTGCACTCGGGCTCCCGCGGCGTCGGCAACCGGATCGGCACGCACTTCATCGCGCTGGCGCAGAAGGACATGCGGCGGCACATCGCCAACCTGCCGGACCGGGATCTCGCCTGGTTCACCGAGGGCGCCGAGCACTTCGACGACTACGTGTTCGCGGTGGGCTGGGCGCAGCGCTTCGCCCGGGTCAACCGCGACCTGATGATGCTGCAGATCCTGGAGACCCTGGCGGAGACCTCGCTGCTGCCCAGGTTCACCCACGGCGAGCTGGCGGTGAACTGCCACCACAACTACGT
>CAZMGG010000096.1:0-22093 GCA_964565715.1 uncultured candidatus Brocadiaceae bacterium | reverse complement strand
CCACGGGGATGTCGAAAAAGCCCTGGATCTGGGCGGCGTGCAGGTCCATCGTCACCACCCGGTGGAAGCCGGCGGTGACCAGCAGGTTGGCCACCAGCTTGGCGTTGATCGGCACCCGCCCCTCGTCCTTGCGGTCCTTGCGGGCGTAGCCGTAGTAGGGGATCACCGCGGTGATGCGGTCGGCGGACGCGCGCCGCAGGCAGTCGGCGAAGCTGAGCAGCTCGAACAGGTTCTCGTGCACCGGCGGGCAGGTCGGCTGCACGACGAACACGTCGGCGCCGCGCACGTCGCACTCGACCTTGAGGTTGATCTCGCCGTCGGGGAAGCGCTGCAGGCCGACGGCGCCGAGCGGCACGCCCATGTGGGCGGCGATGTCCCGGGCCAGGGACGGGTGGGCGGTGCCCGAGAACACCCGCAGCCGTTCACCGCGCGAACTCATCGCCGTTCCTCCGTCTCGCCGGCCTTCGTCGCCCCGGCGTCGGCCCGGTCCTTCAGCTTGCGGGCCGGAACGCCGACCCAGACCTCGCCGTCGCCGATGCTGGTGCCGCGCTTGACGATGGCGCCGGCGCCGGTCATGGCGCCCTCGCCGACCTGGCTGGGCGCCACCAGCACGGTGCCGCTGCCGATGAAGGCGCCCGCCCCGATCCGGGTCTCGTGCTTGTGCCTGCCGTCGTAGTTGGCGGTGATCGTGCCGCAGCCGATGTTGGCCTTGCTGCCCACCACCGCGTCGCCCAGGTAGGTCAGGTGCTTGGCCTTGGCGCCGGTGCCGACCAGGGTCTTCTTCGCCTCGACGAAGTTGCCGATCTCGGCGCCGTCCTCGAGCACCGTGCCGCCGCGCAGGTGCGCGAACGGCCCCACCTCGCAGTTGCGACCGACCTTGCAGCCCTTGCCGATCACCGTGCACGGCAGGATGCGCGTGTCGGCGCCGATCTCGACGCCGTGATCGATCCAGGTGGTGGCCGGGTCGACGACGATCACGCCAGCCAGCAGGTGCCCGATCAGGATCCGCTCCTGCATCGCCAGCCGCGCCACCGCCAGGTCGGCCAGCGTGTTGACGCCGAGGATCTCGTCGCCGTCGCCCGCCTCCACGGTCGGCACCGTCGCGCCCTGCCGGACGAACGCCGCCACCACATCGGTCAGGTAGTACTCGCCCTGGGCGTTGTCGTTCTTCAGCGCCGCCAGCTCCCGCCGCAGGCTCTCGCTGTCGAAGCAGTAGAAGCCGGCGTTGATCTCGTCGATCTGCCGCTCGTCGTCGGAGCAGTCCCGCTCCTCACGGATGCCCACCAGCGCGCCGTCGTCGTCGCGCAGGATGCGGCCGAGGCCGGTCGGATCCGGCGGGCAGGCCGTCAGCAGCGAGCACGGCGAGCCGCCGCGGACGTCACGCAGTTCCTGCAGCGTGGCGGCGGTGATCAGCGGACAGTCGCCGTAGGTCACCACCACGTCGCCGCGGAAGCCCTCCAGCGCCGCCATCGCCACCTTCACCGCGTGGCCGGTGCCCATCGGCTTGCCCTGGTCGACGAACGTCGTCTCCGGTCGCCCGGCCAGCGCCGCCTGCACCTTCTCCTTCTGATGGCTCAGCACCACCACCGTCCGGTCCGGGCGCAATTCCGCCGTCGCATCCAGGGCGCACTCCACCAGGGTGCGGCCGCACAGCGGCAGCAGCACCTTGGGCAGGCTGACCTTGGTGCGCTTGCCCTGGCCAGCAGCCAGGCAGATCACGGCCAGGGATCGGGACATGGGAGGACGGGGGACCCCACGGCGGGGCCCTCGGGGTGAGGAAAGGGGCGAGGATTGTGCGGAGGGGGCGCAGCCGGGTCAAGGGCGGCGTGGGGCTGCTCCTGGGTTCACTTCAGCGAGCCTCGGCGTGGCCGGCTCGCCGGGCGGAATCACGCTTCATCGCCGCACCGTGGAGGGCCGGCGTCCCGGCCTGCAGGCCCGCCCATGCCGCCCATCCGCCGGTCACGGTCAGGGCAACCTCCCCAGGTCCGCCAGCACCGCCAGCAGCACCGCCCGTAGGTCCTTGCCCCGCGCGAAACCGCGGGCGGTGATCAGTTCCAGAGCCGCCGCCGCCTGGCGGACCTCCCGATCCGGCGCGTGGGACAGGAGCGCCCGGAGGTCGCTGCGGTCCTGGCTGCGCCGCGGTGACTCCGACAGGACCTTCATCGCGACCAGGTGCGGCAGGCTGGCGACCAGCACCGAGCCCACGCCGCACCGCACGGGTTCCGCCGCATCGACGATCTCGGTTTCCAGGCCACAGGCGGCGAACAAGAGATCCACGGCCGCCTCCGGATTGCCGCCGATCTCGGCGAAGCGCACCGTGGCGATCCGGCCCGTCTCGGCGTGCTCCAGCAGCGTCACCGCCCGGAGCCCGAGCCCCTTGGCGGCCCGCACGACGGCTTCGGCGTCGCCGTCGGTGGCGGCAGCCACCGCGAAGTCGATGTCCTTGGTGGCACGAGGCACGGTGCGCAGCCCGACCGCGAGTCCACCCACCAGGGCGCAGCCGAAGCCATTCCGCGCGAGACCCTCGGCCACCCGCAGCATGAGCCCGATCTGCGGTTCCGGGCTGCCGCTAGCCATCGAGGATCCCCCGCAGTCGTTCCGGCGCCGCCTGGAGGTGATGGCCGTGGTCCCATGCCTCCTCCTGATGCACCCAAGCGGCCTGGGCAGCAGCGACCTCGGCTGCGGTTGCGTCGGGCCGGGTCTGGCGGACGCGCGCCGCCACCTGCAGCAGGGCCGAGCGGAACAAGCCCGCCGCCTCGACCAACCGAAGCTCGTGCAGGACAGCTCCGCCCCGCAGCAAGGCGTCGCGCAGTTCGCGCCAGTCGTCCGTGGTCAGGTCCGCCGCAGGGTCCGCCGCGTTCGCCGGCCCACCCTCGGCGACCGCCAGCGCACGCCCCGCAGGGCGGCGCAGCCCGCCTACCCCCGGCAGACCCGCCCCCTGGTCGGCCCGGATCAGCGTCCGGATGTACTCGCTGACGTTGCCGAAACCGCCGGTGCGCACCCGCTGGTCGACGAACTTGCGCAGGGCCTGGGGCAGGGACACGCTGAGGGCGGCCGGTCGCCTGGAAGACATGACAATAGATATTATTGGTTGTCATGCCCCGGACAAGTGCACTCCGGCAAGGCCTCTCGTCGCGGCACCCACGTCGCTCGTAAGATGTTTATATCAATGCCATTACGGCGATTTCATCGGCCGATCCTGCCCAGCAGGCCGCGCGCCCCCGAGTGCCCCGGGTCCAGCCGCAGCGCCTCCTGCAGCAGCGCCACCGCGCCTTGCCGATCGCCGTCGAGGATGGCCACCGCCAGCCGCCACCGCAGCTCCGCGTCGCCGGGCAGCACCGGCAGGAGCCGCCGCCACAACGCCACCGCCTCGTCGCGGCGCCCCTGGGCCAGCAACGCCGCGCCGAGATTCAGGTAGCCCTGCGGCAGCGATGGGTCGTGGCCGATCGCCGCGCGGAAGCACGGCTCCGCGTCGGCGGCGCGCCCCTGCAGCAGCAGCGCCATGCCGAGCCCGTTGGCCAGCCCCGCGTGCGCCGGCGCCAGCGCCATGCCCTGGCGCGCCAGGTCCTCGGTCTCGCGCAGGCGTGGATCGCGGCCATCCGCGGCACCCCGCCGCAGGTCCGCCTCGTGCGCCGCCAGCAGGCACGTCACCAGGTTGCCGAGCGCGGTGACGCTCTGCGGCCGTTCCGCCACCAGGGCGCGTAGCAGCGGCTCCGCCTCGGCAAGCCGGCCCATGCTGACCAGCACGCCGGCGAAGTTGAGCCGTTCGCCGAAGCCCGGATGCTGCCCCTGCAGGGCGCGCCAGAAGTGGTCGTGGGCCTCCTGCAGGCGGCCGGCGGCGGCGGCCTGGTGCCCCAGGTTGCCAAGGATCAGGGCGCTGCCGACGCTGCCGTTGCGCAGTTCGTTGTGGGCCTCGACCGAGGCCCAGAACGCCGCCGGGTCGCCGAACCGGGCCGCCGCCGGCCGCGCGAGCGTCGCCAGCACCGCCAGCACGAGCAGCAGGGCCAGCCATCGGGCGCGGCCGGCGCCCCGCAGCAGCCGTTCGCCGAGCAGCAGCAGCGGCGCCAGCACGGCCAGCACCGGCAGGTAGGCGCGCCGTTCCGCCGCCAGCTCCGTGACGATCGGCAGGATGCTGGAGGTGGGCGCCAGCAGCAGGAAGAACCAGGCGCCCAGCAAGCCCCACCACGGCCGCGCCCGCCACAGCCACACCGTGCCGAGCAGCGCCGCCAGCACCAGCAGGCCCGGCAACACCACCGGTCCCACCGTGCGCACCACGTCCCAGTCGTAGGCAGCGCGCAGCGGCTGCGGCCAGACCGCGAGCCACGCGTAGTGCGTCACCACCGGCGCCTGGGTGAGCAGCGATTCGAAGGCATCGACCCGCGGCGTCGCCGACCAGCCGACCGTCGCGTTGGGCGGACCGAGCAGGACGCAGACCAGCAGCGCCGCCCAGGCCGTCCCCGCCAGCCCCAGCACGAAGCCGAGGTGCGGCCGCAGCGCCCGCAAGGACGGCAGGTGGAAGGCGCGCAGCCACAGCGGCACCAGCAGCGGCAGTGCGGCGGCCTCCTCCTTGCTCGCCATCGCCAGCACCGCGGCGAGGATCGCCAGCGCGCGCCAGCGGCCCGGCCGTTCGGCCTGCGCGGCACGGGCCGTGGCCAGCAGCGCCAGCAGCAGCATGGTCGCCATCAGCAGGGTGGTGCGCTGGGTCACGTAGGCCACCGCGTCGGTGGCGAGCGGATGCAGCGTCCACAGCGCCGCCAGGGCGAAGCCGATCCGGCTGGCCCGCGCGGCCAGCCCCGGCGCGATCGCCGCCACGTTCGGCCCGCGCAGCGCGGCGGCCGCCAGCGCCCACAGCAGCAGCCCGTTCGTCCAGTGCAGCAGCAGGTTGACGATGTGGTAGCCGAACGGCGCCATGCCGTGCAGCGCGTGGTTCAGCACGAACGAGAGGCAGACCAGCACGCGGTTGGAGAGCGGCGACTGCGGCTCGCCGAACGCCATGCGCAGGAAGTCGCCCTCCCGCAGCCCCGGGCTGTCCACCAGCGACGGCAGGTCATCGAACAGGAACGGCCCCCACAGGGCCGGCCAGTAGACCAGCAGCAGGGCGCCCGCCAGCAGGGCGGCCAGCAGCGCCCGCGCACCCGTCGCCACTACTTCGCGCCCGCTCCAGCCGGCAGCGCCAGCAGCCGCCGGCTCTCGCCGAGCAGCCAGTCGATCTGCGTGAACGGCTCGAACGAGATGTCCTGCCAGCGCACGCGGCCGTCGCCGTCCAGCAGGAACGAGCCGTGCAGCGGCATGCCCTCGAAGTCGTCGAAGCACCGCCACGCCTTGAAGCTCGCCAACTCTGGATCGCAGAGCAGCGGGAAGCCGAAGCGCTCCTCCTCCGGCAGGGCCTGCAGCGACGCCAGCGCCTTCGCCGCCGGATCGGTGCCCACCGCCACGATGTCGATGCCGGCCTCGGCGAACGCCTTCGCCTTCGGCGCGATCGCCTGCAGCTGCTCGATGCAGTGCAGGCAGCCGAAGCCCAGGTAGAACACCACCAGCGTCGGCCGGCCGCGCTGCCCGGCGAGGCTCCAGGTCCCGCCGCCTGTGCGCGACAGCTCCAGGGCCGGCGCCGGCATCGGGCTCCAGCGGAACGGGCCGAGGGACGCGATCTCCGGCCGCTGACCGAAGTCGCTGCCGAACGGCTGCGGCTGCCGCCAGTCGGCGGGCAGGCCCGGCTCCGCCGTCAACGCCGCCACCTCGCGCAGCACCGGCAGGTCCCGATCGGCATGACCGGCCACCTGCCGCAGTTCGGCGAAGCGGGCCTTCGCATCCTCGTTCCGCCCCGCCCGCTGCAACGCGCCGCAGAGCAGCGCCAGCGGCGCCACCCGCTGCGGCCGCGCCTTCACCTCGGCCTGCAGTTCCTCGATCGCCTTCGGCAGGTCGCCGGCAGCCTCGTGCGCCCGCGCCAGCAGCAGCCTGCCCGCGTTCTTCACCTCGCCCAGCGCCGCCAGGGCGCCCTTGCCATCGCCCTGGGCCAGCAGCCGCTCGGCCCGCAGCTCCGCCAGCGCCTCGCGCACGGCCCGCAGCGGCGTGGCGCGCGCGTTGCGCGCCTCGTCCATCGCCGACCGCACCTTGTCCTCGGTGTCCTTGCGCTGCAGCGCCGCGTCCTCCGCCTGGTCCACCGCGTCGGCGCGCTCGCGCCGCACCTTGCCCAGCAGCGCCTCGGCCTCGGCGATCCTCCGCTCGCCCTCGTCGAGCCGCCCGAGCCGGAACGCGGCGCGGCCCAGCAGCAGCAGCCGGTCGGCGTCGGCCCGCGCGTCGCCGGTCGCGTCCAGATGGCCACCGCGATCCAGCGCCAGCGCCTCCTCCCACAGCAGATGCGTCTCGCAGGCCTCGATCAGCCGCGCGCGGCCATAGCCGGCGATGTCGTCGCCGGCGGTCAGCTGGTTCAGCTTCGGATGCCGCGGCAGCTCCGCCAGGTTGCGCGCCAGATCCAGCGCCTCACGCACCCTGCCCACGTGCAGCAGGCTGCGGCACAGCCATTCCTGGTTGTGGCCGTAGTTGTGGATCTCGAACGGCATCACCCGATCGCGATGCATGTGCGCATGATCGACCCGGCCCGACGCCTCCTGCTGCCAGGCCGCCTCGGCGTGGCGATCGAGCCTGGCGTAGATGTGCCCCGACATGTGCCACTGATGCGCGATGCCCGGCGCCGTGCTGCCGTTCACCGCCGCCGAACCGAGCGCGCGCTCGGCCTTCTCGCGATCCCACAGGTGGATGCGGTAGTGGTGCGCGGGATGCAGCGGCTGCACGGCGAACACCTGGTCGAGCAGCGCGTTCACCGCGCCGTGGCTGGTGATCTCGATGCCGTGCTCGGCATTGCGCCAGGACTGGATCGCCAGGAACGCCTTGGCCTCGATGTCGTCCGGGCACGCCGCCACCACCGCCTCGATGCCGCGGACGAACTGGCGGGCGAGCCTCTTCTCCTCGCGCTTCTCGTTCCTGGCGACGATCGCCTCGCGGGCCGCCTTCTGCCGCGACGCGTCGCCCGACTGCAGCTCGGTGCGCGCGGCGGCGTCGATCTGGTACAGGTCGGCGATGGCGGCGATCCACAGGCGGTCGCGCTCGGGCAGGCCGTTGGCGCGCTGCACGGCCTGCGCCGCGAAGCCGGCGGCGCGCTTCTTGTTCTCGACGTTGGCCATGGCCATGCCCCAGTACGCCATCGCGCACTCGGGGTGGAGCTTCGCCACCTGCCGGAAGCTGCGCTCGGCCTCGAAGTACCAGAAACCGTGCTGCTGGGTGACGCCCTGATCGAAGAACGCCTGCGCCTCAGGAGAGAGACCCTGCACCGGGAAGTGCACGTGGCCGCCGAGGTCCGGCATCAGGTATGCGGCCTGCCGCGGCCCTTCGTCGAACTCGCCGCCGTGCCGGCTGTGGCCGTACGTGTCCGCGGTCTCGGCCGGCGGATCCTGGGCCAGGAGGAACACACCGCAGGCGGCGACGGCGAGGAGGGGCAGGAGGTGGCGGCGCATGGCGGCGCGCCACGATACCCGCGCCCGCGGTCAGCGTGCCAACCCGACCTCGCCGACCATGCTCAGCAGCCCACTCTCGAGTTCGCGGGGATCGAACAGGATGGCCTGGGCCACGATCCGACGCACACCTGGAAGCGCACCAGCCGTGAACGTCTGCCGGACCCCATACGCCCCATCTGCCCCCACGCTGCCGAGCACCGCTGGCCATGGCATCAGATCGAAACGCACCGGCAGCTCGGGCCGGCCCGGCGGCCGGCTGTTCTCGATCCCCGGCAGCCCGAACGCGCCCGCGCGCGTGCTCACTGGCTTCATGGCGCGCTCGGTGGCGAACCAGAGCAGCACCTGCCAGCCCGCGGGACCGTCGCCGTCGGCGCGGATCTCAATGTCATTGCCGTGGATCGCCGCCGCGAGGTCGAGGCGCGGAGCCGCCACTTCGATCGATTGTTCCACCAACATGCGGCCGCCTGGGCCAAGCAGTTCGATTGCATGCACACCGGGCGGGAGACCGGCCGGGAGATCCGCGACCACATGATCGGACGTGCGCTCGCGGGACACCAGCGTTTGCTGCGCGATCCGGACACGCTCGACGCCGTCGAGTCCCGCGCCGGACAACCGCAGGGCACCGCCCTCCAGCGCCGGCAGAACCTGCGGCTCGACCCTCTCGACGACCGGCCGCCACTCGCCGGCCGCGGCGGCCGGCAGCAGGCCCCGCTGTTCCAGCAGATCGACCAGCGCCTGGGCCAGCACTCGATGACCGAAGGCAGATGGATGGATCCAATCGTGGTAGCAGAGCGAATCCTGGCCCGGCGGCTTGGCGAAGGGCCCGTCGATGCCGCGCTCGACATCGGCGAGCAACGCCGTGCCGTCGATCCAGGGGACACGACGATCGTCGAGGATCTGGCGGAGCCGGCCCTGGTAGCTGGCGATGCTCGGAAAGCGCTCGCGGGTGGCGGCCGGCACCGGTGGCAGGATGGCGATCACGGCACCGCCGGCCGATCGCGCGCGGTCGATGATGGCCGCGACGTTGTCGCCGAACTCGGGCAGCGGCACGCGGCGACCGCGCGGGGCCTCATCGCCGCCCAGGAAGCGGCGCCGGATCTCATCGGTGTCGGCGGTCGCCCGGGCGAGCAATCGCAGCAGCCGCGGGCCGCGGTTGCGCTGGGCGTCGCCGACATCGACCGTGGCGACCAGGTCGTTCCAGGCGCCGACGTAGAGCACGGTCAGGGTCGGGGCCAGCCCGGCGATGTCGCGCTCGTACAGCCTGCGGTTCTGCAGGGTCGTCCAGCCCGGCAGTGCGGCCAGGATCGACGCGACACGGCGATCGGGAAGGCGTTCCTGCAGGATCTGCTCGAGCTGCATGCCCCAGACCAGGTGCTGCGGCAGGTGGATGCCGAAGGTCGACGAGTCACCGACGCAGGCGATGCGGAAGTCGCTCGGCAGGGCCGGGGCGTCGCCCAGGTGACCCCGCAGACCCAGGCGGTTGACCTCGAGCCCGGGCGCGTCCTCACGCAGCCGCCAGAACAGATGGCTGTCGGCGCGGAAGATGTCGCCTTCCTCGAAGCCGAGGATCTGGACGTCCTGGCGCGGCATCCCGGCCAGCCACAGGGCGACCTCCGCCAGGGCCAGAGCCATGGCCACCGAGACCGCGACGGTGACGATCCGGAGCGTCGATCGGCGCGGCGACATGGGCGTGGCGGTGGGTACCGATCTCAGTCCGGCCCGAACACGTCGCCCAGGGTCCGAGCGGTCAAGACGGCGTCCGCCCAGGCATCCAGTTCGGCGACGGCGGCGCCCTGCACCTGGACCACCACGGCCGAAGGCAACTCACCGAAGCGGGCGCGCAACTGACGCAACAGCATCTCGGCCCGGCCCTTGACCAGCCCACGCGCTTCACCACGCGCTTCACCTCGCGCTTCACCTCGCGCTTCCGCGCGCCGCATCATCTTCTCACCGGTGCTCATGAGTGCTCGCTCCGCTTCGGGTCCGGCGACCTCGGCCAGCACGATCCGCAGTCGGCCACGGTCGATCTTGCCAGCCATCAACAGGTAATACAGTAGCGCGCCGAGCGCCTCCTGTCCGTCGGGCATGGCCAGCACGCCACGGAGCAGGTCCTGCCACCGGCGCATGGCCTCGATCACGTCGCTGGTTCGCGGCCGGGGCAGGTAGCGCAGGAACAGCACCGTCGCCTGGGCCATGGCCGACAGGCTGCGCCGGCGCAGGTCGGCCTCGGGGTGCTGTCCCAGGTCGTCGAGCAGGAAGCGGAACCGGGGCTGGAGGCGGCGCAGTTCGCGCACGACATCGGCCGACTGTCCCGCGAGGTCGAGCAACGGCTGGATCGAACGCGGCGCGCTCCACGCGCTGCCGCCGTGATGGATGACCACCGGGATCACCGGCGGCAGGGATCGGGCCTTCGGGTGGTCACGCCGGCAGCGCTCCCAGATGCGCACGGTGTAGCGCAGCAGATCCAGGGCTGTGAAGCGCCGGACGGCCGAGCGGTGCTCGACCAGCAGCAGCACGCGGGCCCGGCGGCCGCCGATCCGCACACGGAACTGCATGTCCGTGAAGAGTCCGTCGTGGGGCGGCGGGTCCAAGGTGCAGCGCTCCTGCACCTCTGTGGGCCCGAAACGGTTCCCGGTTACGCGCCCGCCGGAGAAATCCCCGGTGCGACCCGGACTACCGCCGGCGCCGGCGGGCGGGCGCCGCCAGTTCCGCGGCCGCGGCGGCGCGCTCCTGCACGCGGCGGCACATCAGGTCGCAGAGCTGCCGGGTGCGGCCATCCGCCAGCGAGTACACCACGGTCAGGCCCTCCTTGCGGCGATCGACCCAACCCACCTGGTGCAGCAGGCCGAGCTGCTTGCTGACGTTGGCCAGCGACAGGCCGGAACGCTGCACCAGGTCGCCCACCGTCGTCTCGCCCTCGAACAGGAGATTCATCAGCCGCAGCCGCGAAGGCTCGCCGAGCGCCTTGAACTGCTCGGCGACCTTCACCAGCATCGCCTCGGTCATGGCCGGGTGATCACTTGCCATGCTGCTCGCCCTTGCCTTCCCTGCCATCGCCCAGTTCTGCCGGCAGCTCGCTGCGCGCCGCCCATTCGGTCCAGGAGCCGTTGAACCACTTCGCCTGACGGTAGCCGAGCAGGTACCGCAGCACGAAGAACGACTCGCTCGCCGTGTGGCCGGTGCGGCACGACACCGCCACCGGCGCCGCGGGATCGAGGCCCAGCGCCGCGTAGTCCGCCGCCAGTTCGGCCTTCGGGCGCCAGTAGTGCCCGTCGTCGGTGCGCGTCAGGTCCTGGCTGTAGAGCCGGTTGACCGCGCCGGGGATGTGCCCCGGCCGAGCTTCGGTGGACTTGTCGCCGCGGAAGAAGTCCGCTGGCCGCACATCGAGCACGGCGATGTCCTTGCCGAGCCGGGCGGCGAGCTGATCCGCGGTGATCGTGAAGTCGTCGGCGTCCGCCACCGGCAGATACGTCGCCGGCGCACGGGCCGGCGTCGCATCGGCAATCAGCGGCCGCTGCTCGGCGGCCCAGCGCAGGAGCCCGCCTTCCAGGATCGCCAGGGAACGGTGGCCGACCCGCAGGAACGCCAGGGCCAGCAGGGTCGCGTCCTGCATCTTCTCCTCGGCGCAGATCACCACCGGCGCCTCATTGGCGATGCCGAGCTCGCCGAAGCGGGTGGCCAGCTGCTGCGCCGGCAACAGCATCATGTCGCGGTCGAGGAACTTCTCGCGCAATGACACGGCCGGCAGGTGCAGGGCGCCCGGCACGTGCAGGGCGGCGAAGTCCGCGGCCTTCTCGCGGGCGTCCACCACCGTCACCCGGCCGAGGCGTTCGTGCAGCCAGGCCGGCGAGACCACCGTCGGTGCGGTCAGCGCGGGCGGATCGGTGGCCCAGGTCTGCAGCGGGTTCTTCGCCGAGGCCTTGCGGAAGAACGCCGTGCGCAGGGCCAGGGCCGCCGCTTCGGCCTTGCTCTGCTCCTCGGTGGCGGCGTCGCCGCGCAGCGAGATCGGGGTGAGCACCGCGGTCTTGAAGGCGTCGAGGCCGCCGTCGAGCACCTTGACGTTGCTGCGGCCGCGGCGCTGCAGTTCGAGCCAGGCCTGGCCGGGGTGGGCCGGACCGTTGGAGTAGAGCACCACCAGGCGCGGATGGCCGGCGAACAGCAGGTCGCCCTCGGCGCCGAGCAGGGCGGGCAGGTCCAGGTTCCTGGCCCGCGGCAGGTGGAAGGCCGCGTACTCGTCCGCCGGTCGCACGTCGACCAGGGCGAAGTCGGGGCGCGCGGCCATGATCTCCATCGCCAGCGCCATCGGCTCGATGTGATCCTGGCCCTGTTCGATGGCCTGCAGCGGCGCCGGGTCGCGTTCGCCGGCGCGGGTGCTGCCCCGGCCGAGGAGCACGAGGCTCACCACCACCGCCACCACCATGACGCCGATCGCCACGATCGGCCCGTTGTTCCGGTTCTCGTTCACGTTGTCTGTCTCATTGTCTGTCACGACGCACTCCTCAGGTTGTGTCTCTCGATGAAGGTCGCGCCGACGAAGGCGAGACCGGCAATGACGGCGAGCCCGCTGGCGGCCTGCCAGGGTGCGATCCCGAGCAGGTCGGCGACCGAGCAGGACTCACAGAGGCCGAGCGCGGTGAAGGACTGCACCGCCGGCTCGATGCCGGCGAACAGCAGCGAGCCCAGGCCTGCGCCCAGCAGGAACACCAGGGCGTCGAGCCTGCCGCTGGCGAGCCCCACCGAGGCGGTGCCGGGGCACCAGCCGCCGGCGACGAAGCCCGCGCCGAACAGGAGCCCGCCGACGACCTGCGGCCAGACCGCGGTGGCCGGCGGGGCGATCGAGGCGAGGTCGACGGCGCCGAGCAGGGCGAGGCCCTGCAGCCCCAGCGCCGCGGTGACCATCGCCGCGAACATCACCTTCAGCACGGCGAAGTCCTCGAAGTAGAAGATCGCGGTCAGCTTGCGGCTGCTGCCGAAGCCGGCCCGCTCGAGCCAGAAGCCGAAGCCGAGCCCGATCAACAACGCCGCGGCGAAGCCGAGCGGCGTGTCCAGCTGTCCGCTTGCCCAGAGGTTCATCGCCACTCCTTCCGCACCAGCGGTGCTGCGAGGAACGCCGCGGCGAACGTCGCCGCCGTGAACACGAAGCCGCCGAGCTGCAGGAGCGCGCCGCCGGTCAGCGCCTGCCCCGACGTGCAGCCCATGGCGAAGCGGCTGCCGAGTCCGACCAGGGCGCCGCCGCCGAGCGCGAACAGCAGGCGGCCGCCCGCACCGATGCGCGGGCCCCGCTCGACGCCGGGCCGCACGCGGCGGGCCACCAGCGCCGACAGGAAGCCGCCGAGCAGCGTGCCCGCCAGCAGGAACACCAGGTAGTAGTGCAGCGGCCCATCGGCGTCGAAGTAGCCGCTCAGGTAGGCGTTGTTCTCGATCGCCGCCGGCGCCACGGCGTGGGCGCCCTCGGCGGCGATGCGGGTGATGGCGCCGCTGGCGCCGAGCCCCGTGCCCAGCACGAGGAACGACAGCAGCAGCAGCAGGCCGAGGCCGGCGCCGGCGAGATAGGGATTCCAGTAGGGTTGTGGTCTGCCTTGCATGGCTCCTCCTCAGCAGCCGGCGCTGCGCTTCTTCGGGGTGGTCGTGGCGGCGGCCGGCGGCGCAGCCGCCCCGGTGGGCATCGGCGCGCCGCTGCCGCCCGACTGGCCGAGTTCGATCTCGCGGAAGTAGCGCTGCACGCCGCCGAGCAGCGCCCGCAGCGTCCGCTCGGGGTTCCGCGCCAGCAGCGCGCCGGCTGCGGCGAAGGCCACCGTGCCGTCGCGGTCCACCAGCACGATCCGGGTGCCCGTCGGCAGGGCGGCGATCCGCGCCTCGAGCTGGTCGAGGGTCACGTTCGCCGAGCCGGGGATGCGCCATTCGGCGAACTGCCAGCCCGGCCGCAGGTCCAGCACCGCGTAGGTCTGCGGCTGGTCCAGCAGCACCCGCGCCAGCAGCGCCGGGTCCACCGGCTCGGGCAGCACGATGCCGCCGGCAGCCGCGGTCGTCTGCGCCTGCCGGCCGACTGCGGGCAGCCCGGCGCTGAGCCAGGCGTCCATGCCGCCGTCCAGCGACGCCACGTCGGTGAAGCCCTGCCGTTCGGCCAGCCCCACCGCCATGCTGCTGCGATACGCGCTGTTGCACAGGAACAGGACCGGCTGCGCCTTGTCGAGGGTCTGCGCGAACCGCACGTGCTCGGTGACCGGGATGTTGCCGACCTCGCCGATGCGCAGGTCCGCGTACTCGTCGGCGGTGCGCACGTCGACCACGATCGGTTCCCTCCCGGCCCGCATCTGCTCGTGCAGTTCCTGCGACGTCACCAGCCGGCTGGTGCGCACGTCGAGACCGGCCTGCCGCCAGGCCGCCGCGTCTGGTGCGAGCCGGCCGGCGATGCGGTCGTAGCCGATGCGGCGCAGGCGGAACGCGCCCTCGGCGATCTCCTCGTCGCCGCCGACCAGCAGCAGGTCGCTGCCGAACGGCACCACGATGCCGGTCCAGGTGTCGAGCCGGCCGCGCAGGGCGACGTTCACCGCAGAGGCCAGGTGGGCCGCGGCGTACTCGCGCTGGTCACGCACGTCCACCACCCAGGCGCCGCCTTCCAGCGCCGCCTTGGCCTGCGCTGGCGTCAGCGCCAGTGGCAGCGTCGCGGTCTTCTCGACCAGCGGCGGCCCCTTCCGGTTCATCTCGACGTTGTGGGCAAAGTACTGCGGCGCCACCGGCTGGTGGCTGATCACGTTGGCGACGAACGTCGCGCGGCTAGAGATCTGCAGGTACGGGTTGCTGCGCTTCTCCGCGCCGATCGTCGATGTCGTCTCGGGACTCAGGTGCGCGCCGCACAGCGAGCCGGCGCCGTGGGCCGGCAGCACCAGCGTGGCGTCGGGCAGCGTCTTCAGGCGCTGCACCGAGTCGAACGACTGCGACGCCAGTTCCGCCGGCGGCACGTCGAGCAGGTCCGGCCGACCGATGCCGCCGATGAACAGGGTGTCGCCGGTGAGCGCGTAGGCGGGATCCGCGCCGGCGCCGGGCGCGCGCACCAGGAAGGTCATGGCGTTCGGCGTGTGGCCCGGCGTCTGCCAGGCCTCGACGGTCACCTTGCCCACGGTCACCCGGTCGCCGTCGCGCAGCGCGCGGTGCTCGAACTCCGCCTGGGCCAGGGCGCTGATGGCGATCCCGGCGCCGGTGCGGTGGCGCAGTTCGGTGTGGCCGGCGACGAAATCGGCGTGGTTGTGGGTCAGCAGCACGTGGCGCACGGTGGCGCCGAGCGCCTCTGCGTCCCGCAGGTAGTGCTCGACGTCGCGCTGCGGGTCGATCACCGCGGCGTCCTGGCCGGACACCAGCAGGTACGAGAGGTGCGACAGGCAGCCGAGCTGGTACTGGCGCAGGACGTGGTCCTTGCCCTTCTGTTCGAAGGCGACCTGGGGCGAGCTGGCCTCGTCACCGTGGGCGGCCCGTTCCGCGTCCTGGGCGGGGGCCGCCGTGGCGGCGAGCAGGAGCAGCAGGGGCGCGATCAGCGCCGGGCGTATCGTGTTCATGTGCTCAACCATATGGTTGAGTGGTGGATCTTGCCAGGGGATCTTGTGCGTAGATCGCCGCCGGATGGGTGGCAGCAGCACCCGGCCCCGACTCCTCAGGCGATCCCGAGACCGTCCAGCGCTTCGCCGCAGTCCTGTTCGAAACGCCGGAAGGCCGACAGCCGGCGCAAGGGCGCGAAGTCATCGATCAGTTCCGCGATGCGCTGCACACGCGCCCCAAGCTCCTGCTCGAACCGCTTGCGACGTCTACCCGTCACCTCGGCAGCCGCCAAGAGCGCCTCGCGCAGGGAGCCCTTCGGGTCAGGAAGCTGCTCGACGCGCTGCGGCGCCGGCAGTCCGAGCGGCGCCCTGCCCCGGGGACGGTCGGCAGCGCGACGGATCGCCGCCTCATCGAACAGGAGCCAGGCCTCGGTCATGCGCACCGGCACCACCTTGACCGTCGCGTGTCCGATCACGGGGATCTCCGCACGACGACTCTCCGGATCCTGCGCCTCCGCGTCACGATGCACGAGCAGCAGTTCGGGCTGGAACAGCTCGATCATGGCACGCATCTCGTCGAGCAGGGGGAGCTGCAACGCACGGTCGCTCGGGCCATCGGCCAGCAGTGCAAACCGGAATGGACGTCCGATCACGAGATGACCGGCTGCCCCTTGGGCAATCCCCCGACCCACTGCTTGAAGTACGCATGCGTCACCGCATCCGCGTCGCTCCGCCAGTCGTCGGCGTACGCGATCGGCCGCACGCGTGCGGCGCGTCCGTCCGGCGACTTCACCGCCTCCACGAACAGCACCTGATTCGCCCGCAGGTGGCCCACCACGTCGCGCGAGTGCGAGTTCAGCACGACCTGCCGCAACGCATTGTCGGCAGGATCGACGGGTTCATCGGGGTCCACGGCGTAGCCCTCCAGCAGGTCCATCAGGGCGGGCACGCCGCTCGGCTCGATACCGTTCTCGGGCTCTTCGATGCACATCACCCGGCTCGACCTCGTGTCCATCTGCATCGCGACCAGGGCGAGGTACCGCAGCGTTCCCTCGGACAGGGAACGTGGGGGCAGCCAGAGCTCGGAATCGCGGAAACGGACCTCGACCACGTAGTGCTGACGCACCTCGTCCTCGCGCACGCGCACCGCACGGACACCGTCGACGAGGCGCGCGAGCTGGTTGCTCGCCTCGGTGCAAACCTGGTCCATGGCCGCGCCAGCGTCCAGGTCTCGCGAGTGCCCGTTGCGGCCGTTCGCGGAGCGTTCGCGGCCGAGTCGACGCAACGTCGCGGCGATATGGCGGCCGTATTCGTCGACCGGTGCCTGTTCGCCGAAGCGATCTGGCGTGCGGAGCGAGGACGGCTCCAGGTGCACGGAATGCCACGACGCCATTTCGCGGCGCGCAGCTACCACGGTCGGGTACTCCTTGCTCCCCGTGCCGCCAAGGATCGTGCGCGGCGAAGGCCCGGCCGCGACCGGTCGGCCCCGACTGCCTCCGTCCCCGTGCAACTGCACCCGGGCCTGGCCTTCCTCGGTCACCGTCGAGATGAAGGCGGCGCCGAAGCGGGACGCCGTGACCACCGAATCGCGGAACGCCACCGAGTGTGGGAAGAGCAACACCTTGCGGGCGTCGCCCTTCTTGTGGTGCTTGAGCTCTTCGCCGAGGAGGACCAGGCGGTGTTCGTCTTCGGCGTACCGGAATGCCACCGTGTAGCTGAGCAGGCTCGCCGTCGGCTTCACCTTCTGGCCGAAGTCGTCCTCGACTTCGAGCGGCACCAACATGTCGGCGACGAACCGCATGGTCGTGCCGGGGTCACGATTGGTCACGAGGTCGAGCGGACTGAAGCTGCCCTCGGTCGGCTGGCGGATCGCTTCGGCCGCCTTCTGGATCTCGTCGTCGGCGAGATGTCGGAGGAACTGGATCGCATCGAAGATGTTCGACTTGCCGACGCCGTTGGGCCCGACGAAACACGTCAGTGGCCCGAATCGGACGTCGATGTCCCGCAGGTTCTTGAAGCCCTGGACTCGCAGGCGCAGCAGCATTTGGAGTGCAGAGGCTAGCGCGAGGAAGGCCTGCGGTCAGCGATGGACGGCCCGAAGTGGTGCTCATGCGTCGCGGGTGCCCAAGAGCGAGGCCGCCCGACCCGGTGCGGACGCGGAACCCGACTCCAGGGCTGCAACCACGGCCAGCCGCGGCTTCGATGCCCGGATGCACCGCGCCCCTCTCGCCCTGTGCCTCCTCGCCGCCTGCCTCCCCGCCCAGGACTGGCTGCTCGATCCGGCCCCGTTCGCCGCCGGCGCCGTCGTGCGCGGCCAGGACCTGGTCCTCGACAACGGGCTCCTGCGCCGGACCATCCGTCTGCAGCCGAACGCCGCCACCATCGGCCTCGACCAGCTGGTCACCGGCGCCTCGCTGCTGCGCGCGGTCGAACCCGAGGCCATCGTGGTGCTCGACTCGGTGCGCTGCGAGATCGGCGGGCTGCAGGGCCAGCCGAACCGGGCCTGGCTCGACCCGCGCTGGCTGCCGGCGCTGACCGCCGCACCCGGCGCGTTCCGCTGCGTCGGCCACGCCATCGGTCCGATCGAGGAACGCTTCGCCTGGAAGCGGGCCCGGCACCACGCTCCCGACGCCCCATGGCCGCCGCGCGGCGTGCACGTCCGCCTCGACTTCGCGCCGCCCGACGACGCCGAACACCGGGCGCTGCAGGGCGTGCGTATCGAGGTGCACCACGAGCTGTACGACGGCCTGCCGCTGCTCTCGAAGTGGCTGGTCGTGCGCAACACCGGGGCCACGCCGATCCGCGTCGATTCCTTCCAGTGCGAACGCCTGGCGGCGGTCGAGCACGCCTCCCTGGTCGACGGCGATCCCGCCCTGATGCCCACCCCCAACCTGCACGTCGAGACCGACTACTCGTTCGGCGGCGGCATGATGTCCGCCCAGGCCAGCGGCGCCACCGTTCGCTGGATGAGCGATCCCGGCTACCAGACCCAGGTGCACTACCCGCGGCAGACGCCGTGCCTGCTCGAGGTCGGCCCCGCGATCGGCCCCGGCGTCACCATCGCGCCGGGCGCCTCCTTCACCTCCTGCCGCGTCTGGATCCTCGCGCCGGATTCCACCGAACGCGAACGCCGCGGCCTGGCCATCCGGCGCATGTACCGCACCATCGCCCCCTGGGTCACCGAGAACCCGCTGATGATGCACGTCCGCTTCGCCGACTGGCCGACGGTGCAGAACGCCATCGACCAGTGTGCCGAGGTCGGCTTCGAGATGGTGATCCTCACCTTCGGCTCGGGCTTCGACATCGAGAACCAGGACCCCGCGTACCTGGCGCAGATGCGGAAGATGGCCGACCACGCCAGGAGCAAGGGCATCGAGATCGGCGGCTACTCGCTGCTGGCCTCACGCAGCATCGACCGCGAGAACGACGTGGTGATGCCCGAGGGGCAGCAGCCCCGTTTCGGCCATTCGCCCTGCCTCGGCAGCCACTGGGGCCAGGAGTACTTCGGCAGGCTGTACCGGTTCTTCGACGCCACCGGCTTCCTCCTGCTCGAGCACGACGGTTCCTATCCCGGTGACGTCTGTGCTTCCACCGCGCACCCGGGTCACCAGGGGCTCGCCGATTCGCAATGGACCCAGTGGCAGACGATCGCCGCGTTCTACCGCTGGTGCCGCGGCCGCGGCGTGTCGCTGAACGTGCCCGACTGGTACTACCTGAACGGCTCCACCAAGTGCGGCATGGGCTACCGCGAGACCAACTGGTCCCTGCCGCGCGCGCAGCAGGTGATCCACACGCGGCAGAACATCTTCGACGGCACCTGGGAGAAGACGCCGAGCATGGGCTGGATGTTCGTGCCGCTGACGCAGTACCACGGCGGCGGCGAGGCGGCGACGATCGAGCCGTTGCACGAGCACCTGGACCACTACCGGCGCATGCTGGAGGCCAATCTGGGTGCGGGCGTGCAGGCCTGCTGGCGCGGCCCGCGCCTCTTCGACACCGACGCGACCCGGGAGCTGGTCAAGGAACAGGTGCGGCAGTTCAAGGCTCACCGCGACCTGCTGGAGTCGGACGTGATGCACGGCCGCCGCGCCGACGGCCGCGACCTGGACTGGCTCCTGCACGTCAATCCGCGGCTCGAGGCGCCGGGCCTGCTGGCGGTGTGGAACCCGCTCGACGAGCCGGTGACCCGGGAGATCGAGGTGGATCTGTACTACACGGGCCTGCGCGAACGGGCGCGGGTGAGCCCCATCGGCGGCGGCTCCGACCCACAGGACGTGACGCTGGACGGCCGCGGTCGCGCGCGGGTCAGGGTCTCGGTCGGGCCACAGGGGCACGCGCGGTATCTGGTCGGGCGGCCATGACGCCCCGGCCCGCTTTCCGCGAATGGTTCCGCCCGGCCGCGGCATTCTGCTCCCCGTGACCGAGATCCCGGCACCGCCCGGCACCACCGACCTGCTGCGCCACGCCGCCTGGCTGCGCGACCTGGCCCACAGCCTCTGCCGCGACCCGCACGCCGCCGACGACCTCGGCCAGGAGACCCTGCTGCGCTTTCTGCAGCACCCGCCACGCCACGCCGGCAACCTGCGCGGCTTCCTCGGCACGGTGGCCCGCAACCTCTGGCGCCAGGATCGCCGCACCGAGGCCCGCCGTGCCCGCCGTGAGGCCGACTTCGCCACGGCCGCACCCACCACGGCGCCCGCCACCGACGACATCGTCGCCCGCGCCGACGCCCACCGGCTGCTGGTCGCCCACGTCCTCGACCTCGCCGAGCCCTACCGCAGCACCATCCTGCTCCGCTTCTTCGACGGCCACTCCGTGCGGGCCATTGCCGCGCAGCAGGCCATCCCCGTCGCCACCGTCGAGACCCGCCTGCGCCGCGCGCTGCAACGCCTGCGCGAACGTCTCGGCCCCGGCGGCCCCGCGGCCCTGTTGCCGCTGCTCCACCCACCTGCCCCGGGCCTGCCGGCGGCGATTCCCCTGGCGCTGCTCATGAACACCAAGCTCCTCCTCACCACCGGCGCGCTCGCGCTCGGCGCCGTCCTGGCCTGGCAGTTCCTCACGCCGCCGCCCGCCACTCTGGCAGGCCCCGGCACACCCACCACCACGCACACCGTGGCCACAGGCGAACGACCGGGCCCGGGCGAAGCCGCAACGCCCGGCGCCGAGCGTTCGGCCGCCGACCCGCTGCCCGACCCCGCCGCCGCAGCCGCGCCAGTCCCGACCGTCGCGCCCGTCACCGTGGCCGGCCGTCTCTGCGACGCCGAAGGCCGCCCGCTCGCCGATCGGCCGGTGGTGTTCCGCGCCGGCAGCGAACAGGGCCAGGACCTGGCCACGTTCCGCACCGGCCCCGACGGGACGTTCACCGCCGCCTTCACCGGCAATGGCCGCCTGCTGGCCGGCGATCCCGACCTCATCACCGTGCTGATGCCGGTGCTCGACGCCAGCGCGCCGCCGCCGCATGCCCTGGTGGTGGCCGCCACCGCGGTCCGCCTCACCGCCGTCGTCGCCGACCAGCACGGCGCGCCGCTCGCCGGGGCCACCACCGCCGTCGTGCTGCCCGAGGGCTTCCGCGGCCGCTTCCGCGACAACGCCGACGCCGCCACCACGGTCGCCTTCCACGGCCGCAGCGACGGCGAGGGTCGCGTCCATCTCGACGCGCCCGCGGTGCCCGGCGCCACGCTGCTCACGACCCTGTCGGGCCACCTGCCCGATCGAAGGCCGCTGCCGGCGCGCGATCAGGAACTCCGGGTCACCCTGCATCGGCCCACCCGCGCCGAAGGCGCGATCGCGGGGCAGGTGCTGGCCGCCGACGGCAGCGCCGTGGCCGATGCCTGGGTCTCGCTGGGCGGCGATGCGGGCCGCACCGACGAGCACGGCAACTTCACGCTGACCGACGGCGGCAAGCCGCTGCTCGCCGCCAAGGCCGGACTGCCGCCGGTACGCCTCGAACGACCCGACACCGGCTGGCCGGACTTCGTGCTGGTCTGGCTGCCGGCGCTGCCGCAGACGATCCGCGGCCGCGTGCTGGACGAGCACGGCGAGCCGCTGGCCGGCATCAAGGTCTGGGTCACCGACCCCACCGCGTTCGCCAGGCTGGAGGGCAGCGGCGCCCTGACCGAGGGTCTCGCGTCGGGGGCATTGACCATGTCGGCGGCGATGGCCGAACTGCGCGCGTCCGGCGAACGGGACCCGCAGGAGTTCCTGCGCCGCACACCGGTCGTCATGTGGCCGTGGACACGCACCGACGAGCGCGGCGAGTTCACGCTGACCGGGCTGCTGGAACGCAGCTACGACCTGCGGGCGATGCGCGACGAGAACCTGCTCTGGGCGGATCTGCCGGGCGTGCGGGCGGGGAGCGCCGGCGTCGAGATGCGGCTGCCCACCGCGGCATGCTTCGGCGAACTGGCCGGCCGCGTGGTGACCGGTGCCGGCCAGCCGGTGCCCGGCGTGCGCGTCGCCCTGATGGGCGACGTGCTGAAGGTCGGCGGCAACACGATGCACGCCCAGGCGATGCACACCCGCAGCGACGCCGAGGGTCGGTTCGTGCTGCGTGAGGTGCCGCACCGGCACGCCTACCTGCGGCTCGACGGCGAGTCGATCCTGCCGCTGGAGTACGGCCGCGGCGTCGACGGGGGCCTGCTGGAGCTGGCGGGCGCGCGGCCCACCGAGGTCACGGTGACGGTGTCGGTGCGCGTCCACGTGCAGGTGGAGCTGGCCCGGCCGGATCTGGCCACCGCGCTGCGGGTGCTGGACGGCAACGGCCGCAGGCTCGACATCGATGTGTTCGAGGGCCGTTCGCGCAGCACCTATGACGAGCTGCAGCTCCAGGACGGCCGCACGCCGGTGTTCGTGGTCCCGGACGCAGCGGTGACGCTGGTGCTGATGCGCCAGGACGGCACCGAGGCGCAACGGCACCCGCTGGTGCTGGTGCCGGGGGACGTGAACCGGCTGCGCTTCTGATCTCTGATCTGAGGGTAGATCCGCACCGACATCGTTGTCGGCGGTCACGCTCGGGCGGTTCTCCGACGTCACGCTGTGCCGGTTTCCAGT
>CAZMGG010000095.1:0-22209 GCA_964565715.1 uncultured candidatus Brocadiaceae bacterium | reverse complement strand
CCACCGTCGACTTGACGAGGAGGCCGCTCATGCCGACGGCGTCGGCCTTCTGCTCCCTGGCCGCCTCGAGGATCTGCTCGATCGGCACCTTGATGCCGAGGTTGACGACGCGGTAGCCGTTGTTGCTGACGACGATGTCGACCAGGTTCTTGCCGATGTCGTGGACGTCGCCGCGGACGGTGGCCAGCACGAGGGTGCCCTTGGCCTCGCCCTCGACCTTCTCCATGTGCGGCTCGAGGAAGGCCACGGCGGCCTTCATCGCCTCGGCGGACTGCAGCACGAACGGGAGCTGCATCTCGCCGCGGCCGAACAGGTCGCCGACCACCTTCATGCCGTCGAGGAGGTGGTCGTTGATGATGTCGAGGGGACGGTGCTTCTGCATCGCCTCCTGCAGGTGGACGCCGATGTTGATCTTGTTGCCGTCGATGATGCGGCGCTTGAGTCGCTCCTCGACCGGCAGGGCCATCTCGTCCTGGCGGCCGCCGAGGTCGACCTTCTTCTGCCCGGCGAAGCGCTCGATGAAGGCGAACAGGGGGTCGTAGCCCGGCTGGCGGCGGTCGTAGATCAGGTCGAGGGTGACCTTGCGATCGTCGTCGTCGAGCTTGTGGATCGGGACGATCTTGCTGGCGTGGACGATGGCGGCGTCGAGGCCGTGCTGGATGGCCTCGTGCAGGTAGACCGAGTTGAGGATCTGCCGGGGATAGGGATCGAGGCCGAAGCTGATGTTGGAGAGGCCGAGGATGGTGCGCACGCCGGGCAGGTGGCGTTTGATCAGCTCGATGCCCTTCAGGGTCTGCAGGCCGGCGTCGCGGGAGGCCTCGTCGCCGGAGCCGATGGTGAAGGTGAGCGGGTCGAAGATCAGGTCGGCCGGCCGCATGCCGTGCCGCTTGACGACGATGTCGTGGATGCGGCGGGCGACCTCGAGCTTGTGCTCGGCGGTCTTGGCCATGCCCGACTCCTCGATGGTCAGCGCGACGAACATGGCGCCGTAGCGGACCGCCAGCTGGCACAGCTTGTCGGCGCGTTCCTCGCCGTCCTCGAGGTTGATCGAGTTGATGATCGGCCGGCCTGGGGTGACGCGCAGGGCCGCCTCGACCACGTCGAGCTGGGTGCTGTCGATCATCACCGGCGCGGTCACCTTGGTGACCATGGCGGTGAGCATGCGGGTCATGTCGGCGACCTCGTCGCGGCCGACGTAGGCGGTGCAGACGTCGAGGACGTGGGCGCCCTCGTGGGCCTGCTCCTTGGCCATCGCCACCATGCCCTCGGTGTCGCCCTGCAGCATCAGCTCCTTGAACTTCCTGCTGCCGTTGGCATTGGTGCGCTCGCCGATCAGCAGGGGGCCGGAGTCCTGGTCGAGGGGGACGGCGTGGAACAGGCTGGCCACCTGCGGCTGGTAGTCGCGGGGGCGTTCGGCCGGCCGCAGGCCGGCGGTGGCCTCGGCGATCGCCTTGATGTGCTGGGGGCCGGTGCCGCAGCAGCCGCCGACCACGCCGATGCCGTGCTCCTTGACGAACATGGCCTGGAAGCGGGCCAGCTCCTGCGGCGACAGGTCGTAGACGGCCTTGCCGCCGACGTTGCGCGGCAGGCCGGCGTTGGGCATCACCATCACCGGCCGGGTGCTGTGGCGGCCGAGGTGGCGCACCGATTCCTGCATGAGGTCGGGGCCGGTGGCGCAGTTGAGGCCGATGACGTCCACCGGCAGGCTCTCGAGGACGGTGAGGGCGGCGCCGATGTCGGAGCCGACCAGCATGGTGCCGGTGGTCTCGATGGTGACGGTGCAGATGATCGGCACCTCGCGGCCCTGGCGCTGCATGGCCTCGCGGGCCGCCATCACCGCCAGCTTGACCTGCAGGATGTCCTGGCAGGTCTCGATGTTGAGGCAGTCGGCGCCGCCGGCGATCAGGCCCTCGCAGTAGATGCGGTAGCCCTCGTACAGCTCGTCGGTGGAGACGTGGCCCAGGGTGACCAGCTTGGTGCCGGGGCCGACCGAGCCGGCGACGAAGCGCGGCCGGTCCGGGGTGGAGAGGGCGTCGGCGACGCGGCGGGCCACGGCGGCGCCCTTCTGGTTGAGCTCGAAGCAGCGGTCCTGCAGGCCGAACTCGCCGAGCACGAACGGCAGGCCGCCGAAAGTGTTGGTCTCGACGACGTCGGCGCCGGCCTCGAAGTAGGCCCGGTGGATGTCCTCGATGACGTCCGGCCGGGTCTCCACCAGGATCTCGTTGCAGCCCTCCAGGTTGCGGAAGTCGTCCAGCGTGAGGTGGGCGGCCTGCAGCATGGTGCCCATGCCACCGTCGAACACCAGGACCCGTTGCTGCAGCGTGCGGAGGAGCGGGAAGCGGTCCCGGCGCTCCCGGAGGTCGAAGGGGCGGTTCATGGCGGAAAGGCGGCGGAGCAGCATAGCCGCGGCCCGCCGCCGGGCGAACTCACGAATCCCGCGGCGGCGGCAGCAGGGCCGAGGCGAGCAGGATGCCGGCCACCAGCGACGCGCCGACCAGCAGCATGCGCAGGGCCAGATCGATGCCCTGCATGACGTCGCGTTCCAGCAGGCTGGTGAGGCCACGGAAGCCGAGGCTGCCGGGCACCAGGAACAGCAGGCCGGGGATGCGCAGCACCGCCGCCGGCCGGCGGCGGAGGTGGGCGTAGGCGTTGGCCGCCAGCGCCACCGCCAGGGCGCCGCCGAAGCCGCCGAGTTCGGGGCCCAGCGTCTCGCGGCCGATGCGGGCGCCGAGCCAGGCGATGGCGACGGCCAGCAGCACCCAGCCGAGGTCCGAGGCGCGGGCCCGCAGCAGCACCGCCACCGACAGGCCGAAGGCCAGCAGCGCCGCCGGCAGGGTCCAGTCCGGCAGCGCCGCCACCGTGATGGTCGGCGTCGGGCCACAGCAGAGCCGGCCGACCTGGATGCCCATGCCGACGCCCACCGCCATGGTCAGCAGGTTGGTCAGCGAGCCGAGCAGGCGGGCGCTGCCGGCGGCGAGGTGCCGCAGGGCCAGTTCGGTGAGCGCGGTGGTCAGCGCCAGGCCCGGCAGCAGCACGACGACACCGGCCAGCGTCACCACCGGCGCGCTCGTGCCGGGCCACAGCACCGCGGCGAGATGGGCGAGGAACGCCGCCAGCGCGCAGGCCAGCGGCTCGTGCACCTGCGCCAGCGCCAGCCGCGGCGCCGTGAGGAGCCCCAGCAGCCACACCGCGAGGCCGACCAGTCCGGCCACCAGCACGTCGCGGCCGCTGCCGCCGACGAAGGCCGCAGCGGCGGACGACGCCAGGGCCTGGGCCAGCATCGGCAGGGAACGGCCCCAGGGCGCCTTCGCCGCCAGCAGCCCGCGCAGACGTTCGAGGCCGGCGCCCGCGTCGGCGCGGCCGCGCAGCACGTCCTCGGTCAGGTCATAGATGCCCGACAGCCGCGACAGGTCGATGGCGCCGGGTTCGACCCGCTGCAGCACGGTGTCGGCGCGGGCGCCGGGCGGGCCGATGGCGGCGAAGATCGCGGTGGGCGTCGCGAAGAAGCTGCCCTGCAGGCCGAGCGCGCGGCTGCTGGCGGTCATCGCGTCCTCGACGCGGTAGGCGGGGCTGCCGTGGGCGTGCAGCGCGCACCCCAGTTCGAGCACGAAGCGGTCGGCGGTCACCCGCGGCAGACTACTTGCGCAGGCTCTCGATGCGACCGGCGGCGTCGAGGATCTGGGTGATGCGCAGGCCGTAGGTGTCGTCCACCAGCACGACCTCGCCGCGGGCCACCAGCTTGCCGTTGACCCGCAGGTCGACGGGTTCCTCGGCCTTCTTGTCCAACGGCACGACGGCGCCGGGCACCAGGTTGAGCACGTCCTCCAGCGACATCTGCGCCCGGCCCACCTCCACCGAGATCGGGATCTCGACGTCGAGGAGCAGGCCGAGGTTGCGCTGGTCGTCGGCGCCCTTCTGGCCGCCGGACAGGGGCCCGAACGCCACCGGCTGGACGTCGGCGCCGGCGCTGCCGCCGCCGTCGTCGTCGCCCCAGACGCTCTCGGGACCGTTGCTCATGGCTCAGTTCTCCATGACATCGGCAACCTGGACCGCCAACCTGTTGCCGATCCGGCCGATGTGGCCGCGGAACTTGGCGCGGCCCTGCACCGGCACCACCGCCGGCTCGCCCACCCGGGTGTCGAGGGGCACGACGTCGCCGGGCTGCAGGGCCATGAGCTGGCTGAGGCGGATGCGGGTGCCGCCGAGCTCGACGGACAGGTCGATCGGCATCTGCCGGACGTTGCGGGCGACGGTCTCGCGCATCGCACCGGGCTCGATCCAGCGGGCGGCGTCGGAAACGAGCCGGGGCAGGAACGGCTCCAGCCCGGCGAACGGCACCACCAGGCGCAGGTCGCCGATCAGGTGGTCGCCGGCGGCCTGGAAGTAGACCGACAGCACGACGTCCTGTGACGGCAGGATCTGCGCCATGCTCGGGTTGCAGAACCGGTTCTCCATCGACCAGCGCAGCGGCACGATCTCGTGCAGGCTCTCGACGATGCGGTCGAGGCAGGGCCCGATCAGGGCGTCGGCGACGATGTACTCGGCCTGGGTGAAGTCCTTGGGCAGCCGGCCGACCTTGCCCGACCCGCCGAGGATGCGGTCGACGGCGCCGTAGAGCAGGCCGGTGGTGGCGCTGAACAGCACCGGCGTGGTCATCGGCTCCATCCGCAGCACGTAGATGGCGGCGGGCTGCGGCAGTTGCTCGAGCCAGGTCTGGAAGCGCACCTGCTCGACCGCCACGCAGTCGCAGCGGGTCTCCAGCCGCAGGCGGTCGCTGATGGTGGCCGACAGCATCTTGCCGGCGCTCTCGAAGTGCCGCTCCAGGCTGCGGATCTGCTCCCGGCTCAGGCGATTGGGCTTGAGCAGGTCGACGCTGCTCACCACCGCGCCGCTGTCGACCGCCGCCGCCGGCGCCGCCGCCGGGGCCGGCTCCTCGAGATCCAGGTCCGCACCGTCGGCGCGGAACATCTGCAGCAGCGTGTCGATCTCTTCGTTGGTGAGGATCTCGTTCACGGCCGGCTCACTGGATCATCCACTTCTTCCACAGGACCTCGCTGACCCGGGCCACCTTGACGCCGTCCTTCGGCGCGAACAGCGACGCGTTCAGCTCGTCGGCCAGGTCCTTGGCCAGCACCCGCTGGCCGTTCTCCGAGTTCAGCTCCCGCAGGGTGCGCGCCTTCAGCAGCAAGAGGCAGTTGGAGTGCGCCCGGTCCCAGTGCAGCTTGATCTGGTCGAAGGCCAGCGCCTCCTCGTCCTCGCGCACCTCGAACACGAAGTAGAAGCTGAGGCTGGCGTAGGCCTTGCCGGAGTCGGTGCGCGGATTGAAGGTGTACTCCATCAGGTCCGGGTGCTGGACCGGGATCACCTTGACCGGCGGCGCCTCGACGTGCACCTCCACCTTCTTCGGCGGGATCGCGAACACCACGCCGGCGCCGCCCAGGCAGGCGCCGATGGCGATCAGCGCGATGGCCGGCAGGCCCTTCTTCTTGCCCTCGCCGTCCTTGCCGGCGTCCTTCTTCGGGTCGTCCTTCTTCTTTTCGGCCACGGTGGTGTGCTCCTTTGTCGATCCGCCTGTCTATCGGCCCCGGCGCCCGTCGCTGTTGAGATCCTCGTCAGCGCCCGCCGTCGGCGGCCTGCTCCCGCACCACCCGCAGACGGCGCTCCAGCACGTCCCGCACCATGCCATTGGGCAGTGCGCCGAGGATGCCGTTGGCCTTGTCCTTGTCCATGACCTCCAGGGTCTTGAGCATCAGGTCCTGGCCCGCCTCGCTGCGCCAGTTCTCCTGCACCAGCTCGGCGGCCTTGGCCGGCGAGAACGACGCCAGGGTGGCGGCGTTGCGCTTCAGGCCGGCGACCTCGTCGAGGCGCACCATCTTGACCTGCTGCTGGAACGCGGCGATGCGGCCCTCGAGGTCCTTCTGCATGGTCTCGACCCTGGTGCGCTCGGCGGCGATCTCGGTCTGCCGGCGGGCGATGTCCTGCTCGAGGATGCGCAGGTCGGCCTCGCGCTGGTCGATGGCGGCGTTGCGCTTCTGGATGTCGGCGATCTGCTGCTGGACGCGCTCCCAGGCCTCGTTGAGCTTCTCCGGCGTGATGCCGGCGGGCAGGCCGTCGAACCGGAAGTAGTTGCCCGGCGAGTAGGCATTGCCGCGGTCGTTGGCCAGGTTCTGGCCCATCTTCTGGAAGTCCTGCTCCTGCTGGGTGGCGCCGTCCTGGGTCTTCGGCAACCCCTGCGGCGCCTTCGCCTCGGGGCCCTGGGCCGCGTGCGGGTCCGCCGGCGCTGTGCCGTGCGGATCCGCCGGCGGCGCGCCGTGGCCGCCGTCGCCGGCAGGCTTCTCGGTCTCGAACACCGAGCGGCCCTTCTTCAGCGACGGCTGGTCCGGACCCTGGGCCGCCGGGTCCTGGGCGCTGCCGGCCGCGGTGCCGTGCCCGTCGGTCCTGCCGGCGTCCTTGCCGTTCTCCTTGCCCGGCTCGCCGTTGCCGTCGCCGCCCGCCTCGGGCGGCGGCGCCGCGAAGAACGCGGAGATCAGCGGCAGCCCCTGGGTGCCCTCGTGGTTGAGCCGGCCGGTGACCGCCAGCACGCCCACCGCCGAGCCCGCGAACAGGCCGATGCCGGCCACGATGTTGACGATCAGCTTGATCACGTCCTCACCTCCGCGTCGTCCCGGACCGCCCGGCCGAGACGCGCCAGTTCATCCAGTTCGGCCTGCTCGGCGGCCAGCGCCGCCTGCCGCCATTCCTCGTGCCGGCGCTCGCGCAGCTTCTGCAGCGCCTGCCGGTTCTTGCGGGTCTCCAGGTAGTCGCCGCGGCGCTGCTCGACGGCCGCCTCGGCGGCGCGCAGCTCGGCCTGGGCACGCCACTGCAGCCGGCCGAGGCCCGCCGCCAGCGCCTGCGCCAACCGCGCCGCACCGCCGCTGCCCGCGGCCTCCTCCTGGAACTCGCGCAGGCCCTGTTCGACGTTCTGCAGCCGGCGCTCGGCCAGCTGCTGCCGCTGCAACGCCTCGCCCAGCGCCCGGCGGGCAGCGCGTTCGACGTGGCCGCGCAGGCGCAGCACGCCGGCCAGCGGGAAGCGGAAGCGTCGCATGCTTCCCCTATCGGCGTTGGCATGGCGCTTTCTGCACCGGACTTGCGGTCGGGGGCGGGATCCTCACCGTCGCGAAAGCCGGCAGTGCCGGCGGCTCACAGCCCGGCGATCTGCTGCAGCCGCTGCAGGGTGTCGGCCATCGGCCGGCTGTCGAAGCCGTGGTGCAGCAGGGCCTCGATGGCCGGCAGCCGGTCCAGGGCCCGGTCCAGCAGCGGATCGGTGCCCTTGCGGTAGGCGCCCACCTGCACGAGGTCGCGGTTCTCCTCGTGGTGGGCCAGCAGCTCGCGCAGCTTGCGGGCGCGGCGCTGCTGGTCCTCGCTGGTGACCTTCGGCATCAGACGGCTGATCGAGGCCAGCACGTCCACCGCCGGAAAACGGCCGCGCTGGGCGATCGGCCGGCTCAGCACCACGTGGCCGTCCAGGTAGCCGCGCAGGGCGTCGGCCACCGGCTCGTTCATGTCGTCGCCGTCCACCAGCACCGTCAGCAGGCCGGTGATGCTGCCGCGCTGGTCGTTGCCGAGCCGTTCCACCAGCCGCGGCAGCAGGGCGAACAGCGACGGCGGGTAGCCGCGCAACGTGGGCGGCTCGCCGGCGGCGAGGCCGACCTCGCGGGCGGCCATGGCGAAGCGGGTGACCGAGTCGAGCAGGAACAGGACGTCCTGGCCCTGGGCGCGGAACTGCTCGGCGATGGTCACCGCGGTGAACGGCGCCTTCAGGCGCAGCATCGGCGGGCTCTCCGACGTGCAGACGACGACCACCGACTTGCGCAGGCCGTCCGGGCCGAGCACGTCGTCGACGAACTCGCGCACCTCGCGACCGCGCTCGCCGATCAGGGCGATGACGTTGACCTGCGCCGCCTTGCCGCGGGCGATGGTGCCCATCAGCGACGACTTGCCGACGCCGGAACCGGCGAACACGCCGACGCGCTGGCCGCGGCCGACGGTGAGCAGGCCGTCGATGGCGGCGATGCCGGTCTCCACCGGACGGTCGATCGGCGCCCGCTGCAGCGCCGCCGGCGCCTCGCCGGTCACCGCCCGGGTCGGTCCCGCGATCGGCGGTCCGTCGTCGAGGGGGCGGCCGAGCGCGTCGACGACGCGACCGAGCAGCCCCTCACCCACCGGCACCTCCAGGGCGCGGTGCTCGTTGGTGACGCGGTCGAACGGCGCGATGCGCTGCAGCTCGCCGAGCGGCAGCACCACGGCGCGCTCGCCGTCGAAACCGACCACCTCGGCGGGCACCGGGTGCTCGCCGCCGCCGGCGTGGATGGTGCAGAGGTCGCCGATGGCCGCCCGCAGGCCGGCCACCTGGGCGGCGATGCCGCGGATCGACTGCACGCGCCCTTCCGAACGGGGCCGCGTCAGCGCGCCGGCCCGCTGCAGCGCGCCCTGCACCGAGGCCGGCAGCGTCACCGGGCGGCCTCGCGCCGCACTTCGGCGGCGATCCGCTCGAGGGCCTCGCGCGGCTCGGCGCGCAGCCGGCCGGCGCCGGACTCGACCACGACGGCGCCGCGGCCGATGGCCGGATCCGGCCGCAGGTCGGCCTGGCCGAGCGATGCCTGCAGGTCCTGGTGGGCGGCGAGCCGCTCCAGCACCGGCCCGAGGTCCTCGGGGTGCAGGCGCACCGCCACCCGGGCGCTGTCGCTGCCGGTGACCAGCTCCCGCAGGCAGCGGGCCACCACCGGCGTCGGATCGACGTGGCCGCGGTCGAGGGCCTCGCCGACCACCTCGCGGGCCACCGCCAGACCGATCTCCACCGCCAGGATGGCGACCTCGTCCAGCCGGCCCTGCACCGCCCGCGGCAGGTCGCGCAGCGCGCTCTGCACCGCAGAGCCGACGCGCAGCAACGCGGCGTGGGCCTCGGCGTCGCGCCGGTTGCGCTCGCCGAGCTGCACCAGCCAGCGGACGCGCTCCGGCACCGGCGTGCCCGGGGCCTGCCGCCGCGAGTGCAGGCGCAGGCCGACCAGGCGCTCCGGCAACGCCATCCGCGCCGCGCCCGTCGCCGCCTCGCTCATACCATCTGCTCCGCGGCGCCGCCGACCTGGATGTCGCCCTTGTCCATCATGTCGCGGACCAGCTTGAGCACCTCGTTCTGGGCCTGGGTGACGTCGCCGAGCGGCGTCGGCCCGAGGTTGTCACGCTCCTCCTTGACCATGTCGGCGGCGCGCTTCGACAGGTTGCCGAGCACGGCGTCCTCGACCTCGGGCACCGCCGCCTTCAGGGCCAGCGACAGCTGCCGCGAGTCGACCTGGGCCAGGATCTTCTGCATCGCCTTCTTGTCGAGCTTGGCGAGGTCGTCGAAGGTGAACATCTTCTCGCGGATCAGCCCGGCCAGCTCGGCGTCGCCCGCCTCGATCTTCTCCAGCAGCACCTTCTCGCCGCCGCCCATGTTGTTGAGCAGCTCGGCGGCGGCCTTGATCCACGCCTTCGGCTCCGACCGCAACGTGGTCAGGCCGAGGTCCTTGACCTTCTTGCGCATGACGTCGAGCACGCGCTGCACGACGTCCGGCGGCGTGCGGTCCAGGGTCGCCACGCGATGCACCAGGTCGGCGCGCATCTCCTCCTCGAGGAACTTCAGCACCTCGCCGCCCTTCTTGCGGTCCAGGTGCGCCATGAACACCGCGGCGATCTGCGGGTGTTCCTCGGTCAGCAGGTTGGCGAGGTCCTCGGGGCCCAGGGCCTCGAACATGGCGAACGGCCGCTTGGCCAGGATGTCGCTGTTGGCGCGCCGGGTCACGTCGGTGCCGCGGTCCTCGCCGAACGCCTTGATCAGCACGTTGCGCATGGCGCCGGCGACGTCGCCCAGCGCCATGCCGCCCTTCTGCATGCGCGACACGGCGCCGAGATAGACCCGGCGCAGCGACTTCTGGTCGATCACCATCTCCTGCAGCTCCTGCATGGCGCGGGTGACCTTGTCGACGCTGTCGTCGGTGAAGTGCTTGAGCACCTTGGCCGAGAGATCCTGGTCGATGGACAGCAGCAGCGTGGCGACGCACTTGTCCGCCGTCAGGTCGTTGTCGTCCTTCTTCACGCCGGTTGCTCCGTCAGCCAGGACTCCAGCAGGCGGGCCAGGGTGGCCGGATCCTGGCCGATCGCCCGTTCGATCTCACGGCGCAGGCGCTTCACCTGCTCCTCCTCGGACAGGTTGGCGAGGTCGTCCTCGTCGTCGGCGGCGCCGGAGGTCGTCGCCGGCGACAGGTCGCCGAACGGATTGCTGCTGCGGACGGGGGTCGGCCGCTTGAACAGGCCCTTCAGGAAGAACAGGACCAGCATCAGGCCGAGGATCTGCGCCACCGTCGGCGCCCAGCCCAGCGCCACCTCGCCGAGCCCGGGACCGCTGGACGAGACCAGCGGCTCCTCGGGCGGGAATGCGCCGCTCATCACCGAGAACGCCGCGTCCTCGTCGCGCTTGCCGTCCCAGCCGACGATCGACTTCACCACCTTGGCCAGGTCGGCGGGCACGAAGCCGTTCTTCTTGTCCAGCGACTCGTCGTAGAGCAGCGCCACGGTCATCCGCTTGACCTCCGGCGCCAGCTTGCCCGACCGCCGCTCGCCGATGTCGGTGACGAACTCGCGGTCGCTGGTCTCCTTGCTGGTGCTGTTGCGATGGCTGGCGTCGGCGGGCTCGCCGCCGCTGCCGTTGCCCGCGCCGGCCGCCGGCGCGCCGCTGTCGGTGCTGTCCTTGGTGGTCCGGTCCGACTTCACCAGGGCCTCGGTCGGGATGATCTTGCTGGTCTGCACCTCCCAGGACGGATCCAGCTCGACGTTGACCGAGACGATGGTCTTGCCGGGATAGACCGCGTCGAGCGCCATCTGCGCCGCCTGGGTCTTCAGGTCCGAGATCGCCCGCTGCTGGGCCATGAACTCGCCGGCGCCGGTGGCGCCCTCGCGGTCCGGGTCCCACCGCCAGCGGGCATGGGTCGTGGCGTTGACCACCTCGACGTTCTCCATCGGCATGCCCACCGCCGAGGAGGCCTGGCTGGCCGCCGCCTTCGCCACCTGCTCGAACGGCACGCCGGACCGCAGCCGCAGCGCCACCGTGGCGCGGGGCTGCGTCTCGCGATCGCGATCGCGGAACGCCGAGCGCCGCGGCCGCGTCGCATTCACCGTCACCGCCAGCACGCCGTCGAGCTGCCGGATGGCGTCCTCGGCGCGCTGCCGCGCCTTGCCCTCCAGGATGTCGGCGCGGGTGTCGCTGTCGGCCAGCAGGCCGGCGACGCCGCCGTCGCCCCGCGCCCCGCTGGTGCTGCGCACGCCGCCCTCGAACAGGATCGCGTTGGCCTGGCCGATCTTGCTGCGCTCCACCAGGATGCTCTGGCCGGAGTCGTCGGTGATGAACGGCACGCCGGCCTGGTTGAGCAGCCGGCGGGCGTCGCGCAGCTCGTCCGGCGAGGTGGCGGAGTAGATCTCCTGGTAGCTCGGCCGGCCGGCGAACCAGACGATGCCGAGCAGCCCGACCACCGCCGCCACGAGGACGGCCACCACCACCAGGCGCTGGGCGCCGTCGAGCCGGCCCCAGATGCCCTGCAGCTGCCTTCCCAGGTCACTGAAGAACTGACGCATGGATCACATCACCGAACGCGACAACTTGTCCCAGGCATCCACCAGGCGGTTCTTGACCTCGAGCATGAGGTTGAACGCCACTTCGCTCTTGCCCATCGAGGCCATCAGGTCGTGCAGCTCCACCTGCTCGCCGGCGGCCAGCCCGGTGAACTTCTCCTTCACCTCGTCCTGCAGCGCGTCGACGCGGCCCAACGTCGCGTCGAGCACGCCCGCGAAGCCCGCGCCCTCGGCGGCGGGCGTCTGCGGCCCAAGGCCTTCGCCCACCAGCCGGACGGGCCGCGGCATCGGCCCCTCGAAGCCCATCGGTCCCTGCAGGTCGAATCCGGTCATGGCTGCCTCCTGTTACCCGATGCCGCGCGGCTCACTGCCGCATGTTGGTGACCGTGTTCTGCATCATCGACTTGTAGATGCGCATGGCGGCGAGGTTGGCGGCGTAGCTGCGCTCGGCCACCGACAGGTCGACCAGTTCGCGGAACACGTCGACGTTGCTGGTCCACACCCAGCCCTCGGCGTCGGCGTCGCGATGCCCGGGATTCTGGAAGCGCGGGAACTCGCTGACCTCGTCCTCCTCGACCCGCGCCACGCGGCTGCCGCGCGCCAGCAGTTCGCCGCCGGACACGTCCGACCGCCTGCGTGACTGCTCCAGCACCTCCTCGAACACGACCTGCTTGCGCTTGTAGGGCAGGCGGCTGGCGTTGCCGGTGCTGTGCATGTTGGCGAGGTTGGTGGACGCCACCTCGGCCCGGGTCGCCTCGGCCCGCAGGCCGGCGCTGGCGATCTCGAAGCCCTGGAAGATGCCGCTCATCGGGTCGTTCATCGCATGGTCTCCGTCTAGCGGCCGAAGATGGCCCGGTTGAGCTGGCTGACGGTGCCGCCCATGCGGCGGCTGAACACGTCCTGCAGGAGCCGCACCTTCTCGAGCATCGACAGCTCGTCGAGCAGCGAGACGTTGTTCTCGCCGGGCATGCCCGAGGTGTCGCGCACCACCACCGGTTCGATGTCGTCGATCGGCTTCCCCTTCTCGACGGCGTCGCGCAGCATCGCCTCGAAGCGCACCTCGTAGCGCTTGTAGCCCGGGGTGTTCTGGTTGGCGATGTTGTGGATCGCCGCCTTGGCCCGGGCGGCCATCGCGTCGAGCACCTTGCCGGTCAACGCCGTGTCGCGATCGAGGTCGATCATGGGTTCCTCTGCCTGCATCCGCTACATCGGCCCGCGCCCCATCCCGCCTTGAGACCGGCCGTTCCGCGCCGCGCCCGTCCGTTCAGACCACCGCGGCGGGCCCCACCGGCGCCACCCGCCGCGGCCGCCGCCGGCCCATGCCGAGCGCCGCCAGGCGTTCGATGCCCGCCGCCGCCGCGTCCCAGCCGAACGCCGCCCGCACCGCCGGGGCGGTCGCCGCCGCGCCCGATCGCAGGACTCCCAGATCGCGCAGCGCGCCGGCGAACGCCGCCCGCAGCGCCTGGGCGTCCGGCTCCAGCACCCAGGGCAGCGAGCCGTGGCAGCCCGGCAGTTCGAGGTCGCGCCGCGCGGCGGACACCTTCACCACGCCCGGCCCCTGGCCGAAGTCGTCGGTGCTGCCGCCCGCCGTCACCAGCACCGGCAGCCCGCAGGCCCGCGCCTCCAGCACCGGCAGCCCGAAGCCCTCGCCGCGATACGGATGCGCCAGCAGGTCGCAGCTCCGGTAGAGCGCCGCCAGCTCCGCCCGCGACAGGTCGCGTTCCAGCAGCAGCACCGGCGGCGCGCCGTCGGTCCGCTGCACGCGGCGCACCAGTTCGCCGAGCCCGAAGCCCGCGTAGTGCTGATCGGAGCCCAGTGCCTTGAACACGAGCGCGAAGCGCGCCCCTGCGGCCCAGGCCTGCAGCGCCGCCTGCAGCAGCAGGTCGACGCCCTTGCGCCAGATCAGGCCGCCCACGAACAGCACCTTCGGCAGCCCCGGCGCGAACGCCGCCACCTCCGGCAGCACCGCACCTTCGCCCTGGAACACCGGGTCGACGCCGTGCGGCAGCAGCGTCAGCCGCTCGTCGCTGCGGCCCGCCGCCATCAGCAGCCGGAACACCGGCGCGCTGTGCACCACCACCTGGTCCGCCTCCTGGTCGAGCAGCGGCATCAGCTCCACCGGCAGCGCGCCGTACTCGTAGTCGAAGCGCACCGCGAACGTGCCGCAGTCGGGCCGATCGGCCCGCACCGGCCAGCCCGCCGACAGCCACAGGTCGGCGCCGCGCACCTCGCGGCACAGCCGCGGCAGCAGTTCGGGCGCCCGCGCCCGCAGCCAGCCCAGCTCGTGCCGGAACGGCGCCCGCGGCCGCAGCCACAGCTCCACCTGGTCCCGGGCCAGCAGGGCCCGCGCCGTGTCGATGGTCAGCTCCGCCGCCGACGACGTCTCCAACAGCGGCGCCTCCAGCACCACCACCGGCCGCTCGCCGGTCACCGCGCAGCGCCGCGGCAGGGCAGCGGCCGGCGCATCGGCGCACAGCTCACCCAGCGCATGGGCGCGGCCGCGGGCGCCCACCGCCGCCGCCCGCGCCGGGTCGGCCAGCACCGCGCGCAACGCCGCCGACAGCGCCCGGACCTGCGGCTCGAAGCGCCCCGGCTGGCCGTTCTCCGCCGGCAGCAGCCGCCCGCCGATCGGTTCGCACAGGCCCGGTCCCGGCACCATGCCCGCGGTCCCGCCCCAGCGCGACAGCAGCACCGGCCGGCCCGACGCCAGCGCGTCGACCACCACCTCCAGGCCCGCGGCCTGCCGCCACGGCAGCAGCACCACCGCCGCGTCGCGCAGGTGCGCCGCCCGCAGGGGCCCCGGCACGAACTCCACCGCCGGCTCGATGCCCGGCGGCGCCTCCTGCCGCAGCAGTTCCCCGGCGGCCGCCACGAACGCGTCCCGCTCCGCCGCCTCGCCGTCCAGCACGACCCGCAGCCGCCGGCCGCCGGCCGCCACCTCCCGCGCGAACAGCCGCAGCACCAGGTCGGTGCCGCGGCTGCCATCCACCGCGCCGACGTGCACCAGCACGCCCTGGGGATCCACCGGCGGCAGCGCCAGGAACGGCTGCAACTCGGCCCGCTCGCGGCACACCGGGGGATCCTCGGTCCCCGCCCACCGCAGCTCCGCCCGCACCCGCGCCAGCAGTTCCTGCGCCGTCGCCGCGGCCTGGGCCGGGATCACCTTGCAGGCCCGCGGCCACTCCAGCCCCGCCAGCGCCAGCCCGTCGGCCATCCCCTCGGCCTCGGCGAACACCACCACCGGCGCCGAGCCCGGCACCACGCTCGTCACCGCCCGCCGCAGCCGCGCCAGTTCGGCCTCGCAGAGCGCCGTGCCGACCCGCAGCACCCGCGCGCCGTCGGTCAGTTCGACCACCTCCCCGCCCGTCACCGCCGCCTCCCGCACCGCGCCCAGCGCCAACGCCACCTCGCAGCCGTTCTCGCCGGCGAGGATCAGGAAGGCGCGCAGACGGGCGGCGGCGGCGGTCCCGGCGAAGGGATCGCCCCAGAGGCGGACGGGGTTCATCGGCCCATGCCATCGGCATTCCCGGGCCAACCCCTGGAACCGGGCGCGGCCTCTGCCAAGATCGCCGCCATGCAGCGCGTGCTCGAGCCCGAGGCCATGGACACCCCCGAGGAGGCCCACGGCTACCAGCAGATGGACCATTCGGCGGCCAACCGCAGCGTGGTCGAACGCTTCCTGCAGCTCGGCGGCGCCGCCTGCACCCGCGTCATCGACCTCGGCACCGGCCCCGGCGACATCCCGATCCTGCTGGCGCAACAGGCCGCCAAGCCGCGCATCGTCGCCGTCGACCTCGCCGAGGAGATGCTGAAGCTGGCGCGGCCCAAGCTCGCCCCCCTCGGCCTGCAGCACCGCATCGAGTTCGTCCGCGCCGACGTCAAGGCGCTGCCCTACCCGGACCACTCCTTCGACGGCGTCTTCAGCAACACCATCCTGCACCACATCCCGGACCCGCTGCCGTTCCTGCGCGAGACGGCCCGCATCCTCCGCCCCGGCGGCGTCCTGCTGATCCGCGATCTCTTCCGCCCCGCCACGCCCGAGGCCGCCCACGCCCTGGTCCAGCTCCACGCCGCCGGCGCCGACCCCTACCAGCAGAAGCTCTTCTTCGACTCCTTCTGCGCCGCCCTCACCCTCGACGAGGCCCGCGCCTGCGCCGACGCGGCCGGCCTCGCCCACGCCCGCGTGCACATGACCTCCGGCCGCCACTACAGCATCGAGCTGCCGGCGGACCCCGCGTGAAGTCCCACCCGGACCGCCGCGGCCGCACCCTGCTGCAGTGCCACGCCGCGCGCGAGAGCGACCTCGGCCCCTGGGATCCGCCCGGCCCCGGCAGCCGGGACGCCCGCATCGACCTCAAGCTGCTCGCCTTCCGCGCCCAGCAGGCGCTGCTGCACAGCACCGCCGCCCGCCAGCGCCTCCTCGGCCTCTCCCCCACCCTCCGCCCCGACCTCTGGGCCGGCACCGTCCAGGACGGCACCGCCCGCGGCTTCGCCGTCGCGCTCGAGGAGGCCGCCAGCCTCCTGCCCGAAGACCCCCGCGACGGCGACCCCACCGCCGTCCTGGCCGCCCATCCGCCCGACCCGCTCCGTGGCCAGATCCTGCACGGCAAGGACCTCCGCCGCCGCAAGGACCTGCTGGTCACCAGCGCCGGCCCCCGCGTCCGCTTCTCCCGCAAGGAGGGCCTCCTCCTGCTGGACCGCGACGGCGGCATCCGCAGCCAGGGCTTCCTCCGCTTCGAGGACCGCACCGACCGCGGCACCCTCGACGGCTTCGCCGCCGATCCCACCGAACGGCCGCGCCTGTTCGACCCGCGCTTCCTGCAGCCGGTCCTGCACCGCCAGGGCCCGGACCTGCACGCGCTCGTGCTCGAAGGCAGCCTCGGCCGCGGCCGCACCGGCTTCCCCTGCCGCCTCGCGCTCCTCGGCTTCCCCGACGAGCCCTTCCTCCGCCTCACGCTGCGCATCGACAACCCCCACCCGGACCACCGCCTGCGCGCGCGCTTCCTCGGCCTGCCCCGCGACCATATCCGCCATCGCTGCACCGACGTCGCCGAACCCATCGACGGCCCGCACGGCGGCTTCGTCGCCTTCACCCTGGTGCGCGCCTGCGGCACCCTCCTCGTCGACGGCACAGCGGTGCCGACCCCCGCCGCCCAGTGCCTCGGCCCGATCACCCACCACTTCCAGCTCGGCCCGCCGCGCGGCGACGACGAGCCCGCCTGACCTGCCGCCGCCGCGCGCCGCTGGCAAGCCCCCCGCCGCCCGCCGCCCCGCCGTCGCCGCCTCGCCCGCCCCGTCGTTGCACCCTCGCCGGTGCCGGCTAGCTTGGACCCCCCTCGTCCGCCCCTCCCACCCCGCCCAGGATCCCGTCGTGCACGAATGGTTGTGGCTGGCCACCGGTGCCGCCGGGGCCAGCGCCGTCGCCTGGCTGCTCCACCGTCGGCGCCCCCGACTCATCCCGCCCCCCGCGGCGGCAGCCCCGCCGCCACAGGCCCCCGCGCCGGAACCCCCGCCGCCCGCCACGACCGCCAGCCTCGGCCCCCAGGCGCTCGCCACCGCCGTCGCCGACCAGCTCGCCGGACTGGCCTCGGGCATCGTCGGCAACGCCCAGCTCCTGATCGAGGCCGGCAGCCGCGGCAGCGCCCCGCCGCCCGCCGCCGAACAGCTCTGGGCCGCCGTCCAGCGCCTGCAACGCCTGCACAGCAAGCTGCGCGCCTTCGCCGCCCCGCCCGAACCCGACACCGGCGCCACCAGCGTCGCCACCACCCTCTCGGCCCTGCGCGACGAGCTGCAGCTCCTGCACTTCGGCCTGCAGGTCGAGATCGAGGGCCCCGCCGTGCTGCCGCCGGTCCGCATCGGCCCCGCCACCCTGCACGACGCCCTGGTCTGCCTCGCGTCGGCCCTGATGCACATGGAACGCGGCGCCCGCCGCCTCGTCCTCGGCACCCAGGCCCACTTCGAGGGCGTCGAGCCCGAGGTCGCCATCGCGCTGGACCTCGAGTGGGTCGACGAGCCGGTCACCGAGCTGCAGGGCCACCCGCGCGCCCAGAGCCTGGAGCTGGACTGCACCGCCGCCCGCAACCTGCTCGCCAGCCAGGGCGCCACCGTCGAGGTCTGGCACCTCGCCGACCAGCACGTCGCCCGGGCCCTGGTGCTGCTGCCCGCCGTCCCCGGCGCGTTCGCCGCCGCCCACGACGACGACTGGGAGCTGGGCAGCGCCGCCGCCTCCCCGCTCTGCGCCCCCGCTGAGCCGCCGATGCCGGTCGAGGAGGACTGGAACGATCCAGGCCCGCGTCCGCCCCGCGGCCGCGACCGCTACGGCGGCGTGCTGGTGCTCGAGCAGGACCCGGCGATCCGTTCGCTGCTGTCGGCCGAACTCGAGGCGCGCGGCCGTTCGGTCTTCGCCTGCACCGACGGCGAGGCCGCCCGCTCGCTGCTGGCGGCGACGCCGGACCGCTTCGAGTTGCTGATCGTCGACCAGCGGACGCGGCCGGAGTCCGGCGACCAGCTGGCGGAATCGGTGGCCCGGCTGTGCCCCGGTCTGCAGGTCTGCGTGCTGCAGACCGAACCGCCGACGGGGGTGCCCGGTGAGGACGTGCGGGGGCGGCTGCACCGCCTCAGCAAGCCGTTCGGCGTGCGCGAACTGCGGGTGCTGCTGGCGGCGCTGCTGCCTGGGTAGTGGGGTGCGGGTGGGGGGGCGGCGCGCGATCGGGCGATCGTGCGGATGCGTGCATGCCGCCAGGTGCACTCCTCACCGCTCCACCCACAACTTGCCGGTCCAGCCGTCCACGTACACCCCAGGTTCGAGCATCCACGTCGGGCGCATGATCGCGCCGGCGGTCTCGTCTTCCCAACCAAGCGCGTCCCGTCTCGCCGCATCCGGAGGACGCGCATACACCAGCGCGGGCTCATATTGGCTGGGGGGCCCGTCCGGGTAGCCCATGATCTGGTTGATCTTCCTGAGAACCCAGCCTCTGTCGACGATGCGGCGCTGCGCGTCCAGACATGGACGGCTCATGACGATCGGCAGCCTGGCCCACACACCACCGGCTCGGGCGTCGATGACCCCCATCGCCTGGATCAGCGGAATCTCGCCGTGATACGGATACAGATACCGATACAGGACGGGGCCATCACCGTCGTCGTGGTCATAGACATCGTCGGAGCACATCATCCTCGGCAGCATGCTGCGCTCAACGCCCAACTGGCCGACCAGCCACTCCTCCACTTCGAGCAGGGAGCTCCCGCGCAGGCCGGTCGCGGGCAATCGCCCAGCGGTCTCCGCAACGACCACCGATGGCGGCAGGCCCGAATCCTCTCCGCGCCGAAAGCCATCCGGCAACCGGATCGCAGGCTCCGACAGTCGGATGCACGGCATGCGAGGGCCGGCGGTCTCCACGCTCGTGCAGGCCACCATGCTCAGACTGCCGAACAAGATGAACGACAAGCCCATGGCCCGACGCCCCAGGCCATGGTCGCTGCCTGCCATGGGGACCTCCACCGACCGCCTACGAGGCCGCGTGTTCGTAATCGAGTTGATCATGACTCCAGCATGCTTCGATACCGCATCCCGCCATCCAGCGTCAAGCCGTACACGGTTGCGGGGTGTTCACGCGGCGACTGCCCGCCGAAGACTGGTTGCCGCCCCCCCGCATGTTGAGCCCCGACCGCCACCACACTCGCCTTCCGGACCTCGGACACGCAGGTGATCGCCCCGGGGATCCTTCCGGCCGCCTTCTGCAGCCGTCCGGCAGGACCTTCACCTCCTTGCCCAGCGGATCTGTGTGCGTCTCGACCGGGCTGCCTCCTTACTCCAGATCCAGTGTATCCTGTGTCAACGTGAACCACCCCGGCAGTTCGCGCTCAAGAACGGAGAGGAATCTCGTAGACGCAAGAAACATGGGGTAAATCCCCTTGCCTGACTCACCCTCGACGCTGACTTCGCCGAAGTCGTACACGAACGGCCGCATCGGACTGAGCTGGACTATCCATGACCCACTCTCCGTCTGCATCTCGCCTAGGTGACATGCCACCGGAAGACCCATTACCATGAAGCATTGGGCCATACGTCCGGATCTGGATGCAAGGGCAACAACCTGTTCGTCGAAGACATCCGCGGCATTCACAATGTCTCCTATATCATGGTATCCGACGTCGGCAACGTGAACCTGTAGAGGCTCGAACCCACGAATGCCGCTCAGCCCAGATTCTTCCAGAATCCGACGACCCGCAGGGCTACACGCAACGCCCTTCGGCCATGGTTCGAAGAACGGCGGCACCCACGGCCCCGCCCGGAACACTCGCCCCCCCTGGACAACGCCATGCGCGAGGCAAGCATCGGCCCTGGGACTGGGGCGACGACCTCTCAGAACCCCGAAAGTCCTATCCATTGGTCATTTCAAGCATCTTCCGGTTCAACTCACTATCGACACTAGCCTCAATTCCACCGAGGGCCCCATCAGCGTCGTACAACTCGACAGCTGTTCCGCCATAGGGCGTCGCTCTCACTGCAAGCACCACCAACTCCGTGCTCGGGTACATCGAGGCAGAAGAACACAACAGATGCGAGCCACCCGATTCCCGGAATGCTCTTACAGTAGGCCTAGAACCAGTCAGCACGCACAACCACCTCATCGCCACCTCTCAGGCTGAGGCACGCTACGCCCAAGTCACCTATGCGTAGACAGTTCTTGTCTGCATGGACGCTGTCGGGACCACATGCGTCCATTGGTTCCTTGCGGTTTGTCCAAGGGTAAGGCGGTGCAGCAGACACAACGACACTTCCCACCTGTCCCAGGAACAGCTCTTCCCTGCCCCCAACCATGTTGGAAGGTCCATTACTGCAGACACCACCAATCTTGGTTGCGGAGTAGATCGGCAACTTCCATAGCCCAAGCCGCTGCGTGTCACGTCTATCAATATCGCTCTCATCCACAGCTCCAAAGTCGCAACTTCGGAACCTTACACCGTACGCCTGAACAACATGCCATTCGGGATCGTACTCCTTCCGATTCGCGCAAACACGTCGGTCACCGACGATCCAGCGACACTCATAATTGTCGGACGATAGCATGCGATCGGGCCTGTACGCGAACACCGCCAGCGACATGGCGGGCAACGTCGCTCCGACTATATCCAATGAATCGTCAAATGCGATCTGCGCAATCATAGTCGCGCACACGCCTCGCCTCCGAGGAATGTCGGCACTTGCGAGCCCGGATGGCGCACCGCCAATGCGTGTCATCCGATAGTCTGGTGCCGGCCCGTACCCCCACACAAACACGTCGCACGGCACACGATTCGCCATCGGCAATGCCAGATCGCTTCTGTACTTGTCCCATATGTAGAGGTCCCATGGGCTGCTGATGTGATGCACCAGATAGTAGCCCTGTGGGTAGCGTTCTTTCAGCTCTTGTGCACTATAGAAATCTCGGAGCAACTGCTTGTCGATGCTAAAGTGCACGCCAAGGCCGGACCTCAGGAAGGGCGCATCCGATCTGACTCTCATAGCTTCATGCCTCTGCACTCTTGTGGTCCCACCGCCAAGTCGTAGCTGTCGCTACATCGACCAAACGCACCGCCTCGCCAATCGGTGACGCTCTCACCAGTTCCTCCCTTGCGAACGGCCCGGCCAGTACACGCTACGGTCGAATGCTCCTTCGTGCAACCCACTGGACAGTGGAGCGGGGGGATCAATGTGAGCCCACTGATCACTCGCCTCCCACGCAGCCTCGGCAACGCTCAAAGTTGCGCCAAGGAGTGTCAGGAGTCCGTATGGCGTACCCACATACGGAATCGACGCCACTGCCTGATCTGCGGCCGCATCGACTACCACTGATGTAGGGTCATCTGAACAAGCAGCTTGGAAGCCCAGAATCCCAAAACCAGCGAAGCCCAGAACTCGTCGCCCACCCCGTTTGACTCTGCCGTCCGCCCTTCGCAAAGCAGCCGCCACGGCAAGCCTCGCTCGAGTGCGAGGCATTACCAGTCTCTTACATGGTGTGCCGACGCCGGGATTGGCCAAGAGCGACTTGTCCGCGCGTCGCCACTCTGAGTACGATCGATCCGCCGGCCTACCGCGTCGCAGTTGGTCAGTGAACCGCGGATCCTTCGCCATCGCCTGCAGCTGAGCATCAACATCAGCGCTCGTGGGAACTTTGCCTTTGCTCTTGAAGTCTTCGAAGAACTTGCCCCATTCGGCGTTCCATGGCCCATGCAACTTACTATGGTCCGAGCTCGTCACTCTCCAACCGTTCCAACTATCATCCGCCCCGAACCCTAGATGTCCATGTTCCCGGGCAAACTCTCTTGGAAGCAGGTGGTGCCATTGCACCTCCGCTTGTTCACCCAGAGAGTCGCTGAGAATCGTCGGCCTAGCAGCAGCATACCCGTATTCGTTCCCTGAACCGGACCAATCCCCCCATACCCCGATCGGATCCCCCGTCAAGAACCGCCCCATCGCCGCCGAGTAATAGCGGTTCCGCATGTAGAGCAGCCCGGTCTCCGGGTCGAGCCGGACCGCCTTCCAGAGGAACGGCAGCCCGAACGCCGACAGGCCGCTGGTCACCT